>CAXTMA010000091.1:0-13962 GCA_964245015.1 uncultured Beijerinckiaceae bacterium | reverse complement strand
GCGTCCCTTCCTCGAAGAACCACAGGACGTCGAGCCCCCCGGCGCCCAGCCGCGCGTAGCTCGCGTGCAGGAAGCCGCCGTTCATCAGCGGCAGCACCTCGCGGCGGCGGATCGCGAGCAGCGCCTTCGTCTCGGCCAGCACCGCCGCGAAGGCCGGGCGCTCGCGGTCGCCCCAGTCGAGCCGCGAGCGGGCGAAGGTGTCGAGGGCGGTGGGGTCCGGCACGTGCTCGCCGAAGCTCGTGAACTTCTCGAACTCGCGGGCGCGGCCCTTGCGCACCGCTTCTTCGAGGTCGGGCTCGCGCTCGAAGTTGACGAAGAACAGGAACGGCGTCTTCGCCCCCCATTCGTCGCCCATGAACAGCATCGGGATCTGCGGCGACAGCAGCAGCCCGGCGCGGGCGAGCCCGAGGCGCCCGGGGTCGGCCAGCGTGGTCAGCCTGTCGCCCATCGCGCGGTTGCCGATCTGGTCGTGGTTCTGCAGGAAGGCGACGAAAGCCTGCGGCGGCAGGCCATCGGTCTTCTCGCCGCGCACGTGGTCGAGGTTGGGCGAATAGTCGCCCTGGTAGGCGAAGCCTTCCGCGAGGCAGCGGCCGAGGCGCTCCACCGTGTCGCCGCCGAAGTCGCCGTAGTAGCCCTCGTGCTCGGCCGTCAGCAGCACGTGCCAGCAGTGGTGGATGTCGTCGTCCCACTGGGCGTCGTAGCTCAACGGCTCGCCATCGCCGCCGCGCCCGAGCCGGCGCGCCTCGTTGGCCTCGTTTTCCAGCACGAGGTGGATGTGGCGCGCGGGAAAGGCCTCGCGGACCCGCTCGGCTAGTTCGTCGAGGAAATGCCTGGGGCTGTCATCGAGGATGGCATGGACGGCATCGAAGCGCAGGCCGTCGATGTGGTATTCATCGAGCCAGTACAGGGCGTTCTGCACGAAGAACTCACGCACCACGTCGCTCGCCTCGCCGCGGCCGTCGAAGTTGATGCCGGCGCCCCACGGCGTTTCGTGGCGCTCGGTGAAGAAGCTCTTGGCGTAGGAGTGCAGGAAGTTCCCCGTCGGTCCGAAGTGGTTGTAGACGACGTCGAGGAACACGCTCAGGCCGAGTTCATGCGCCCGGTCGACGAGGCCCTTGAGATCGTCGGGCGAGCCGTAGCAGTTGTTGGGGGCGAAGGGCAGCACGCCGTCGTAGCCCCAGGTGCGCAGGCCCGGCGTGCCGGCCAACGGCATCAGCTCGATCGCGGTGATCCCCACATCGGCGAAATCGGGCAGCCGCGCCGCCAGCGCCGCGTAGGTTCCCCCCGTCGTCGCCGCCCCGACGTGGACTTCCGACAGCACCACCTCGTTCCAGGGCCGTCCGCGCCAGCTCCCGTCGCGCCACTCGTAGGCCTGGGGATCGAGGACGCTGCTGCGCCGGTCGAGATCGTCGGCCTGGAAGCGCGAGGCCGGATCGGGCACGAGGTCGACGGCCCCGTCGATGGCGAAGCCGTATCGATCGCCGACGGCCGCCGCATCGTCGTCGAGGCGGTACCAGCCCTGCCCCACGGCCGGCATGGGGATGCGGCGGGACCCGCAGGCCAGATCGACCTTGCCGGCCGAGGGCGCCCAAAGGGCGAAGCGCACGCCGTGTCCGGTCAGTTCGGCGCCGAAGGGCATCGCATGTCTGCTACGCGTCATGACTTGAGCTTCGCTTCTTGGCCGGGGTCGTGCTGGAAGAGTACGAAGGATCGTGGGGCGAGAGGGTAGGCGCGCTTGACTGTCAGCTTCGGGGCATCGGTGCCGGCCCAGCCGTCGGCGGCGACCGATTCGAAGATGGGGCGGAACGAAACGCAGGGGAAAGCCGGAGGCAAGTGAAATTCGACCTCCGCGTCGGACGCGTTGAACAGGAGAAGGATACGGTCGTCGGGTCGGTCGTGATTGCCGATCTGCATGCCGAGCGTGCGACGCTCATACGTTCCCCACAGGCCGCCGGCCATTTCCTGACCGTCCGCCGCCAGCCAGTACACATCCTTGAGCCCCGTCGCCGCGACAACGTCGCCGGTGAAGAAATCGAGGCGACGGAAGACGTCGTGACGCTTGCGCAGAGCGATCAAGTTGGCGACGTAATCGACCAGCGTCGGATCGGTTGCGTCGCGCCAGCGCATCCAGCTCGTTTCCCCATCCTGGCAATAGGCGTTGTTGTTGCCGTGCTGGGAGCGGGAAAACTCGTCCCCCATCAGGAACATCGGGGTGCCGACGGACAGAATGGCGGTGGCAAGCAGGTTGCGCTTCTGGCGATTGCGACGGGCGATCACCCGCGCGTCGGCCGTGTCCCCTTCCACGCCGTTGTTGCTGGAATAATTGGGTTCGTGGCCGTCCCTGTTCTCCTCGCCGTTGGGGAGGTTGTGACGCTTCTCGTAGCTCACCACGTCGGCCAGCGTGAAGCCGTCATGCGAGGCGACGTACTGCACCGAGGCCCAAGGCTTGCGGCCGGAATGGTTGAACAGGTCGCTCGATCCCGAGATGCGGCTCGCCAGACCCGGAATCTGGCCGGCATCGCCGCGCCAGAAGGCGCGCACGGTGTCGCGGAAGCGGTCGTTCCAGTCGCCCCAGCCGGTCGGGAAGCGGCCGACGCGGTAGCCGCCGGCGCCGAGGTCCCAAGGCTCGGAGATGAGCTTGATGCGGGCAAGCACCGGATCCTGGGCGATCGCCTGCAGGAAGCCGCTGCCGTCCGACACTTCGAACGGCGAGCGGGCCAGCGCCGAGGCGAGATCGAAGCGGAAGCCGTCGACGTGGTAGCTTTCGACCCAATGCCGGAGGGAATCGAGCACGAGCTGCAGGACGCGGGGATGCGACAGGTCGAGCGTGTTGCCGCAACCGGTGCAGTCCCAGTACGAGCGCAGGTCGCCGGGCACCAGCTTGTAGTACGAGCGGTTGTCGATGCCCTTGAACGACAGCATCGGACCGAGGTGGTTGCCCTCGCAGGTGTGGTTGTAGACGACGTCGAGGATCACCTCGATGCCGGCGGCGTGCAGGGTCTTGATGGCGGCGCGCAGGCCCGACACCCCGTCCGGCCCGAGGTAGCGCGGTTCCGGCGCGAAGAAGTTGAGCGTCGAATAGCCCCAATAGTTGCGCAGCTCCTTGCGCACCAGGAAAAGGTCGTCGACGAACGCATGGATCGGCAGAAGCTCCACGGCGGTGACGCCCAGCTTCAGCAGGTGCTCGACCACGGCCGGATGGCCCAGCGCCGTGTAGGTGCCGCGCACGGTGTCGGGCAGCTCGGGGTGCAGCTGGGTGAAGCCCTTGACGTGGGCTTCGTAGATGAGGGTATCGCGCCAGGGCACGCCGGGCTTGCGGTCGTCGCCCCAGGTCCGCGCCGGATCCTCGACCACGGCCTTGGGCATCATGGGGGCGCTGTCGCGGCGGTCCGGCGTCATGTCGACGCGCGTGGAGCCGGGACGGTAGCCGTTCAGCGCATCGTGCCAGCGCACCCGGCCGGCGATCTGGCGGGCATAAGGATCGAGCAGAAGCTTGTGGTGGTTGAAGCGGTGCCCGCTCGCGGGGTCATGCGGGCCGTGGACGCGATAGCCGTAGAGCTGGCCCGGGCGCGCGTCACGAACGAAGCCGTGCCAAACCTGGTTGGTGCAGCACGGCAGGACGTATCGTGCCGTTTCGCCCCGTCCCTTGCCATCGAAGAAGCAGAGTTCGACGCGCGTGGCATGGGCCGAGAACAGGGCGAAGTTGACGCCGTCGCCGGTCCAGGATGCGCCAAGGGGATCCTGGTTTCCTTCCTCGATGCGTGACAACGAGGGTCAGCGCCCGGCAGCCGTCCAATCCGGCATCGAGCCGGCGCGCCACCCTGCGGCATCGGCGACGACCAACGTGTCGTCCGACCGGCCGCCGAGTTCGCGAAGGAAGCTGCGGCACCAGTTCTCCACGTCGTTGACCTCGATGGTGCTCATCATCGCCTTCCAGCGCTCCTTGCGCTCGCGAAGCGGCATTTCGAACGCGCGCTGGATGGCGGAGGCGGTTTCTTCGAGGTTATACGGATTGACGATCAGGGCCGTGTCCAGTTCGTGAACGGCGCCGGCGAAGCGCGACAGGACGAGCACGCCGGGATCTTCAGGGTTCTGCGCGGCGACATACTCCTTGGCGACGAGGTTCATGCCGTCGCGCAAGGGGGTCACGAGACCGACCTTGGCGATCCGATACAAGCCGGCCAGCGCCGATCGGCTCATCGCCTTGTTGACGTAGCGAACCGGCGTCCAGTCGACGTCGCCGAGGCGGCCATTGACGTGGCCGACGTGCTCGGCCACCTCGCGCTGCATTTCGGCGTATTCCGGCACTTCGGAGCGGGACTTGGGGGTGATCTGCAGCAGTGTCACGCGCGACTTCATCGCCGCCGCCGACTTCTCGACGAAGGTGGCGAAGGCGTCGATGCGCTCGCGGATGCCCTTGGAATAATCGAGCCGGTCGACGCCGATCACCAGCGGATGGCCTTCGAGGCTCTGCAGGGTCCGCTTGACCACCACGTTCTTCTCGGCGACGCGAGCCTCCTGGGCGAAGGTCGCGGTTTCGATGCTGATGGGAAACGAGGTCGCCCGGAACTTGCGGCCGTAGGCGCCGACCCAGCCGTTGCCCATCTCGGTCCCGGCGCGCGACCTCGTCAAGCAGGCGCGGAAGTTCTCGGCGTCGACCGGGGTCTGGAAGCCGATGAGGTTGTAGGCGGCGAAGCTCTTCAGGATGCGATCGTAGGCGGGGATCGCGGCAGCAAGGTCGGAGGGTGGGAACGGGATGTGGTAGAAGAAGCCGATCTTGTTGTTGAAGCCGAGGTCGCGGAGGAACGAGGCCATCGGAATGAAGTGGTAGTCCTGCACCCAGATCACGTCGTCGGGGCGCAGCAGCTTTGCCAGCCGACGGGCGAACTGCTCGTTGACGCGAAAATAGGCATTGACGTCGCGGCGGGACAGATCGGCAAGATCGAGCCGGTAATGGCAGACCGGCCAGAGCACGCGATTGGCGAAGCCGTGGTAATATTCGTCGATGTCGCGGCGCGACAGGTCGACGACGGCATAATCGACGTTGCCGACAGTCTGGTGGTGCAGTTCCGGCTCCTTGTCGTCCGCGACCTTGCCCGACCAGCCGAACCACAATCCCCCTCGGCTTTCCAGCGCGCCGCTCAGCGCCACGGCGAGGCCGCCCGGCGGCGGCGACCCGGCGGCGGTCGGGACCGGCACACGATTGGACACCACAACGAGACGCCCGGCCGCGGCAGCCCCGCTGACGGCGGCGGCTTTCAGCATATCGATTTGGACCATCGTGACCGCGCCGCCCTTTGACCCTGCCGGCGATCAACGTATCGACGCGGATGTTCGTTGCACTGGACGAGCCTGCATCATTGTGCCTCGATCATGGGCGGCGAGAGCCACGGTCGCGGTGCGGAGACTCGGGAAAAACCTATATCTCAAGGGCATGTTTCCCGGATGGTATGCGGCCGATCATGCCGAATTTACCCGTTGGAGGTTGCCTTGGGGCGGCAGGGCGAGTTAGGGGCACGTGGCATCCCGATTATTGCGCGGAGGCGCTCGCATTCCAACATACCGGCCCGACATATCGGATCGGGCCATGCCACATCGGAATTCGTCACGGCCGGGCCTGCACCGGACTTGTCTGCACCGGACTTCCCGGTGCTCAACCCTCGGTCACCGAGGCGTCAACCGCCGATCCGCAATCCACCGAAGCTTCACGTATCACGTCCCGACCCCGGAGTGCTCATGATCAGGAAAAACCTGCGCTTCGGCGTTTTCGCGTCCGCGATGGCCAGCGCGCTCGCGATGACCGTCTCCGTACTGCCGGACGGGGCGCGGCCGGCGATGGCGGAAAATGCTGTCCCGGCGCCTGCGGCAGCCGCGCCGCAACCCTCGCCCGAAACCGTTCTGGCCACCGTCAACGGCCAGAAGATCACCCAGCTCGACGTGACCCTCGCCTCCGAAGACCTCGGCGCCACCCTGGCACAGCAGCTCAAGGGCAAGGCGCGCGACGCCTACGTGCTCGATTATCTCATCGACTCCACGATGGTCGCGCAGAAGGCCAAGAACGACAAGCTCGACCAGCTGCCCGACTTTCCCGTCAAGGTCGAATACGCCAAGAACAAGGTGCTGATGGAGTCGCTGCTCACCGTGATCGCCAAGTCGGTCACCAGCGACAGCTCGCTGCACGCGGTCTATGACCAGGCGGCCAAGGCGCAGGGCCCCGAGGAGGAGATCCACGCCCGCCACGTGCTGGTCGCGACCGAAGCCGATGCGCAGGCCGTCCTGAAGCGCCTCAAGGCCGGCGAGGACTTCGCCAAGGTCGCCAAGGAAACCTCCAAGGATCCGGGCTCGGAAGGCGGCGACCTCGGCTGGTTCACCAGGGAGCGGATGGTGCCGGCCTTCGCCGACGCCGCCTTCAAGCTCAAGGACAACCAGCTGTCGGATCCGGTCAAGTCGCAGTTCGGCTGGCACATCATCCAGGTCGAGGGCCGGCGCACCAAGACCTTTCCGCCCTTCGAGCAGGTCCACGACCAGCTCGTGCGCTATGCCATCCAGAAGGCACAGAGCGACCTGATCCTGGACCTGCGCAAGGATGCCAAGATCGAGCGCACGGCCGCCGCGCCGGTCGCGCCGCCCGAAGACGCTCCCGGCAAGTAGCGCGCGGGGTCCTTCCCGGCCTCGGCACAACCACCCGAGCGGCAGCTCCGCTTCGGGTCGTGCCTTCGCCAGCCTACTTGGGCCAGCCTACTTGGGCCAGCCTGCTGGGCCCAGCCTGCTGGCCAACCCGATGTCGCGGCGGAACATTTCGATGCCCCGGCTTTTCACCGCCCTCGAACTTCCCGAACGGGTCGTCCGCGAACTGACGATGGTTCGCGGCGGCCTGCCCGGCGCGCGCTGGATCGAGCCCGACGACTACCACGTCACGCTGCGCTTCATCGGCGATGTCGGCTATGCCGACGCCAACGAGGTGCATTCGGTTCTCGAACGCATCCGCCGGCCGTCGTTCAGCCTCACGATGGGCGCCATCGGCATCTTCGGTGACGACCGCCCCCGCGCCATCGTGGCCACGGTGAAGCCCGTGCCGGCCCTGATCGAGCTGCAGAACGAGCAGGAGCGCCTGCTGCGCCGCATCGGCCTGCCGGCGGAGAAGCGCAAATACGCGCCGCACGTCACGCTGGCACGGCTGCGGCAGTGCTCGCCGTCGGCCGTCGCCGCTTTCCTGTCGCTGCGCGGCTTCATCGCCGCGCGCGAGTTCACGGTCGACCACGTCACGTTGTTCTCCGCGCGCGATTCGGTCGGCGGCGGTCCCTACGTGGCGGAAGCCACCTACCCGCTGCTGTGAGCGGGCCTGCGGCTTGATGCGCCCGCGCGGGTGGATGATCGTCGCGCCGATGCTGGTCGCGACATTGCTGGTCGCGATCCTGCTGATCACGATGCGCGGCCTGACGTCTTCGACCCCGCGGCCGGCTGCCGGTCCGGCGCGCTCCGGCGCGGCAACCCTGGGCGCGACCAAGCTGGGCCTGACCAAGCTGGGCGCGACAACGGAGCCGTGGCGCAACCCGGCCCGGACGCCCGACGAGCGCGCGCGGGCGGCGACGGCGGCGATGACGCGGGACGAGAAGATCGCCCTCGTCCACACCCACGTCGGCATTCCCTGGGGCGGTCGCCCGAAGCCGACGGGGGCGATCGGATCGGCGGCGATCTGGCCGGGCGTGCCGCGCTTGGGCATTCCCGCGCTGCAGGAAGCCGACGGCAGCCTCGGCCTCGCCAATCCCCTGCACGTCCCGCAGCTCTACGACGTCACCGCGCTGCCGGCGGCGTTGGCCACGGCCGCCACCTTCGACCCAGCCCTGGCCCGCGCCGGCGGCGCCGTCATCGGCGGGCAGGCGCGGGCGAAAGGCATCGGCATCCTGCTCGCCGGCGGCGCAAACCTCGTGCGCGACCCGCGCGGCGGCCGCACCTTCGAATATTTCGGCGAAGACCCGCTGCTGACCGGACGGATGGCCGGCGCCGCCGTGGCCGGCATCGGGACGCGCGGCGTGATCTCCACGCTCAAGCACTTCGCCCTCAACGACGGCGAGAACGGCCGCACCGTCGCCAACGCCGTCCTGGCCGAGCCGGCGGCGCGCGAATCCGACCTGCTCGCCTTCGAACTGGCCCTGGAGGACGGTCGGCCGGGCGCGGTGATGACCGGCTACAACCGTGTCAACGGCACCCATGCCTCGCAAAGCGCGCCGCTTCTGGCGACCCTGAAGAACGATTGGCACTTCCCCGGCTTCGCGATGTCGGATTGGGGGGCGACGCATTCCACGGCCGCCGCGGCGCTGGCCGGGCTCGACCAGCAGTCGGGCGAGGAGTTCGACGGCGCACCCTGGTTCGGAGCCCTGCTCAGCCAGGCACTCGCGAGCGGCGCCGTACCGTTCGGCCGCCTTGACGACATGGTGCGGCGCATCCTGGCGTCGACCTTCGCGGCCGGCCTCGCCGACGACCCGCCGCGCGCCGGCACCACCTTCGACCGGGAGGCCGATGCCGCCATCGCCCGGCGCATCGCCGCCAGTTCCGTGGTGCTGCTCAAGAACAAGGCGGATGCGCTACCGCTTCGACCCGGCCTGCGCCGCATCGTGGTGATCGGCGCCCATTCCGACATCGGCGTGCTGTCGGGCGCCGGCTCCTCGCAGGTCACCCCGCGCGGCTCGCAACCGTTTTCGGCCGAGCAGCCGCGCCAGGCCACCATCGGGATCAAATATTATCACCCGTCCGCTCCGGTGGATGCGATCGCGCGGCGCGCGCCCGGCGCCAGCGTCGTCTTCGCCAGCGGGGAGGATCACGCCGCCGCAGCCGCCGCGGCACGCGGGGCCGATCAGGTCATCGTGTTCGCCGAGCAATGGCTGGCGGAGGCGCGCGATGCGCCAAACCTTCGGCTGCCGGGCGGGCAGGACGATCTCATCGCCGCCGTGGCCGACGCCAATCCGCGCACGGCCGTGGTTCTGGAAACCGGCGGCGCCGTCACCATGCCGTGGCTCCCTCGCGTGCCCGCCGTGCTGGAAGCCTGGTATCCCGGCTCGGAAGGGGCGGAAGCGATCGCCGACGTGCTCTTCGGTACCGTCGACCCGTCGGGGCGGCTGCCGATCACCTTCCCGCAAAGCGAATCCCAGCTTCCCCGCCCGACGCTTCCCGCCGCCGACGACAAGACTTCCAGTCCGGGCGGTGCCGACACGGGCGGCTTCGACATCGATTACGACATCGAGGGAGCCGACGTCGGCTACAGGTGGTTCGCCGGGCGACGGCTGATGCCGCTGTTCCCCTTCGGCTACGGCCTGAGCTACACCCGCTTCCGCTACGCCCTGCCCGAGGTGCGGGTCGACGGCAGCCTCGTGCGAGCCTCCGTCGAGGTGCGCAACGAGGGCACGCGCGAGGGAACGGACACGCCGCTGTTCTTCGTCGAGCCCGAACCGGCCGAAGCCAAAGCGGGAAGCTTCGTCAGGCGGCTGGCCGGTTGGACGCGGGTGACCTTGCGTCCCGGCGAAACCCGGCGCGTGCGCGTGGTGATCGACCCGCGCCTCCTCGCCCGTTTCGATGGCGCCGGACACGGCTGGCGGATCACCGCCGGGCGATACCTGATGTCGGTGCGCCCGGATGCGGTCGCCTCCGGTCCGACCCGCACCTTCGATCTGGAGGACGCGCTGCTCCCGCCATAAGGCGGCTTGAGGCGTGCCGGGCGGGCGAAGGGCTGATCCGGACCCCGCTGGCCGCCAGCGCAACAGAAGAAGCGCAACAGAAAAGGCGCAATAAAAAAGCGCCCTCGAAACGAGGGCGCTTCGCGATCCAGACCCGAAGGTCTGTGAGCGACTAGAAGTTCACGTCGATGTCGGCCGAGTCGTAGCTCGTGACTTCCATGCCGACGCAGATCTCTTCAACGATCGGGGCAACCCAGTTCATGTTTCTCTCCGCGGCTTTTGTTTGAAGGTGACCCTTATCTATCTCGAACCGGGAAGAACGCCATTGAGGAACTTCTTAAATTTCCTACTCCCTTTGGGGGATGCCGTTCTCTGCTCCGGCCCGCCTCAGTGGCCGGCCGCCACCAAGGCCGGGCTGGCCTTGAAGTCGGCGGGGAACAGCGACTTCAGCCCCTTCACCTTGGGCATGTCGTTTTCCACGATGTAGGCATCGTCGGGATGCTGGGTCAGGTAGTTCTGATGGTAGCCCTCGGCCGGGTAGAAGGCCTGGAAGCTGGACACCTTGGTCACGATCGGCGCGGCGAAGACGTGGGCCTTGCCGAGCTGCTCGATATAAGCCTTGGCGACCTTCGCCTGCTCGGGCGTCATCGCGAACAGGTCGGTGCGGTATTGCGTGCCCTCGTCGGGACCCTGGGCATTCAACTTCGTCGGATCGGCCACCACCGAGAAATAGATCTGCAGCAGCTTGCCGTAGCTGACCTGACGGGGATCAAACGTCACCTTCACCGATTCGGCATGGCCGGTCATGCCCGAACTCACCACGGGATAGGAAGCGGACGTCCGCGAACCACCGGAATAACCGGACACGGCGCTGGACACGCCCTTGACGTGCTGGAAGACGCCCTGGACGCCCCAGAAGCAGCCGCCGGCGAACACCGCCGTCTCAGGCTTCGCCGCGTCGCTCACAGCCGCATCGGTCTTGGCCGCGGGATTTCCGGACGGCAGGTCCAGGGCCGGCGGCGGCACGATCTTCATGTCGTCGGCCGACGCGCTGCGCGGGGGCAGCAGCAGGGCGGCGGCCCCCACGGCCGCCGACAGGCCGGCAACCAGGACCAAGGGAATGCGACTGGCGTTTCTCATCGTTCTCGCGTCTCCAATCAATTGCGGCGGCGGACGGTCGGCTATGCCGCCCGGAACGTCATGGCGACGCCGTTCATGCAGTATCGCAGGCCGGTCGGACGCGGCCCGTCGTCGAACACGTGGCCGAGGTGGCCGCCGCAGTTCGCGCAGTGGATCTCGGTGCGCTCGAAGCCGAGGGTCGAGTCCTGGCGTTCGCCCACGGCCTTGTCGATGGCCTTGTAAAAGGACGGCCAACCGGTGCCGCTGTCGAACTTGGTTTCCGAAGCATAAACCTTTTGGCCGCACCCGGCGCAGGCGAAGACGCCCTTGCGGTGCTCGTCGTTGAGCGGGCTGGTGAAGGCGCGTTCCGTGCCCTCCTTGCGCAGGACGTCGTATTGCACCGCGGTCAGCCGCTTGCGCCAATCGGCGTCGCTGAACGACACCGGATATTTGCCGGCGGGTTGAGCCATCGCCCTGTTCTTGCTGCCGAACATCAGGCTGCCAAGCGCGGTGGCGCCAAGCCCGAGACCGGCGGCGGCGGCCATGAAACTACGCCTGTTATCCATCTGCAGCACCCTTTCGAGCCAATTGCGAGCCAATCGAAACCCCGCCGCGCCGACCCACGCGCCTGCGGGAAATCTTTGTCTGTGTCGGCTTGTCCTGTTTATACGTGGCAACCGGGGCAAAAGTTACACAACCGCGGGGCGTGAGAATGGCCGGGACTGGGATCGGGTGGGGCTTCGGCCGATCGGTCGTCGTCGCGGGCTTCGCCGCAGGACTCGCCCTGAGCGCCTCGGAGGGGCGGGCCGAGCCCCCGCAGCCGGCCTCCGCGCAACCCTCGCTGCCCCAGCCGATCGCCGGCGGGGTGCCGCTGGCCTCGCCGATCATCGGCGGCGGGCAAGGCAAGCTCGACCAAGCCAAGCCGGACCAAGCTAAACTTGATCGAGCCAAGCCTGATCGAGTCAGGATCGGTCGAGCCAAAGCACGGCACTTCGCCCGCTACCACGGCCGCATCGCCTCCCATCGCCGCTTCGGCGGGGAGCCGCTGGAGCGTCCCGCACTCGCCGGCGTCGAGCTGGTCACCCCGATCCCGCATCCGATCCAGCCGCCGCACTTCACGGTTCCGGTGCCGGCCTACCCCTTCGAGAACTTCGTCACCTACTACACCACCCCGCCGCCGCCGGTGTTCTGCCACCGCGCGCCGCGCGATCCCGATGCGCCCGACCCGCACCTCATCGGCGAGCGTCCGGTGCTGTGCGAAGCCGACAATCCTTGAAGCGCTTTCCCTGACCGCCTCCTGAAAGCGCCGGCGCTCAGGCGGCGGCCGTGGCCTCGTCGCGCTCCTCGTCGGGCTCCTCCGCGTGAGGCTCGGCTGAGCCGCGCTCCTCGATCAGGCGCTTCACCCCGGCGAAGTCCACCTTGCCGCTGCCGAGCAACGGGATGGTGGCGACCGTCGCGACTTCGGCGGGCACGACGAGGTCGGACGCGCCGCGCTTCTTGGCGAAGCTCGCGAACTCGCCGCGGCTGGCCCCTTCGCGCTGGGTGATGAGCACGATGCGTTCGCCCTTGCGCGCGTCGGGCAGGGTCGCCGCCGCCGAGACCGCGTCCGGCCACAGGTCGGCGGCCAGCGCCTCGATCTGGGCGAGCGAGATCATTTCGCCGCCGATCTTGGCGAAGCGCTTGGCGCGTCCCTTGATCGAGATGAAGCCGCGGCCGTCGATCGCCACGATGTCGCCGGTGTCGTGCCAGCCCTCGGCGGGGGGAACGAGCACGCCGGGGCGGTCGTCCTTGAGGTAGCCGAGCATGGTGTTGGGGCCGCGCACGACGAGGCGGCCGCCCTCGTCGATGCCGTCCACCGGCTCCAGCCGGACCTCCATGCCCGGCGCGAGGCGGCCGACGCTGCCGTTCTTGTTGAACATTTCCGTGTTCACCGACAGCAGCGGCCCCATCTCCGTGATGCCGTAGCCTTCCAGCACGCGCAGGCCGAACTTCTCCATGTACACGGCGCGGGTGGACTCCTTGACCGGCTCGGCGCCGGCCCACAGGCAGCGCAGCGAGCGGAAGTCGTAGGGGTTGGCCGCCCGGGCGTAGCCGGCGAGGAAGGTGTCGGTGCCGAGCAGGATGGTGGCGTTCGACCCGTAGATCAGCTCGGGGATGATGCGGTAGTGCAGCGGCGAGGGGTAGAGGTAGACCTTCACGCCGAACACCATCGGCACCACCGTGCCGATGGTCAGGCCGAAGGCGTGGAACATCGGCAGCGTGTTGAACATGGTGTCGTCGCGGCCGAAGTGCGCCACGGCGCGCGCCTGGGCGGCGTTGGAGAGCATGTTGCGGTGGCTGAGCACCACGCCCTTGGGCGTGCCTTCCGAGCCCGAGGTGAACAGCACCGCGGCGGGATTGTCGCCGCGGCGCGCAACCAGCGGCTTGCGCCAGCCGAGCAGCCCCTCGATCTTGTCGCGCCGGCCGACGGTGGCGCGGATGTCTTCGAGGTAGACGATCCTGAACGAGCGGGCGAGTTCGGCGACGAGCTTGTCCAGCTTGCCCTTCTCGATGAAGGCGCGCGAGGTGACGATCGTGTCGAAGCCGGCGGCGGTGCCGGCCGAGCGGATGTTGGCCGCCCCGGCCGAGAAGTTGACCATCGCCGCGACCCGGCCGGCCGACATCAGCCCCATCAGCGACACCAGGCAGCCGACCGAGGTGGGCAGCATCAGGCCGACGGTGCCGCCGATCGGCGCGAGGTCGGCCAACTTGGCGCCGAGCACCCGCGCGCCGATCAGGGCGCGCTTGTAGGTCATCGGGCCCGACACCGGATCCTCGAAGGCGTGGTGGTTGGGGCCGTAGGCTTCCGCCGCGTCGATCAGCGCCTGATGCACGGTGCGGTCGGTCGGGGTGGTGGCGAAGATCATCCTCGACATGATGGAATAGAGCGCGGCGCCGGCCGCCTGCCGGCGGGCGCGGCCGGTCAGCTCGTCGGGCAGGATGATGCGCTGCGGCGGCATCACCGTGACGGTGATCTTCTTGAACCAGGGGCGACGGACCTGGGCGTTCGTCAGGTAGGAGAAGCGGGTCGCGTCCGCGCCCTCGATGCGGACGGGCACCACCGGCACGCCGGTCTTGGCCGCGATCAGGCCGGAGCCGTCGTAGACCTTCATCAGGCTGCCGGTGCGGGTGA
>CAXTMA010000090.1:7731-14123 GCA_964245015.1 uncultured Beijerinckiaceae bacterium | reverse complement strand
CCGCGAGCGCGGCCGCCAGTCCGGCGCGGGCGGCGACGGCGATCGGCTCGTACTCGTCGCGGATCAGGGTCGAGGCCTTGGCCGACCACGGCATGATCTCGGCATCGAGCACCAGCCAGTCGCTGGCGAGTTCCTCGAAGAGGCCGGCCGCTTCGGCGGCGTGGCGCACGCGGGCCAGCACCGCCTCGCCCATCGCGCGATCGTTGAAGAAGGCCCGGCCCGTCCGCGTCCAGATCGCCCCGGCCTCGTCGGTGCGCGTGCCGAAGCGTCGGCGCGCCGCGTCGGCGTCGCGGCACACGGCAAGGATCGCCCGCGAGCCCATGTGCTTTTCTTCCAGCACCACGCTGGCCTGACCGCGCTCGCGGAAGTAGGCGAAGGCCTCCTCCGGGCGCTCCAGCCAGCCCTCGCTGCGGCTGGTTTCCACCGGCGACATCGTCGGCGGGAGGTAGACGAGCCATTGCGGCGCGATGGCGAAGCGGCCCATCACCTCCAGCGCGGCGGCGGCGTTCTCCTCGGCGACGACGATGCGGCGCATCAGCGTCGTGTCGATCCAGCGCCGGCCGCTGACGTCGGCGTGGTCGAGCAGGGTGTCGGCGAAGGCCTGCGCCGACTGCTTCGATCCCGGCCCGGTGAGCGGGCGCGAGGGCTGGGCATAGGTGCGGGCGGCCGGCACGCCGACGATCTCGCCTTCCGGCCAGCGCAGCGCCGTGAGCGCGCCGCCGAACACGCAGCCGGTGTCGATGCAGAGCGTGTTGTTGTTCCATTCGGCGACCGGCGTCGGCGTGTGCCCGTAGACCACCGTCGTCTTGCCGCGGTAGCCGTTGGCCCACTCCAGCCGCACGGGCAGGCCGAACTCGTCGGTTTCGCCGGTGGTGTCGCCGTACAGCGCGAAGGATCGCACCGTCGGCGAGCCGCGGCCGATCATCTCCTCCTTCAGCCCGGCATGGGCGACGGCGAGCCTGCCGCCGGCGAGCCAGTAGTGGCTGCGCAGGCCGTCGAGGAAGGCCTTCACGGCGGCGACGAACTCCGGCGGCTCGCCGGCGAGCTGGTCGATCGAGTCCTGGAGGCCGTGGGTCGGCTTGACCTTGCGCCCGCTCATCCAGCGATGCAGCTTCTGGTCGTGATTGCCCTGCACGCAATAATGCCCGGCGGCAACCGCCGCCATCGCGAGGCGCAGCACGTCGGGGGTCCGCGGCCCGCGGTCGACGAGGTCGCCGACGAAAACGAGCCGGCGCCCCTCCGGATGGTGGATCGCGACATCGGTGCCGCTCCAGTCCACGACGTAGCCGAGCCGGGCCAGCAGGGTTTCCAGCTCGTCGGCGCAGCCGTGCACGTCGCCGATGATGTCAAAGGGGCCGGCGTCGTCGCGCCGGTCGGTCCACAGCGGCTTGCGCCGGACGCGCGCGGCCTCGGTCGCCTCGACCGAGTCGAGCTTGAAGATCTGGCGGAAGCCCTCGTCCTTGAGGCCGCGCAGGCCGCGGCGGATCTCGGACTGCATCCGCGCCGGCACGCCCGGCCCGAACTGGCGGTCGGGGCGCTCCTTGTTGCGGGCGATGCAGACATCGAGGCCGGGGTCGATCACCACCGCCACCGGCAGGGCGTGCCACGCCCGCGCGATCTCGACCCAGTGCCGGCGCTCGGCGGCGCGCACGTTGGTGGCGTCGATCACCGCGATGCGGCGGTTCTTCAGGCGCTTGGCCGCGATGGCGTGGGCGAGGTCGAAGGCGTCGCCGGAGATCGATTGGTCGTTCTCGTCGTCGCCGACCATGCCGCGGCAGCGGTCGGACGAGATGATCTCCGTTGGCGCGAACCAGCGGGCGGCGAACGTCGACTTGCCCGAGCCGGTGGCGCCGATCAGCAGCACCAGCGAGAAGTCGGGGATGTCGAGGACGGTGTCCTTCATCTGGCGAACACCGCCATCTGCGTCACCGGGCCGTAGGTCGGATCATCCGCGCCGATGCCCGACAGCGTCGCGGCGTAGCCGTACTGCGCCTCGATGCCGGCCACCCAGTCGGCGAAGGCGCGACGGCTCCATTCGAAGCGATGGTCGGGATGGCGCAGGCTGCCGGCCGGCAGGGTGGGAAAGAGCGCGTTGTGGTCGGCGTTGGGCGTCGTCACCACGACGATCCTGGGCCGGGCGGCGCCGAACACCACGTCGGCCAGCGCCGGCAGGCGGTCCGCGTCGAGGTGCTCGATCACCTCGACCAGGGCGACCGCGTCGGCCTCGTGCCAGCGGGCGTCGCGGTAGGTCAGCGCCCCATGCAGCAGGGTGATGCGCTCGCGCGTGTCGCCGAGCTTGAGCCGGTCGGCCGCCCGCTCCAACGCGCGCGAAGAGGCATCGAGGCCGATCAGCTTGCGGAAGCGCTTGTTCCCTGCGAGGCGCAACAGCAGCTTGCCCTCGCCGCAGCCGAGGTCGGCGACTACGCCCGCGCCGGCGTCCGCCAGCGCCGCCGCCACCGTGTCGAGACGCAGGTCGTGCAGCTTCATCGGCGCTTCCAGCGCCGCCTCGCGCCCGGCGCGCACTCCTTCCGGCGCCGCGTCGGCCTCCTCCTCCGGCGCCAGTCGGGCCAGGGCCAAGCCTTCCAATGCCTGACGGACCAGCGCGCGACGGCTCTTCAAGTATCGCCTGGCGATCAGCTCCCTGTCGGGATGACCGGCGAGCCAGTCGCCGCCCTTGGCGAGCAGCTTCTCCACCTCGTCGTCGCCGACCCAGTAGTGCTTGTCGTCGTCGAGAACCGGGATCAGCACGTAGACGTGGGCGAGCGCGTCGGCGACCTTGGCCGAGCCTGTCAGCTTGAGCGTGGCGTAGCGCGAGGGGCCGCTCTCGCCGGCGAGGCGCTCCACGTCGACGCGCCAGCCCAAGGGTTCGAACAGGCGATGCACCAGCTCCTGTGACTCGCGCACCGGCACCGGCGTCACCACCATCTCCAGCGGCAGCGCCGCGTCGGCCAGCGCCTGCCGCTCCCGGGAGCGGCCGGTCATCGCCGAGCGGAAGGCGCGCACCAGCGCCACCGACAGGAACGAGGAGGCGGCGTAGGGCCGGTCGTTGACGTACTGGTCGAGCAGACCATCGCCCTGCCCGCGGCCGCGCACCAGACCGATGGGGTCGACGTCGAGCACCAGGGCGGCCTCGCAGCGTTCGCGCTCGGCCTGAGGAAAGAACACGCTGCCCCGTCCAAAGGCCAGCTCGATGTCGTGCACGCGCTCGGGATGCTTCATCAGCAGGTAGCCGAGGTCGGTCGCCGGCTGGTGGGTGGTGGCGATGGAGAAGAACATGGCGGGCGCGATCCCCGGGGGGCGCGTGTCGTTTACGCTCAGTCCTCCCCGCGCAGCAAGCGATCGAGATCCTCGGGGTCCATCCGCTTGACCCGGCCCTGGACCTGACGGGAAAAGCCGCGGTCGTTGGGCTCGCGCCCCTTCTGCGCCGGACGCGCGAGGAGCTTGGCGCTCCAGCGCTTGGCGATCGATGCGATGTTCCATGGGCGGCCATCGCGGCCGGGCACGCGTCCACCCTGGAGCCAACCTCACCGCAACGCCGGCCCGCCTTCAGGCCCGCGCAAGGCCCGCGCAAGACCCGCGCCCTCAAACTCCGGGGTACGATCGCCGGGACAGGGATCGCGGGCGAGGAGGTCGTGATGAGCCGAAGCGCGGGCGATCTGTCGGGCTTGCCGCTGAGCGACCTGATCGAGCGGGTCAACGCCGCCGAGGGCGGCCCCGGCGCCAAGGCGGAGCTTTACAAGCGCTGGATCCTGTTCAACCCCACCGATCCTTCGCTGTTCGGCGCCTTCTTCAACTACGGCGTCGTGCTCGGCGACGGCGGCGACCTTCCCGGAGCTGTGATCGCCCTGCGCGAAGCGATCCGGCTGCGCCCGGACTTCGTCCCGGCCCGGATCGGCATCGGGCTGCTGCACGAGAAGCTCGGGCAGAACGCCGAAGCGGTGCAAAGCTGGCTCGGCGTGGTCGACAGCCTGGGGGCGATCACCCGCGAAGCCTTCGACCAGAAGATCACCGCGCTGGAAAACACCGGGCGCCTGCTGGAAACGCTGGAACGGGACGAGGCGGCGGAAGACTGCCTTCGCCAGCGCCTCGAACTGGCCAGCGACGGCAAGGTGATCCAGCATTTCATCGCGCTGCGCATGCGCCAGGCCAAATGGCCGGTGCTGGTCACCCCGGCGATCGGCCGGGACAAGCTCATCGAGGCCGTGTCGCCGCTGTCGCTGGCCTGCCTCGTCGACGATCCCTGCCTGCAGCTCGCCACCGCCGCCCGCTACGCCCGCGATCTGCCGGGTCCGGCCGCCGCCCCCGAGCCCAAATCCGAGCCCGAGCCCGCGTTCACGATGGCGGCGACGGGACGGCTGCGGATCGGCTACGTGTCGTCCGACCTGCGCGAACACGCCGTCGGCTTCGCCATGGGCGAGGTGTTCGAGCTGCACGACCGGCGCCGCTGCGAGATCTTCGCCTATTACTGCGGGATCAAGCGCGACGACCCGACCAAGGCGCGGCTCGCCGGCGCGGTGGACCATTGGCTCGACATCGCCGACCTTTCGGACGCCGCCGCCGCCGCCAGCATCAGGGCGGATGGCATCGACATCCTGGTCGATCTCAACGGCTACACCCGCGATGCCCGGACGGCGGTGTTCGCGCTGCGCCCTGCCCCGATCAACGTGAACTGGTTCGGCTTCCCCTCGACGATGGGGACGCCCTTCCACCATTACATCATCGCCGACGAGCAGATCATTCCGCAGGGATCGGAGGTTTTCTATTCGGAGCGGGTCGTCCGCCTGCCCTGCTACCAGCCCAACGACCGCAAGCGCCGCGTCGCCGCCGCGCCGACGCGGGCCGGGGAAGGCCTGCCGGAAGACGGCTTCGTGTTCTGCTCCTTCAACGGCCTGCAGAAGATCACGCCCGTGACGTTCTCGTGCTGGCTCAGGATCCTGGCGGCCGTTCCCGACAGCGTGCTCTGGCTGCTCGGCGGCACGGGGGCGACGCAGGATCGCCTGCGCGCCTTCGCCGCCCGGCACGGGATCGAGCCGGGCCGCCTCGTCTTCGCCGCCCGCAAGGCCAACCCGGAGCACGTCGCCCGCTACGCCCTCGCCGACCTGTTCCTCGACAACTGGCCCTACGGGGCCCACACCACCGCCTCCGACGCGCTGTGGATGGGCGTCCCCATCGTGACCCTGCCCGGCCACGGCTTCGCGTCCCGCGTCTGCTCCAGCCTGCTGAAGGCGGCGGGCGTGGGCGAGCTGATCTGCGCCGATGCCGGCGACTACGAGCGCAAGGCCATCCACCTCGCGACGCACCGCGGCGAGGTGCGGGCCCTGAAGGCCTTCCTCGCCGGCCAGCGCGGCGGCTGCCGGCTCTTCGACATGGAGGGCCTGACCCGTTCGCTGGAAGGCGCCTACGGCGACATGGCCGACGACTATCGCCGAGGCCGCCTGCCCCGGCCCGGCGTGCCCTTCGCCGACGATCTTTTCGAGCGGGGCAAGCAGCTCGTGCTGGGCGATCGCGCGTTCAACCGCGACGCCTACCGCGGATGGCTCGACCGCGAAACCTGACCGCGAAACCTGACCGCGAAACCTAAACCAAGCGTCGCGAAGGCGGCGGCGGGGGTCGCCGCCGCGGGGCGCGGTCTCAGCTTTCGAGGTAGGCCAGGGTGGCGCTGTTGAGCTGGTTGAAGACCGTCGCACTGATGGCATTGACCTGAGACGACGTCAGGGCGCTGAGGTCGGAGGTCGGCAGATTGTTGAGCGTGGTCACGGTCAGGCCACCGATCTGCGTGCCGGTGAGGGCGCCGACCTGGGTCGCGGTCAGCGCGTTGAGGGTCGCCGTGGAAGCGGCATTGATCTGAACGGCCGTGAGCCCCTTGATCTGCGTCGACGACAGCGCGGCCACCTCCGCCGTGCTCAGGCTGTTCACTTCGGTGGTGCTCAGGCCGCCGATCTGGCTGGCGGAGAGCGCGCCGATCTGCGTGGCGCCCAGCGCGACCAGCCCGGCCGTGGTCAGGGCCGCTGTTGACAAGCCGGCGACCTGCGTCGTCGACAGGTTGGCGAGGTTGGACGTGCCGAACGAGACCAGCGTGGCGGCGGTCAGTCCGCCGACCTGCGTTCCGGTGAGGGCGCCGACCTGGCCGGCGGTGAGCGCATCGAGATTGGTCGTCGAAAGGCCGTTGAGCTGGGCGGCTGTGAGCCCCTTGACCTGCGTCGTGCTCAGCTCGCCGACCTGCGCGGTGGTCAGGCTGTTCAGCGCCGTGGTGCTCAGGCCGCCGATCTGGCCAAGGGTGAGGGCGCCGACCTGATCGGTGGTGAGCGCCTGCAGGGTGGCCGGCGAGGCCGCGTTGAGCTGGGCGACGTTGAAGCCCTTGACCTGCGTCGTGGTCAGCTCGCCGACCTGCG
>CAXTMA010000090.1:0-7631 GCA_964245015.1 uncultured Beijerinckiaceae bacterium | reverse complement strand
GTCAGCTCGCCGACCTGCGCGGTGGTGAGGGCGTTGAGCGCCGTGGTGCTCAAGGCGCCGGTCTGGGCGTTGGTGAGGGCGTCGATCTGGGTCGTGCCCAGCGCCTGCAGATGAGGCGACGAGAGGCCGTTGATCTGGGAAGCGGTGAGGCTGGCGACCTGCGACGTGGTCAGCTCGCCGACCTGGGCGGTGGTCAGGGCGTTCAGCGCGGTCGTCGTCACCTTGGCAAGCTGGTCGGTGGGCAGGGCGGCGATCTGCGTTGCCGCGAGCGCGCCCAGCACAGTGGTCGAGGCGGCATTGATCTGGGCGGCGCCGAGGCCCTTCACCTGCGTCGTCGTCAACGCCGACACTTCCGTGGCGCTCAGGCTGTTCAACGCGGTGGTGCTCAGCCCGCCGATCTGGGCGGCGGACAGCTGGCCGACCTGTGTCGCGCCCAGCGCGGTCAGCGCGCCGGAGGTCAGGGCCGAGACGGAAAGGGCGTCCACCTGCGTCGACGTGAGCTGCGCGAGGTCGCTGGAGCCGAGCGTCACCAGGGTGGTGGCGCTGAGTCCGGCAAGCTGGGTGGTGGCGAGGGCGCCGACCTCCGCCGTGCTCAAAGCGGTGATGGTGGACGCCGAAGCACCGTTGAGCTGGGCGACGGTGAGGCTTTTGACCTGCGTCGACGTCAGCTCGCCGACCTGCGTGGCGGTCAGGGTGTCGAGGACGGTCGTGGTCAGGCCGGCAAGCTGGCTGGATGTGAGGGCGCCGACCTGCGCGGCCGTCAGTGCGCCGACCGTGGTCGCCGTTGCCCCGTTGAGCTGGGCGACGGTGAGGCTCTTGATCTGCGTCGCGGACAGGTCGCCCACCTCGGCCGTGCCCAGGTTGTTGAGCGCGGCGGGTGTCAGCTGGGCGGCGGTGAGCTGCCCGATCTGCGCTGTGGTGAAGGCGTCGAGGACGTGCCCGCTGCCATTGGCCGTTTCCGCGAGGGCCACGATGGCCGACGAGGTCAGGCCGGCGATCGCCTTGGCCGAGATGGCGGTGATCTGCGAGGAATGGAGCGCTTGCAGGCCGGTGGTGTTGATCGCCGCGATCTGCGCCGCCGACAGCACGCCGATCTGGGCGGAGGTGAGGGCACTGACGTTTGTCGAACTCAAGGCCGCGATCTGCGTGGTCGAAAGGCTCGCTGTCAGGGCAAGCGACAGGTTCGAGATCGATGACATCGGTGGAGGCTCCAACGTGATCCGGGACGACGAGCTGAGTCCGGGACGCCCCGGTTCGCTCGGGAGGAACAACGTCGTATCCTGAGTGCGTCAGGCGCTCGCCGCGCGGGAGACTCCGGAAAAGCTCATCTTTTCCTATGTGATACGAGGGACCTGCTGCGGTCTGAGGCCCTTGTTGTCGCATGCAACCCTTAAGGAGAGTTTCGCAGGGTTGCTTAAGCGAACCTTTTGGCGGCCCGCCGGCTGCGGTCACGGCTCGGCCGGCAGCTCCGCCCGATCGACGATCTCCAGGATGGTGGCGCCGCGCTTGTCGCGCAGTTCGCACGCCCGGCTCGTCGCCGCCGCAAGCGTCGGCACCGCCTCGCTGACGGACTCGCGGCCGGCGATGGTCTGGTAGCGGACGACCCATTCGCCGCGCGCGCCGGCGCTGCCGCGCACGGCGAAGCCGGCGGATCGCGTCGCCCCGGTGGCCGACGGGGCCGCCGGCGCCAGCATCGTCCTGCGCGCCTTGGCGTCGCGCCACGGCGCGACCTCGTTGGGCCGGATCAGCCGGAACATCAGCCCGATCCCGAGGCAGGCGGCCGCCACCGCGGGGAAGACCAGGGGCAGAACGGCGACGAGGGGCGCGTCGCTGGTGGCGAGCAGACCGAAGTAGACGCCCACGAAGACCGTCGCCCCGATCAGCCCCAGCGTGCCGGCCCCGGTCGCCGCCATCACCCAGGCCGGCTCGCCACCCTGCCGACGGAGATAGGCGGTGATGGCGACGGCGGCGAAGGCCTGCAGGAAGATGATGCCGAACGAGCCGAAGCCGATCAGCACGGGCACGCCCGCCTTGAACGGATCGAGCCCGGAAAGGGCGAAGGGCGCGACGGCGACCAGCGTCATCGCCGACACGGTGAGGCTGGCGCGCGAAGGGGCGCCGCTCGCCGGGTTGGCCTCGCCGAGGGGAGGCGGCAGCAGCCATTCCCGTCCCAGCGCGAAGATGTAGCGCGCGGCGGCGTTGTGGATGGCGAGGTAGGAGGCCAGCAGCGACAGGCACACGAGCAGGCCCATGACGTCGGTGAGCACTTCGCCGCCGTAGCGGGTGAAGACGTTGAACATCAGCTCGCCCGTTTCGGTGTTGGCGCGGGCGGCGACGTCGTCGGGGATCAGCGCGCCGATCGTGACCCAGGCGGTGAACAGGTAGAACACGGCGATGGAGACGACGGCCGTATAGGTCGCGATCGGAATGGATCGCCTGGGGTCGCGCGCTTCCTCGCCGTAGAGCGCGGCCGACTCGAAGCCGAGGAAGCAGGTGAAGGCGACCATCAGGCTGACGCCCAGCGTGGGGGTGAACACGTCGGCCGGCGCCATCGCCCGCAGCGGCAGCGCGGCGGCGATCCCCTTGGCGGCGATCACGCTGCCGTCGAACACGGCGAGGATGACCACCTCGCCGATCATCAGCGCCCCCAGGATCAGCGACGACAGGTCCACCGACCGGTAGCCCAGCACCGCCACCAGCGCGATGCCGACCGCGGCGTACAGCGGCCAGGGCACGTGCACGCCGGCCTGCGTCAGCACCAGGTCGGTGAAATAGCCGAAAAAGGCGGCGAGGCCGAAGGTGAAGGCGAGGTAGGCGATCACGGCGACATAGGCCGAGCCGATGCCGGCCGCCGTGCCCAGCCCTTCCGTGATGTAGGTGTAGAAGGCGCCGGTGTTGACGATGCGCCGGCTCATCGCGGCGTAGCCGACGGCGAAGCACAGCAGGATCGCGCCGGCGATGGCGAAGGCGCCGGGCGTGCCCACGCCGTTGCCGCGCCCCAGCGCGATGGGTAGGTTGCCGATCATGGACGCGAGCGGCGCCGCCGCCGCGATCACCAGGAAAACGATGCGCGACGTCGGCAGCGAGCCGCGCGCCGGGCGCGCGGCGGAGACCGGATCAGGGGGCACTTGGGACATGGCGATCGTCTCGCGACTGGAAGGCAGCCTCTGTTCCGGCGCTTCGCGGGGTCATGGGCGGTGCGGATAACGGAAAGCGCCGGGTTTGCCCAGAACCGGACGCGGGATCGGTCGCAGGTTGTGAAGAAGGAAGCTTTTGCGTGATGAGATCCAACGCGTTGCTCGACGGGGATGCGCTGTCGATCCTTGCCAACGCGGCGGCGATCTGCATCGTCAACCGGCACGAAGACGACGTGCGGCAACACGTGGGGGAGTTGTTCGGCCTGACTTACGGCGATCTCGCGGTTGGATCCATCCAGTCCTCTCAAGATTTGCGATTGGCTCCTCGGTCGCGTCGGTTTCGCCCTCGACAAGTCCCTCTCGTCTGCTCTTGACGGAGCAAAGCAACTCGATCTGATACCGTTTTTCCGAGCGAAGAACGCCTCCGCGGAGCGGGCGAACGGCGGACGCTTCTTGTCCTGCGCGCAGGGCGCCACGACGACGCAATCGTCTCCGACCTGCGCGCAGGCGAGCAGATCGCCTTTCGCGACTGGAGCGATCGGCGACTCTGTGCGGGCAGCCCCGTCCGATTGGCCCGGCTGATCCAGTCCTCGCATCCGTTCCGGAGACGACCGATGACGCAGACATCAAGGCTTCCGGGCGCGTCGCTGCGCTCCGGCGCGGTCGCCACGGCGACCTCCTGCGCGGCACTGGCCGCCGTCGCCCTGGCGGAAAACAAGGGCGCGGCGCAGCCCTTCAACGCGACCAGCCACTGGCTGAACGGCGATGCGGCGGCACGGCGGCGAACGGTGGACCTGCGCCACACCGGGGTCGGCCTGACGACCCATGCCGCCGCAACCGTGTTCTGGGCGGCCATCCTCGAGGGCTGGTGCGCGGCGCGCCCGACGCGCCGGCCCGGCACCCTTCTGGGACGCGCCGTCGCCGTGTCGGCTTTGGCGGCGGTGGTGGATTACACGATCACGCCCAGGCGCTTCACGCCGGGCTGGGAACTGGTGCTGAGCAAGCCGGCGATGGCGCTCGTCTACGCGGCGATGGCCGGAGGCTTCGCCGCCTTTCGCTGAGGAACCAGGCGGCGGCGCGGCCCGCGCCCGGCTTACCAACCTCTGGCTTGCCAACCTCCGACTTGCCGACCCCCGACAGGCGGAACCTCGCCGCCGACTTCTCCTCGCGCGGAGCGACGAGCACCGGGTTTGCCGCAGGGCCGTCGCGGAAGCGCCCGGCAAGTTCGGCCAGCCGCTCGGTCTTGGCCATCAGCGCGTGCACCGCCGCCGTGCTTTGCTCGACCATGGCCGCGTTCTGCTGCGTCGCTTGTTCCATCTGGTGCACGGCCCCGTTCACCTGATGCAGGCTGCTCGCCTGCGCCTGCGCGGAAACGGCGATGCTTGCGATGGCCGTGCTGAGCCGCGACGCCCGGCCGGGATGCCGGTCGCAAGGTCGCCGGTGGCTAGGCGCCGCATCACCTCGGTCAGGCGGGCGAGCGAGCGCGACCGGTCGCGTCCGAGCAGGCAGGACACCAGCCCGGCGAGGCAGGCGGAGATGGCGAGGTCCGAGCGGGCCATCCGCCAGAAGCCCGCGTCGAGGTCGCTGACGTAGGCGCCCGTGCCGATCACCCAGCCCCATGGCGCGAACAGCTTGAACAGCCGATCTTGTCGAGCGGAGTGGTTTCGCCCGACTCGGGAATCTTGTAGCGGGCGAAGCCCTGGCCCTCGCTGCGGGCGATCCCGACCAGCTTGCCGTCGGTGTCGGCGACGCCGGGCTTCGTCTTGCTGTTGGGCCCGTCGATGAAGTTGCGTCCTTCCAGGGCGCGAATGCCGCCATGGGCGACGCCGGTGCCGGCGAGGTCCCAGATGAAGACGCAGTTGCCCTCGTCGTAGCGCATCGCGCGGATCGTCTCGCGGGCGGCGTTCTTGGCGGCGTTCTTGGCGGCGGCTTCTGTGATCGCGCCCCTGGCGGCTCGGGCGTGGGAGTCGGCCACGAGCGCCCAGGCCGCCTCGTCGAGGTGGCGCACCTCGTTCGAGCGCGCTTCCATCAGCGACCCGTGCACGTTGCCCAGCGAGTGCACAAGAACGAAGGCCGGGGTCGCCGTGCCGATCGCCAGGACCAGCAGGATACGCCCGGCAACGCTGAACCGCCTGTCATCAAGATCGCCACTGGTTCTCGCCGCTGCGGGCACTTCCCAAAGGCGAGACTGAGGTTTCCTTAAGAGGAGCAGCCTGCGGATCGCTTCGCGTGCGCCACCCTGAAGCACGCCGCTCTCAAGCCTCACTGCGCCTAGGGCTGGCGCCGGACCTGCCGCGGCGGGTCGAGGAACACCTCCGCGCACGACGGCGACAGCAGCGCGCGCTTGGCCATCAGGCAGGCGACGATCCGGTTCTCGTCGGGGATCTCCTTCAGGCACAGCCTGAAGACGTCGGAAGTGCAGGCCTTTTGTTGCGCATCCGAACCGCTGTAAGCGCGAACCGTCTGCGGCCAAGCCAAAAGGCTCAGGCAAACGAGGATGGTGGTCAACCTGATCAAAAAATCCTCCTTCCGCGCGGGCCGAGTTCGGGAGCCTGCGCACCCCCAGCCGACGCAAGTGGCAGATCGATGACGCCGCCGGTGGAAGGCAAGGATCGGGACATCGGTCCGTTCGCAGCATCAACAAGACGAGATCGTCGCGAAGTGAGGCTCCCAGCCCGGAATGTCCGCGCTGCGCCCGAGGCTGAAGAACGTCGAACACCGTTCGGCCAGCGAGCGAGGCTTTACCAGACGCCCACCGCCTTGTCCCGGCGAGCAACCAAGCGGTATCGCGCCGCGCAGGTCGCCCATGGCCCTGCCAAGTCACGGGCGCCCACGCCTCCTTGCCACCTCGCGAGCCGCCTTGCGAGCCACCGGGCGGCTGCCTATACCTCGCGCACCAGCTTACGCCGCATGGTTTCGGCGAGTGAGCCCAAGGAGTTGCCCGATGATTTCCGTGACCTTCCCGGACGGCGCCGCGCGCCCCTACGAGCCCGGCGTCACCGGCACCGACATCGCCCGATCGATCTCACCCTCGCTCGCCAAGCGCGCGGTGGCGATGCTGCACGACGGGGTGCTGGTCGACCTCGCCGAAACGCTCGAGGCGGACGCCAAGCTGGAGTTCGTGACCCGCGACGACCCCCGCGCCCTCGAACTCATCCGCCACGATGCCGCCCACGTGCTGGCCGAGGCCGTGCAGGGCCTGTATCCCGGCACGCAGGTGACGATCGGCCCTGTCATCGACAACGGCTTCTACTACGACTTCGCCCGCGCCGAGCCCTTCACGCCCGAGGACTTCGCGGCCATCGAGAAGCGCATGCGCGCCCTCATCGCGCAGGACAAGCCCTTCACCCGGGAGCTGTGGAGCCGCGAGGAGGCCAAGCGCTTCTTCGCCGAGCGTGGCGAGGGCTTCAAGGTCGAGCTGGTCGATGCCATCCCGCCGGACGAGGCCCTCAAGATCTACCGCCAGGGCGACTGGCTCGACCTATGCCGCGGCCCGCACATGACCAGCACGGGCAAGATCGGGCCGGCGTTCAAGCTGATGAAGGTCGCCGGCGCCTACTGGCGCGGCGATGCCAGCCGCCCGATGCTGCAGCGCATCTACGCCACCGCCTTCGCCACCCCCGCCGAGCTCGACGCCTACCTCCATCAGCTGGCCGAGGCCGAGCGCCGCGACCACCGCCGCCTCGGCCGCGAAATGGACCTCTTCCACTTCCAGGAGGAGGGCCCCGGCACGGTGTTCTGGCACCCCAAGGGCTGGACGCTGTTCCAAACCCTCATCAGCTACATGCGGCGGCGCCAGGAGGAGGCCGGCTACATCGAGGTCAACACGCCGCAGGTGCTCGACCGCGCGCTTTGGGAAACCTCCGGCCATTGGCAGACCTACCGCGAGAACATGTTCCTGACGAAAACGGAGGACGAGCGCACCTTCGCCCTCAAGCCGATGAACTGTCCCGGCCATGTGCTGATCTTCAAGAACGGGCTGAAATCGTATCGCGATTTGCCGGTGAAGATCGCGGAGTTCGGCACCGTCCACCGATACGAGCCGTCGGGCGCGATCCACGGCATCATGCGGGTGCGCGCCTTCACCCAGGACGACGCCCACATCTTCTGCACCGAGGACCAGATCCAGGCGGAAGCGCTGGCGATCAACGCGATGATCCTCTCGATCTACCGCGACTTCGGCTTCGAGGACGTGGTGGTGAAACTGTCGACGCGGCCGGACAAGCGGGTGGGCGCCGACGAAGCCTGGGACAAGGCGGAAGCCGCGCTGGCCCGCGTGCTCGACGCGATCAAGGTTCAGGGCCTCGCCACCGGCGTCAACCCCGGCGAGGGGGCCTTCTACGGTCCCAAGCTCGAATACACGCTGCGCGACGCGATCGGCCGGGAATGGCAGTGCGGCACCACCCAGGTGGACTTCAACCTGCCGGGACGCTTCGGCGCCTTCTACATCGACGAGCGCTCCGACAAGGTGACGCCGGTGATGATCCACCGCGC
>CAXTMA010000089.1:0-14136 GCA_964245015.1 uncultured Beijerinckiaceae bacterium | reverse complement strand
CATCCTGGGCACCGTCTGCGCCTGAACACCCCGGAATGGGCGTGGGTAATTACGCACGAAACTCTATGAGGCGCGGCACGAGGCCGATGGTCTCAAGATCGTGGCCGGCCTTTCGACGGGCGTCGTCGATGAAGGTGAGCTGTCCATCGAGTATATCTTCAACAACACGAATATCTATACCCTCGCCTTCTCCTTCGTACCGGGATATCTGCTCGGGATCGCAGAGGACGACGTGATCTTCGTATCCCGCATGCAAGGTCAGAGCGGAACGATGAATGAGATGAGGAGCGCGACGAAACTGATGCGCGATGTCGCGCCTCAAGCCGTCTTGTTCGCCGTTCTGCAAGGCATCGCGGACGCCAGTGGCATCGGCACGATCATCGGGACATCGGCGAGCACGCACATTTCCTTCCGCGAAGAGAACGCGAAGGTCCTCGAGAAGGCATATGACGATTTCTACGCGTCCCTTGCGGCGGATCGTGCCGACAGCGGTCTCTATATCGTCAAGCTGCCGCTGGTGCCGAAGCCTGTGAGCGAGATTGCGCCCGGCCATCGCTTGCGAACGAAAGCAAAGCGCGAGCTGAAGAGAGACATTTCCCTGACGGCGGCGCAAAGCTGGCAGGATCTTCGGTTTTAAAGCATCGGACGGGAGTGTGCGCGGCGGTTTTCCGGCAAATCCGGGTGCGGCACCATCGGTTGAAGCATCGTGGGGTGCGCGCAACAGGCCTGCGCCGCCAGGGGTATGGCCGCCAGGGGTATGCGGGAACGGTCGGGCAAGGCGCCGGCCCCGACCGTACGACCTGCCGATCAGCCCTCTCGCGTCCGCGCCGCCCGCTCCCGTTCAGGCCGTGCGGTTATGAAGCCGGCGCTCCCAATCCAATGCCTGGGCGACGATGCCGCGGACGTCGTCGGTGAAGCGTGGCTGCCAGCCGAGCACCTCGCGGACGCGGCCCGCCCCAGCCACCAGGGCGGCGGGATCACCGGCGCGACGGCCGGCGAAGCGCACGGGGAAGTCGACGCCCGAAACCTCCTTGACCTGGGCGATGATCTCCTTGACCGAAAGGCCGCGGCCGTAGCCGCAGTTGCACGTCAGGCTGCCGCCGCCGCCGCGCAGGTGCTTGAGCGCCCGCATGTGCGCGTCGATGAGGTCCGATACTTGGATGTAGTCGCGCACGCAGGTGCCGTCAGGGGTGGGATAGTCCGTGCCGAACACATCCATGCCCCGGCGATGGCCGAGCGCGGCCTGTACAGCGATCTTGATGAGATGGGTGGCATTGGGCGTGGACTGGCCGAGCCGCCCCTTGGGATCGGCTCCGGCGACGTTGAAGTAGCGCAGCACCACCGCCTTGAGGTCGTGCGCCTTCACCGTGTCGGCGAGCATCCACTCGACCATCAGCTTGGATCGGCCGTAGGGATTGATCGGCGCCAGCGCGACGTCCTCGACGACGGGGCTCGCCGCCGGCTCGCCGTAGACGGCGGCGGTCGAGGAGAAGACGAAGTGTGGCACGCCGGCGCGCACCGCCGAGTCGATCAGCGTGCGGGCCTTGGCCGTGTTGTTGCCGTAATAGCCCAGCGGGTCGGCGACCGAGTCCGGCACCACGATCCTGGCGGCGAAATGGGCGATCGCCTCGACGCGGTGCTCGCGCAGCAGTTGACCGACCAGCGCCTCGTCGCCGAAGTCACCCTGCACGAAGTGCGCCCCCGGCGGCACCGCCCAGCGGAAGCCGGTGCTGAGGTCATCGATCACCACGACCTCCTCGCCGGCGTCGAGAAGCGCCAGCACCATGTGCCCGCCGATGTATCCCGCGCCGCCCGTGACGAGAACGCTCATCGCACCCTTTCCGGCGCCGCCGGCGCCGCATTCCCTGCCAAGCGACAGGGTTAGATGGTCAGGGTTGAAAAATCACGAAGGCCGCGCGGTGCGTGAGTGGCGGCAAGGCCGCGGGCGTCGTATTCTCCTCTCTGTCGACACAGGAACGATACCCATGGGCTTCCGCTACCATCGCTCCGTGCGGATCCTGCCGGGCGTTCACCTCAACTTCTCGAAATCGGGGATGAGCGTGTCGATCGGCGGGGCGCCGTTCACCTTCAACTTCAGCGATCGTGCCAAGCGGATCACCGCCTCGCTGCCGGGTACGGGTTGGTCCTGGTCGAAGCGGCTGGGCAGCGAAAAACGCGAGCGCGAGCGGTAGGCGCCGGCCAGGCTGGACGGGGCAAGTCGGATCTGCCATCGACGCCACCGCCGTTCCCGAGATCGCGCCATGACAAAGATGATTCGCAAGGCCGTGTTCCCCGTCGCCGGTCTCGGCACGCGTTTCCTGCCGGCCACCAAGAACGTTCCCAAGGAGATGCTGACCGTCGTCGATGCGCCGGTGCTGCAGCACGTCGTCGATGAGGCAAGGGAAGCCGGCATCGAGCACTTCATCTTCGTGACCGGGCGGGGCAAGGCGGTCATCGAAGACTATTTCGACATCAACTACGAGCTTGAGGATACGCTGCGCCAGCGCAACAAGGCGCCGCAGCTCGAACTGCTGAGGAAACAAACGCCGCCCGCCGGCGCGACCAGCTTCACCCGCCAGCAGGCACCTCTCGGCCTCGGCCATGCCGTCTGGTGCGCCCGCGAGATCGTCGGCGACGAGCCCTTCGCCGTTCTGCTGCCCGACATGGTGACGCTTGGCAAGCCGACACACCAAGCGCGCGGCACCCGCTGCCTCCGGCAGTGCGTCGCCGCCTATGAAAAGCACGGCGGCAACATCATCGCCGTCGAGGAGGTGCCGGCGAGCGAAACGCACAAGTACGGCGTGGTGTCCATCGGCGCGGACGAGGGCGCCAGCTTCGAGATCACCGGCATGGTCGAGAAGCCGCCGCAGGGGAGCGCCCCCTCCAACGAGATCATCTCCGGCCGATACATCCTGCAGCCCGAGATCTTCGACATCCTCGGCAAGATCGGCAAGGGCGCGGGCGGCGAGATCCAGCTCACCGACGGCATGAAGGTTTTGGCCGAACGGCAGGACTTCCACGGCGTCCGTTTCGACGGACGCACCTATGATTGCGGATCCAAGCTGGGCTTCCTCGTCGCCAACGCGGCTTTCGCCCTGGCCGATGCGGAAATCGCCGACGACTTCGCCCGCGAAGTGCAGGCGCTGATCGGCGGCTGAACGTTCGCTCACCCGGTGCCGAAGGTCCGCGGGTCCGGACCGAGGCGCCCATCCGGCCGATCGAGCGTAGCGATGGCGGCGTGGTCCTCCGCGTCGAGATGGAAGCCGAAGACGTCGATGTTCTCGGCGATGCGCGCCGGCGTGGACGACTTCGGGATCACCATGAGGCCGAGATCGAGATGCCAGCGCAGCACGACCTGTGCCGGCGTTCGCCCGTGCTTGGCGGCGATGCGCCGGAGTTCGTCATCATCCAGTCCGCCGCCCTGCCCCAGCGGGCCCCAAGATTGCGTGATGATGCCGTGGTCGGCGTGGAACGCGCGCAGTTCGCGTTGCTGAAAGGCCGGATGCAGTTCGATCTGGTTGACCGCCGGCGCGACCCCGGTCGCCTCGATGATCGCCTTGAGGTGATCGACCGTGAAGTTCGACACGCCGACCGAGGTGGCGAGCCCGGCGTCGCGGAAGCCGACCATCGCCCGCCATGTCGCGACGAAGTCGCTGGTCGCGACCGGCCAGTGCACGAGGTAAAGATCGACGCTCGGGCGCCCCAGCTTGCGCAGGCTTTCGCCGAGCGCTGACGTGGCGGCTGCCGGCTCGTGCTTGTTGTTCCAAAGTTTGGTCGTGACAGCAATTGGACGCGCGGCCTTGGCGAGCGCCGCCCCCACACCCTCCTCGTTGCCGTAGATCGCCGCCGTGTCGATCCCGAGATAGCCGGCTTCGATCGCGGTCGCGACCGTGCGTTCGGCCTCGCCGCCGGGAACCTTGAACACGCCGAAGCCGAGCTGCGGCATGACCCGTCCGTCGTTGAGCGTCAGGAAAGGCTGGGTCGCTTCGTCGAGCATTCGCATCTCCGGTCTGAGCGGCCCGGCTGCGGCCAATTGGCCGCATTCGCGGGAGGGAGGCGGGCAGGCCCTGCCGTCGGCGCTTGCCGCCGCCGTTCGATATAGTCGGCCGATGGAACATCCCAAGCCGGCGATCGCCGCGCAGGTCGCCCATGGATGTCGATCGGATCAGGTCGCTTGGAAAGGAAGCCTTAACCAGCTTGTGGCGGAATTGTCATAAGGACAGCCAATCGCCGAAGGAGCGTGTCGCGGTCCTATTCCGCCGGAATCGCCCCCTATAGCCTGAGCACATCAGGATTCGAAGCGAGGATCACATGACTGGTCTTGAAGCCAAGCTGGCAAACATCACCGCCATCGAACAGTACGGCAACGTGATGAAGAGCAAGGGGCTGCACAGCCGCGCCAAATGGGCCTACGAGCAGGCGCGCCGTTTGCGCCGTGAAATCGAACTCGCCTCCGGCTTCGTCCTGCCGAAAGCGGCCTGATCCCCGCTCGTCGGCCGTTTCATCGGCCGGCGCCCATCTTCTTGGTTGGCGTCGTGTCGCGGACAACGGGTCTTCTCGGGACATCCCCGCCGTGACCAAGCGCCCTGGACATGTCGCCGATCGGACTCAGTCTGCGGCGAAGGGTGAAGGCTCTTCCACCTCGTCGCTCCAGGCGTTGGACGAAGGTCCGGCGATCGCGCGGCAGGCGAGACGCCGGCCTTTGCCGTCGGCGACCTCGAACGTGTCGGCGTCGCTCCATCCTTCGGTCGGAGTTCGGTCGACGAAGGCCTTGGCTTCGCTCAGGTCGGCAGCGTCGTAAGGCCATCGGCTCGCGATATGAGCGGCTTTCTTGCCGTCCGCGCTTCGCCGCACGGCTCTCAGGATGAAGATCGTCACGGGTGTTCTCCTGCTGCGAGGCGCCGAGTCCTCGCCCAAGAAGGCGACCGCATCAAGGTGAACAAGTCCACGCCGTCCGCGTCCGCGCGCATTACGTAAAGGCCGAGCGGCTCATCTCTCGGCGTATCCTCGTCGCCGCTTACTCATCGACACGTCGGCGGCGATCTGACACCATCGTCGCGATGGACGGCGAGCGCAGACCTGAAAACGTGCGATGACGGATGTCGACCTGTTGCGCCGCCTCATGCTCATGCTCGAAGAGCGCCAGTTGTCGCCGCGCCAAAATGTCGTGATCGACTCTGTTAAGGAGGCGGCCGACCTCCATTGTTCGGAGCAGGTCATGGCCGAGGCTTTGGATCGTCTGCTCGCCATCGACTACATCGAAGGTCCCGGCATCGACGACGAAGGCTTCTTCCTGTTCCGCAAGGTCACCCGCCGCGGCGTGCAGTTCCTGAGGGAAGCGCGAAGCCCCCGTGATTGGGATCGGATCAAGAAACGTTATGCTCGTCCGGACGCGGAGCCGTGAACCCTGGGGAACAAGGCCAGCTGTTCGCGGATGCCGCCTGGTATGAGGCGTCGGACCGGCTCGGGCTCGGCAAGTCACATCCGATGCCGGCCGCCCTTCCAAGCTTCGGCTTGACAATGACGTCGGCTTCGGGCGCATCCACCTCGCGCGAACGTCGGGCTCGGCGCGCGAGGAGGGCAGCGGGTGTCGTCGAAACCGGTCGTGCGGCTCGTCTGCGCGCTGCTGTTGTCCGCGTCGACGCAAATCGGGGGGCAAGTCCGGGGACAAACGTCCGCGCAACCCTCGTCGGCGCAGCAGACGCCCCTTTCCGCGACTGGCGCGACGGCGGTGCCGAGCGGCCGGGGCTCGACTCTGGCGGCAATCAAGGCGCGAGGGCATTTGCGGTGCGGGTCCAGCGCCGCCCTGCCCGGCTTCGGCCAGATCGACGGCAAGGGTCAGTGGTCGGGGTTCGACATCGACTTCTGCCGGGCCGTCGCGGCGGCGGTCTTCGGCGAGCCGACCAGGGTCGAATTCGTGCCCCTGACGACCAAGGAGCGCTTCGCCGCGCTGCGGCAGGGCCAAGTCGATCTGCTGAGCCGTGACACAACCTGGACGCTGAGCCGGGAGTCGGGACAAGACCTGCTGTTTGCTGGGGTCACCTACTACGATGGCCAGGGTTTCCTGGTACGGCGTAGCCTCGGCGTCACCGATGCGCTCGCCCTGCCGAGCAAAGGCATCTGCGTGCAGCAGGACACCACGACGGAGCTGAACCTGAGCGATTTCTTCCGGCAGCGCGGCCTGAAGTACGAGGCCACCGCCTTTCCCAACTCGGAGGAGGCGGAGAACGCCTACCGCGCCGGGCATTGCGCGGCCTACACCACCGACGCGTCGGCCCTGTTCGTCCTGCGCGCCAGCCTGCCCGACCCCGAAAACAACGTCATCCTACCGCAGATCATCTCCAAGGAGCCGCTCGGGCCGGCTGTCCGGCAAGGTGACGACCAATGGTTCCTGATCGTGAGGTGGACCCTGACGGCAATGATCGACGCGGATGAGATGGGCGTCAATCAACGCAACGTCGACGTGATGGCGCGTGGAGACAATCCCGGCATCAAGCGATTGCTCGGCATCGAAGGCAACTACGGCATGGGATTGGGTTTGAGTGCCGATTGGGCCTATCGCGTCATCAAATACGTCGGCAACTACGCGGACGTCTTCCAGCGCAACCTGGGCGACGGATCGAGCCTCAGGATCAGGCGCGGTCTCAACGAACTGTGGACGCGCGGCGGCCTGCTCTACGCCGCCCCGATCCAATAAAGGACCCCAGGAGGCCGGTCCGCCCAAAGTACCGGGCGGGAGAAACGAAGATCGCGGGGAAAGACCGATCGAGATGCACAAACGGCGGAACGCGGCGACAATGTCGGCCGCGCGTCGTTGTTGTCAGGCAGCGCGAAGGTTGGCAGCCGCAGACTTGCCCGATCGCCGATCGGCCACGATCTCGAAGTTGATCTTCTGACCTTCCTGCAGGTTGCGCAGCCCGGCCTGCTCGACCGCGCTGATGTGCACGAATACGTCCTTGCCGCCCTCGTCGGGCTGGATGAAGCCGTATCCCTTCTCGGCGTTGAACCACTTTACCGTACCAGTCGCCATTGCGGCATGTCCTTGATCGTGACGTCATGCGCCGCGTTGCGACGCGGCAGGGTATCTCGATTGGTGAGAAAGATCGTTCGCAGGCATCATACGATGCCGGATGACGATGTCAGAGTGCGAGAGCGTTCTTCCGGCTGGGCCGGCCTCGATCGATTGATCTTCAGGTAGGCCGGAAAAGCGGTACTTACAAGGCGTCGACCGCGCGGCGAAGACGGGTTCGCAACCTTCGGCGGGCGGCGCAGACCCGTGGAATCACAGGATCTTAGCGGATGAAGCGCTTGACGGCAGCGGGCAGCGCACCGGTGCTGGCCGCGATGCGCGTTTGGGCCGCATGCAGGCTTTCCCGCATCACAAGCATGTGATGGCCATTGGCGTGAAGGAGATCGTCCGCATCGATCATGATGCCGACGTGACCCTTCCAGAACACGAGGTCGCCGCGTCGGTATCCCGCCGCCCGGTCGACCGACGACAGGGCCGGATCGCTTTGCTGCAGATCGGTGTCCCGCGCCATCCGACGTCCGGCGAGGCTGGTGGCCAGTTGCACCAGGCCCGAACAGTCGATGCCGCCGGCCGACTTGCCGCCCCACAGGTAGGGCGATCCGGTCAGGGCTTCGGCGACCGCGACATAGTCCGGTGCCGCTTCGTCGAGCTCGGCGAGATGGGCGGCGATGACGTAGCCGCCCTGCCGCAGCTTGGCGAAGCCGGTGCCGCTCGCACCGTGCACGGCGACGCGCCCGTCGAGCGGCAGGGCTGCCATGATGGGCTGCTTCATGTCCGGCGCGGGATAGATGAAGGTGCGGTTCACCACCACGCGATGGCTGGCCGCCGCCTCGGCCGCTGCGAGCCCGCAGGCGGCGACATACCCGACATAGCCGTCGCGCTCGGCCTGCACCCAGCCCCAGCCCTCCGTCTCGTCGAAGACCGTCACCGCTTCGCCGTGGAGCAGCTGCGTCGACAGCGGCGAATCGGCTCGGGGGCGCAGCTTCATGTCGAGCAGTTCAGCGGCCACGCTCGCCGGGCGCCCGGTGACGAACCGCTCGGCTTCGACGCGCCCGCGAAGGTGCGCCGCCGCGAGATCCGGTCGCGCCGGGGTGAGGCGCGGATCGAGACGGTGCGTCGTCAAACCGATTGGCCGCCCGGCGGAACGCGGTAGCGCTCGCGCAGCAATTCGAACAGCGCGAGCGCCGTCTGGATCTCGCCGCCCTCGGGATGGCCCGGTCGCGACGAGGGATTCCAGCCGTAGACGTCGAAATGCGCCCAGCTCTTCGCCCGACCAACGAAGCGTCGCAGGAAAAGCGCCGCCGTGATCGCGCCGGCGAAAGGACCGCTCGACATGTTGTTGAGATCGGCGACCTTGCTCTTCAGCGTGGCGTCGTAGGGATCCCACAGCGGCAGGCGCCAGCAGGGATCGTTGGCGGACTCGGCGTGGCGCGCGATCGCCGCCGCCAACTCTTCGTCGTCGGTGAAGAAGGGCGGCAGCTCCGGTCCCAGCGCCACCCGTGCGGCGCCGGTCAGCGTCGCGAAGTCGAGCAGCAGATCGGGCGCCTCCTCGTCGGCGAGCACCAGCGCGTCGGCCAGGATGAGGCGGCCCTCCGCGTCGGTGTTGCCGACCTCGACCGTGAGGCCCTTGCGGCTGGCAAGCACGTCGCCCGGCCGGAAGGCGTCACCGGCGACCGCGTTCTCCACCACCGGCACGATCACGCGCAGCGCCACGCGCAGGTGCGCGCCCATCACCATGTCGGCCAAGGCGAGGGCAGTGGCGGCCCCGCCCATGTCCTTCTTCATCAGCAGCATGGCCGAGGCCGGCTTGATGTCGAGGCCGCCGGTGTCGAAGCACACGCCCTTGCCGACCAGGGTCACCTTGGGGTCGCCTGGATCGCCCCAGCTGAACTCGACGAGCCGCGGCGCCTGCGCGGCGGCCCGGCCGACCGCGTGCACCAGCGGGAAGCCGGCCGCGAGTGCCTCGCCGCGCACCGTCGTGCAGGAGGTGCCGTGCCGTTCGGCGAGGCCGCGGATCGCCTCCTCCAGCGCGTCGGGCCCGAGATCGTTGGCCGGGCGGTTGATGAGGTCGCGCCCCATCGCCACCGCCCCGCTCACCAGGGAAATGGTGTCGGCGTCGACGCCGGCGGGGGTGAGCAGGCGGGGGGCATCGTCGTCGCGTGACGCTTCCGACCCGGCCGGCTCGGCGCCGCGGCGGAAACGGGTGAAGCGGTAGCCGCCGAGGGCGAAGGCGAGAGCGGCGGCGCCGGGATCGTCGAAGCCGCCGGCCAGCTCATAGGTTCCTGGCGGCAGCGTCAGGGCGAGCCTGCCCGCGGCCGAGCGGTCGCGCGCCGGGCGTGTTCCCAGGCCAAGGAGAACGCCAGCCAGCGATCCATTGGGCGCGGGCAGCAGCAGCACCTCGCCCCTGCCGGCCTTGTAGCCGCAGGCCGCGGCGAAGGCGACCGGCAAGGCCCCAAGTTGCGCCAGCGCCGCCGCCATCGTCGCCGCCGTGACGCCGTGGATGGGGATCGGATGCTGCAAGGCGTTCCCTGCCCCTCGCTGGACCGCCTGTGGCCGCTGTTCAGGCTTCGTTAGCCTTAACGGTTTATTGCTTCGATCCAGCGCGGACAAGACCCACCGGGCGGTTAAGCCCCGCAACGGCGACGGCAGTTGACCGCGTCACGGGCCCCGATGCGGCCGAAGAGGCAGGCGGACACCATGGTCAAAGCGTATCGCACCCTCGCTCTCGCGGCGGCGCTGGGCTCGGCCCTCGCGTCGGGGGGATGCACGGCGCCGGGCGCGGGCGGGCTCACCGAACTGGGCGACGTGTCGACCGGCTCGCTGCCGACGCCGCCGCCGAGCGGCGATCAAGCGCGCCTGCACGCCTACGCTCAGGACATGGCGGCCCGCTACGCGGCCCATCCCGACGACAGGGCCATCGCCATCCGCTACGCCGGCACCCTGCGCGCCCTCACGCAGTTCGCCCAGGCGGTCGCCGTTCTGCAGCGCCTCGCCATCAAGCACTCCCACGATGAGGTCGTGCTCGGCGCCTACGGCAAGGCCCTCGCCGATGCCGGACGACTCGCGGAGGCGGCCGAAGTGTTGGCGCGCGCCCACACGCCCGAGCAACCCAACTGGAGCATCCTGTCGGCGCAAGGTTCGGTCGCCGACCAGATGGGCGAGCATGCCCGCGCGCAGGGCTACTACAACGCGGCCCTCAAGATCATACCCGGCCAGCCCGGCGTGCTCTCCAACCTGGGCCTGTCCTACGCGCTGGAGCACCGGCTGCCGCTGGCCGAGGACACGCTGCGCCAAGCGGCCGCGCGACCCGGAGCCGACATGCGGGTCCGCCAGAACCTCGCCCTGGTGCTGTCGCTGGAAGGCAAGTACGCCGACGCCGAAGCCGTGTCGCGCCGCGACCTGCCACCCATCGAGGCGGCCGACAACGTCCAGTCGATGCGCCGCATGATCGCCCAGTCCGACGTGTGGAAGCCGGTCAAGGGGGCGAGTCCGGCGGCAGGCGAACAATCCAGGACCGCAGCTCGCGGGGTCGAAGACACGACGCGGACGGCGGCCGCCGACAACCTGTAGGTTTGGCGGCGAGCATCACCCGGCGAGCGGCACGGCCGCGGTCCGAAGGCGCACGGCTGTTCTTCGCACCCGAACAGCTTCGGGAGCATGGGATACATCCGCCCGGCCCTGCCCGCGCCCTCCCCATCGTTTACTTCATCGTCGAGATCTGGATGACCGCCGGCGTCAGGATCACCGCGAACAGCACCGGCAGGAAGAAGATGATCATCGGCACGGTCAGCTTGGGCGGCAACGCCGCCGCCTTCTGCTCGGCCGCCAGCAGGCGCTGGTCGCGGCTTTCCTGGCCCAGGATGCGCAAGGCATGGCCGAGCGGCGTGCCGTAGCGCTCGGCCTGGATCAGCACGGTGACGATCTGCTTGATCGACTCGATGCCGACCCGCTTGGCGAAGTTCTCGTAGGCGCTGCGCCGTTCGGGCAGGAAGGACAGCTCGGCCGTGGTCAGCGCCAGCTCCTCGGCGAGCGGGATCGACTGGATGCCGATCTCGGAGGCAACCTTGCGGAACGCGCCCTCGATCGACATGCCGGATTCGACGCAGATGAGCAGCAGGTCCATCGCATCGGGAAAGGCGCGGCCGATCGACTTCTGCCGCTTCGAGATGGCGTTGGACACGTAAACCTCCGGCGCCTTGAGGCCGGCATAGGTGGCGGCGATCACCGCGCCGACCTTCACCGACAGCGGCCAGTCGAAGATGCCGACCACGAAGATGTAGAAGGCGCCAGCCAGCGCGAAGGCGATGGGCGACACCAGGCGAAAGAACAGGAACGCCGTTTCCGCCTGTGCGCCGCGCAGACCGGCGCTGGCCATCTGGCTCTTCGCCTTGGCTGTGCCGAGCCATTCCGACAGGTTGAAGCGATCGACGACGCGCTTCATGTAGGCCTTGGGCTCGTAGCGCAGGCTGGCTTTCTGGACCTTCAGCTTCTCGCGCTCGCGCAGGCGGATGCGTTCGCGCTCGGAGGCGACCGACTTCATCCGCTTGTCGAGCTTATCGGTCGACAGGAGCGGCTGCGCGAGGGTGAGCACGGTGGCGAAGGTCGCGATGGCGATCAGGATGCTCGCCAGCGTGTGCGGATCGGTCAATTGCGCGAACATGTGGATCCTCGGAGGGCTGGCCGGCGTCGGGAGGTGCGCGAGGCGCCGGACAAGGCTGCCAAAAAGGGGAGCGAGCGGATCAGATGTCGAAGCTGATCATCTTTTTCATCACGAAGATCCCCGTGCTCATCCACACCACGCAGCCGCAAAGGACGAAGTGCCCGGTGGAGGTGAAGAACAGCAGCTTCATGTAGTCGGGGCTGGTGAAGTACACGGCGGTGCCGACCAGCGGGGGCAGGCAGCCGATGATGCCGGCCGACGCCTTGGCCTCGCTCGACATGGCCTTGACCTTGCCCTTCATCTTCTTGCGGTCGCGCAGCACGTTGCTGAGGTTCATCAGCGCTTCCGACAGATTGCCGCCGGCCTTCGACTGAATGTTGATGACGATGGCGAAGAAGTTGGTTTCGGCCAGCGGCACGCGGTCGGTCAGCCGCTCCACCGCATCCGAGATGGTGAGCCCCATCGCCTGGGTTTCGACGATGGCGCGGAACTCGCTGCGCACGGGCTCGGCCGCCTCGGTGGCAATGTTGCGGACGCAGTCGCCGAGCGGGATGCCGGCCTTGATGCCGCGCACGATGACGTCCACCGCGGCGGGAAACTCCTGCAGGAACTTGCCCATGCGTCGCTTGCGCAGGAACGAGATCAGCCAGGCCGGCAGGCCGAGCCCGAAGACGACGGCGACGGCGAGGGCGATGAGCGGGCTGCCCATGAAGAGGAAGCCGAGCGCCGCCCCGACAACGGCGAGGCCGGCGGAAACGGCGAAGAAGAAGGGCCGCGTCCAGGCCAGGCCGGCCCGCGCCATCTTGGTCTCGAAGGTGATCTTCTTGCTCTTGGCACGGGCGTCGAGCTCCTTCAGGCTGTCGGCGACCTGCTTGCGGCGCTTGGCGGCATCGTTGCCGCGCCCCGCCGATTTCGCCGTCGCGCGGGTTTGCAGCGCCGCCTTGCGCTTCTCGGCCTGCGCGTCGCCCGAGATGTAGGGATAGGCGAGGGCGTAGGCCACGCCGCCGACGGCGACGGTGGCCATCACGGGAACGAGGATCTGTTGGGCGTCCATCGATGAGGCCTCGCTTGCGATGACGTGACGCTGGTGCCGCGCCGTCAGATCTCGATCTTGACTTCGGATGCGTCGAGGGCGGCGGCGAGGCGCCCTTCCTCGCCGTAATACCGCGCCCGCTCCCAGAAGCGCGGGCGTCCGATGCCGGTGGATCGATGCCGGCCCTTGAGCTTGCCGGCGGCGTCCTCGCCGAGGATGTCGTAGAGCAGCAGGTCCTGGGTGATGACGACGTCGCCCTCCAGCCCCATCACCTCGGTGACATGGGTGATGCGGCGCGAGCCGTCGCGCAGGCGCGCCGCCTGGATGATGACGTCGACGGACGACACGATCATCTCGCGGATCGTCTTGGAGGGCAGCGAGAAGCCGCCCATGGTGATCATGGATTCGAGGCGGCTCAGGGCTTCGCGCGGCGAGTTGGCGTGCAGCGTGCCCATCGAGCCGTCGTGGCCGGTATTCATCGCCTGGAGCAGGTCGAAGGCTTCGGGTCCGCGCACCTCGCCCACGATGATGCGCTCGGGCCGCATGCGCAGGCAGTTCTTGACGAGGTCGCGCATCGTCACCGCGCCGGAGCCTTCGAGATTGGGCGGCCGGGTTTCGAGGCGGACCACGTGGGGCTGCTGCAGCTGCAGCTCGGCCGCGTCCTCGCAGGTGACCACGCGCTCGTCGTGCTCGATGTAGTTGGTCATGCAGTTGAGCAGCGTCGTCTTGCCCGAGCCGGTGCCGCCGGAGATCAGCACGTTGCAGCGCACCTTGCCGATGATCTTCAGGATCTCGCCGCCGTCGGGCGACATCGCGCCGAACTTGATGAGCTGGTCGAGGGTCAGCTTGTCCTTGCGGAACTTGCGGATGGTGAGCGTCGGCCCGTCGATGGACAGGGGCGGCGCGATGACGTTGACGCGGGACCCGTCGGCGAGGCGGGCGTCGCAGATGGGCGACGCCTCGTCGACGCGACGGCCGACCTGACTGACGATGCGCTGGCAGATGTTCATCAGCTGCGCGTTGTCGCGGAAGCGGATGGACGTCAGCTGGATCTTGCCGGCGACCTCGATGTAGGTCCGCAGGGCGCCGTTGACCATGATGTCGGCGATGTCGTCGCGCGCCAGCAGCGGCTCCAGCGGCCCGTAGCCGAGCACGTCGTTGCAGATGTCGGTGAGCATGTCGTCCTGCTCGGCGATCGACATCACGACGTTTTTGATCGAGATGATCTCGTGAACGATGTCGCGGATCTCGTCGCGCGCCGACTCGGGGTCGAGACGCGACAGCTGCGACAGATCGATGGCCTCGATCAGGGCGCCGAAGATCATGCTCTTGGTGACGTAGTAGTCTTCCGAACGCGGCGCTTCCAGCACCGGGGCAGGCGGCGCGGGGGCCCGCGGCGGCGGCGCGCTGGCG
>CAXTMA010000088.1:0-14380 GCA_964245015.1 uncultured Beijerinckiaceae bacterium | reverse complement strand
GGCAAGATCCTCAACGTCGAGCGGGCCCGCTTCGACCGCATGCTGGGAAGCCAGGAGATCGGCACCCTGATCACCGCGCTGGGCACCGGCATCGGCCGCGACGACTTCAACGCCGACAAGCTGCGCTACCACAAGATCATCATCATGACGGATGCCGACGTCGACGGTTCGCACATCCGTACCCTGCTGCTGACCTTCTTCTTCCGCCAGATGCGCGAACTGATCGAGCGCGGGCACGTCTACATCGCCCAGCCGCCGCTCTACAAGGTGAAGCGCGGCTCCTCCGAGCAGTACTTGAAGGACGAGCGCGCCCGCGAGGACTACCTGATCGCCCACGGCCTGGAGGGTACGGTGCTGCGCCTGCCCGGCGGCGAGGAACGGGCCGGCGCCGACCTGCGCGGGCTGGTCGAGGAGGCGCGCGTGGTGCGCCACCTCCTCACCGGGCTGCACGGACGCTACGATCGCGGCATCATCGAGCAGGCGGCGATCGCCGGCGCCCTGATGCCGATCGATCACGAGTCCAGCGACGTCGCGCCCGAAGCGCACGCGGCGGCCGACCTGCTCGCCGGGCGCCTCGACGCCCGCTCCGATGAAACGGAACGCGGCTGGACCGGCCGGGTGGAGAACGGCGGCTACGTGCTGACCCGCGAGGTGCGCGGCGTGACCCAGGCGGCGATCCTCGACGCCGGCCTGCTCGCCTCCGCCGAAGCGCGGCGCTTGTCCGAGCACACGGCGTCGCTCGCCGAGGTCTATGCCAAGCCGGCCCTGCTGCTGCGGCGGGGCGACGAGCGCCAAGTGTCGGGTCCCGGCGAGCTTCTGGAGGCGGTGATGGCCGCCGGGTCCAAGGGCATCTCACAGATGCAGCGATACAAGGGGCTGGGCGAGATGAACGCCGACCAGCTCTGGGAAACGACGCTCGACCGCGACGCCCGCTCGCTGCTGCAGGTCAGGATCCGGGAAGGCGCCGAAGCCGACGACATTTTCGTCAAGCTGATGGGCGACGTGGTGGAGCCGCGCCGCGAGTTCATCCAGGACAACGCCCTGAGCGTGGCCAACCTCGACGTGTGAGCTTGACCGCGCTCACCGATCGGACCGGAGCCGGTCCGATGTTCTAGAGGTAGCTCAGCCAGCGCGAGCGTTGGCGCGCCTTGACGCCGGCGTACCACGTCGCGAGCGGCCACAGGATCAGCAGAACCAGCAGCCAAGCGGCGTACACGCCGGGCAGGTCTAGGCCCCAGCCGGAGGCGGCCGGGTCGCGTCCTCCGGCGAAGCCGTCGGTGAAGATCGTCGGCGACAGGCCCTGCGCGAGGGCGAGCAGGATGGCGAGGCCCCGCGCCACGTAGAGGTGGGCGAGATAGGTGAACAGCGGCGTGCGGCCAAAAACGCGCATCGCCTGCCCGAGCGGGCCGCCGATGCGCTCGACGAGCGGCGCGAGCGACAGGGTGAGGCCGAGCGTCACCAGCGTGTAGTCCAGTGAGGGCGGGTACTTGCTGACCTTGAGAAAGGCGAGCGCGCTTCGCGTCGCATCCGGCTGCCCGGTCCAGGGCGAGGGATCGCCGTAGAGGTTGAAGCCGCGCAGCACCGCGAAGGCGCCCAACATGGCGAGGCCGGCCGCGACGAGCCGGCGGTCGCGCGCGGCGGCGGGTCGCTCGAAGAGACGGCCGGCGCCGAAGCCGACGGCCATGATGCCGAACCAGGGGATCGCGGGATAGGCGACGTAGGCCGCGTCGAAGCCGGCGAAGGGAAGGTGGATCGATCCCGGCCGCAGCATCAGCGTCCCCATCGACGCCGCAACCGATCCCGGTGCGCCGGGACCCTCGATGCCGGCCAGCGCGTCGTGGCCGACGACGACGATGAGACCGAGCGCGAGGATCGCCGGCGGCGGCAGCCAGACGAGCGCCGACATCAGCACCATCGCGCAGCCGATCGCCCAGATCACCTGCAGAAGGGCGCCGTGCCAGGCGAAGGTGAAGGCCAGCGTGACCAGCGTCACCTCGATGAGGATCAGCCAAAGGCCGCGGCTGAGCAGGAAACGCGACAGGGCACAGCCGCGCTTGCCCCGCGCCCATTGCAGGTAGATGGCGACGCCGGCGAGGAACACGAAGGTCGGCGCGCAAAGGTGCGTGACCCAACGCGTCGCGAACAGGAGCGCGGTGGTTCGGGACAGATCGGTGGGCGAAAAACGGCCGGCGTCGATGTGGAAGAAGTCGCGGACGTGGTCGAGGACCATCAGCGCGATCACGAAGCCGCGCAGCTTGTCGACGATGGCGAGGCGCGCCTGGGGCGTGGAGGCCGGTTCGGTCAGCGGATCCGATGGCACCGCCTCGACGCTCGAAGGGGCGAGGTCGTCCCGCGCGTCGACGTTCCGCGTCATGCCCGCTCCGCTTCACGCACCATCAGCGTTTCCCTCGTCCGAGGCGAGCGACGGAGGCCTGCGCCGTCCTCATCCCGGCCACGAGCATCGGAACACGCCGGCGCGCGACAGGTGGACGCGATCCCGTGACGGCAATGAAAGGAGCCTGTCGCATCGCTGCGGCGCCGGAGAACTTCCGCCTTGATCAGGTTCGTAGACATCTCGCCGCTCGGGCAATGCGTTGTTTCAGCCCGCAGCCGCCGCGCCCAGACCCAGGCCGAGGAGCCGGTCGGCGTTGCGCCAAAGGGCGGCTTCCAGGGCGTCGGGTGCGAGGCCGAGGCTTCGGAAGTCGTCCACGCCCTGCTTCATCGGGCGGAACGGGAAGGAGCTGCCGAACAAGAACTGCTCCTTCATGAAGCCGTTGGCCGCCTCGACGTAGAGGCGGCCGCCGGGCGCGAAGGTGTACATGTCGGGCGACACGAAGACGTTCTCGTTGCGGAACGCCACCGCGACCATCTGGTCGACGTGGGGGTAGAAGCCGTGGCAGCACACCAAAGGCAGGTCCGGGAACATCCGGGCGACACGGTCGACGGCCAGCGGATCGTTGAGGCGCAGGTCGGGCGTCGTCGGCCCCGACATGACGAAGGCCGGCACGCGCAGATCCCGGCACAGCTCGTAGATCGGCAGCAATCGATCGTCGTCGCAGCGCATCGGCGTGCCATAGAAGCCGGCGTCGAGGTTGATCCCCTTCATGCCGAGGGTCACGACCGCACGACGCGCCTGCGTGAGCGCAGCCTCGCGCCCGAGTTCGATCGGGTCCACCGAGGCGATGCCGATCAGGCGGCGGGGGTCGTGCCCGGCCACGCGGGCGAGGGCGTCGTTGTCGACGCGCACGCCGGGAACGCTGCGGGCCACCATCACGGCCGCCGCGATGCCGGCGCCGTCCATCTCCGCCGTGAACCCTTCGATGCTGCGTCCGCGGGTGAAATGATCGATCTCCACAGCGCCGACCCGCTTGTTGAGCCAGCGCACGACGTCGCAGGCGGGCGTGTCCGGCTCGGCCCCGAAGAAGGGGTGAAGAAACGCGGGCCTGCTCCTCATGTCGACGACGGGTGTCATGTTTCTACCTTGCGCTTGAGGTCGGCCTGGGGCCGGGATCGGGCCGCCGGAGCGGAGGCTCAGTGCGAGACGTTTTCCAGGATCTGCCCCCTCGTTTCGACGCCGAGCACGAGAACCAGAACGGCGGCGATGAGGAAACCGCCGGCCCCGACCTGAAAGGCCGCCGCCGGCCCATTCCATTGCACGAGAAGGGGAACCAGCATCGGGCCGAGAATGGCGCCGATGCGCCCGAAGGCGGAGGCAAAGCCCGCTCCCGTCGAGCGGGCGCGCGTGGGGTAGAGTTCGGGCGTGTAGGCGTAAAGGCAGCTCCACATGCCGAACATGAAGAACTGCATGGTGAAGCCTGTGACGAAGAGAACCGTGTGCCCCGTCGCATTGCCGTAAAGGGCGGCGGTCGCCGCCGACAGGATCAGGAAGCCGGCCGTGGTCGGCTTGCGGCCGAGCTTCTCCAGCAGCAGGGCGGCGGTGAAGAAGCCGGGGATGCCGCCGGTGGTGATGAGGGTGACGAACCCGACCGAGCCGATGATCGAGAAGCCGTGCGACTTCAGCAGCACCGCGATCCACGAGTTCAAGCCGAAGAAGCCGATCAGGGCGAAGAACCACAGGCCGAACGCCATCACAGTGCGCCGACGGTATTCGGCCGAGAACAGGGTTGCGATGGCGGACTGTCCCCGCATCGGACGACCGGCGGGGACGGCGAGCCGCGGCACAGGAGGCAAGGGCATGCCCGTGCACTTCATCACCTCCGCCTCCATGCGCGACATCACCTCCTCGGCTTCGGCGAGGCGTCCGCTGTCGGCGAGCCAGCGCGGCGATTCCGGCATGGAGCGGCGCACGACGAGCACAACCAGCGCGAGCGAGCCGACAACCGCAAAGGCCCAACGCCATCCCAGGTACGGCAGGACGAAAAAGCTGATCGCCCCCGACAGCACGTAGCCGACCGCCCAGAACCCTTCCATCAGGGCAACGTACTTGCCGCGCACGCCCGCCGGGACGATCTCAGACACCATCGCCTGGGCGACGGGCGCCTCGCCGCCGACCCCGACGCCGATCAGGAAGCGGCACACCATCAGCGCGGCGAGGTTCCCGGCCATTGCCGCGGCGAGGCTCGCCAGCCCCCACACGACCATCGTGACCTGAAACACCGCGCGCCGGCCGAAGCGGTCAGAGGCGGTTCCGGCGGCGATGTTGCCGACGAGCTGGCCGGCGAAGGTCATCGCCGCGAGCTGGCCGGCCTGGGTTGGCGACAGGTGGAAGGCGACGACGATCGAGCCGAGAAGAAAGGTCAGCAGCGCGACGTCGGTCTGATCGACCAGCCAAGCCGAGGCGATGATGGCGAAGATCCTGCGCTGGTAGGCTGTCATCGGCAGGCGTTCGAGGCGCGCGACGATGTCGGACGCGCTCGGATCCAAGGCCAGCGGCGGCTCCGACATCAGGTTCATGCGTCCTTACCCTTCGCCGATCATGTGCGCGCTCGGTCCCGCACCGCCCGCGGCCTCTTGACCGATGCGTCGCGTCCGATGCTCGGCTTACGCCGACGGCAAGGTTTTTCGAAGCCGCGACGTTTGCCTCGTTCTATGCTGCTCGCTATCTCGCCCCCAAGCCTCGGGGGCACGGACGATCAGCCCCGCCAGCACCTGTAAGCCGTCGCGGCGAGGTCCGGCGAACGTAGGAACACGGACGGACCGGGTGTTACCGTGATGCCGAGCGCCGCCGCGATACGATGTCGCCGGCACCGATCATGACGCTGCGACCGCGGATCGCGTTTTCGCAGGCGATTGGAAGCGGCGGATCGGCAGGTCGAGAAAGGCTGGCGCCGTCGCTCAGGCCGAGGATCCCGGCGATTGTCAGGATGGCGAAGACAAGGACGGTGGAGGCGCTCAGCCGCACCGCCGCGCGGTCAGGGCTTACATGGCGCTGAACGCGAATCCGTTGCGCCAGCGCGTGCCGGGCAGCCAGCGAGGCGGCACACCATGAGGATCGCGATGACTGGCGATGTCGGGATCGCGGCGCGAAAACCTCCCAAGCGATTGGCAGGTCACCAAAGCGAATCGCAGCATCGCGAAAAGTAAGGGTAACGTGGAGTAAAAGCCACAGGGCACTGGAGTTGCCACGCAAAGCTCCCGGTCATGCGCGACTGCTTCGCTTCGCATTTCCGCAGCGTGCCCGAGTCCTTCGCGCTCAACGTCGATCGGTGTTGGAGTTCGCGCAAGTTCCGTACGTCATCGGATGTCAGCAACGAAGAGGTCCGGCGGGCGGGATCGAACGGCGAACTCCCCTAGCCTCAGCGTTGTGGTCGCCTGCGGCAAGCTTGACGGTGTTCGCGTTATCGCGCCCTGGACTTGTCGAAATCGGAGGGGAGAAAAAGAAGCCAGCGGAACAGGTTCCACGCGAATAAGAATGCACCTGACAGCATCCGCATCTCCTCGTCCGCCGGGCCCCCGGCTCCGACACGGCTGAATAATCTCCTTCGTCGACTTACGTTGCAACGCTCGCGCGAGGCGATCGGCGGAGGGAACACCGAGATCGTCGGGGAATGCTGACGTCGGACCGATCGCTGGCACCGCGAAATTCAGGCGCGTCGCTTGTTGCGTCTGCTTCACGATGAGGCCGCCGAGCCTTCCAGAATGGAAACGACGCGAAAGGCAGAACTGTCCGACGGAGATGGCGCGGGTGACGGCCCGGAGGGTTGCACGCGGCCCGCTCGACCAAACGCGAGCGCCGCTTCAAAGCTTCGCCTTGAGGTCGCGGGCTGCGGCGAAGACCACGCGCTTGCTCGCCTTGATCTTGATCGCCTCGCCCGTGTTCGGGTTGCGGCCCTTGCGGGCGGCGCGCTTCTTCACCTGAAAGACGCCGAGGCCGGACAGGCGGATCTTGGATCCTTTCTTCAGGTGCTTGCCGATCAGGGCGACGGCCTCGTTGAGGTAGATCTTGGCGTGCGACTTCGGAATGTCGAAGGTGGAGGCGAGGTGGTCGCCGATATCGGTGATGGTGACAACGGCGACGCTTTTCTTGATCGGCGCAGCCGAGGCTTCCTTCGCCGTGCTTTTGGTCGACGCAACTTTGGCCGTCGTCTCCTTCTTGGCCATCCGAATCAAATCCCCCGCCCACGCCATGTTGCGGTCATGACGCGCCTGCGCAAGATCTGTGCAAGCGCGGAGAGGCGCGGCCAATCCTGCGTTCGCGCACGATCCTGGGCTCGAACCTCCGCGTGCCTTGCCGCGTGCCTTGCCCTGGCGATCATCGGGGTCGCCGGCCGGTCGCGAGACACGCGTCATGAGGGACCTGTTGCCGACATGTACTTGCCGGCAAGTCGCGACTGCGGGTAGAAGCGTGGGCTGCCGGTTCTGTCGAGAGACCGTCGATCAATGCGAAGTTGGGGACATGCCCGCAGCTTGCTGCGGACACGCTGCTTGGCTGGTTTTGTCAGCTCGGCTGGCTTCCTCTCGGCGTCCTGGATCTTGGCCGCCTCGGCCAGCGCCGCAATCATCAGCACCGCGCTCATCAGCACCGCATCTACTGGCGCCATGGCCGCCACGGACTGCAAGGGCGTCCGCGTGGCCCTGGTGATCGGCAACATGACCTATCCCGACAGCGAGGTGCCGCTCAAGGGCACCGTCGAAGCCGCGCATCACGTCGGCGAAGCGTTGCGGGCCGTCGGTTTCGACGTGCAGGTCGGCGAGAACCTCAACAAGATGCAAACGGATGCCGCCGTGCGCGCCTTGCAGGCCAAGGTCAAGCCCGGCGCCGCCGTGTTCCTTTTCTTTTCCGGCTTCGGCGTCCAGGCGGGTGGTCACACCTACCTGTTGCCGGTGGACGCCTCGATCTGGAGCGAGGCCGACATCGCCACCAACGGGCTCAACCTCGACCGCGTCCTGACCGAGATCGAGGAGAAGAAGGCGGCGGTCGAGGTGCTGGTGATCGACGCCGCGCGGCGCAATCCCTTCGAGCGCCGGTTCCGCGCCAGCGGTTCCGCCGGCCTAGCGCCGCCCACCGCCAGTTCCGGCAATCTGGTGGCGCTGTTATCGGCCCCGCCCGACAAGGTGTTCGATGCCGCCGACCTGTCGGCGGAGCCGTTCGCCATCGACGTCGCCCGGGAGATTGCGGCGCCGCATGCCACCGCGCAGGATGCGTTCCGCCAGGTGCGCTCCATCGTGGCGCGGACGTCGCGCGCCGGCCAGAACCCCTGGGGTTTCACCACCCTCGCCGACGATCTGCCGCTCGACATCCATGACTGTTCCGGCTCGCCCGATCGCGTCGTGCCGCCGCAAACGGCCGAGGCGGCGCCGGTCCGCGACGTCACCGCGGAGCCTGCGGTCAAGCCACAGGTCCCCACACAGCCCGCAACACCGCCCGATCGGCCTGCCACCCCTCTGCCCACCATGGCATCCGCCGCGCCGGCAGCCGCCAGGCCCGACGTTCCCGACGCTTCGCCTACGACGCCGCAGGCTCCGGCGGCGGCACCTCTGCCGGTCGAGCAGGCGATGGTGAGCGTGCCGCCGCCGCTCGACAGCAAGACGAGCCGTTTCCAGATCGCTTTGCAGGACAACAATCTGCTCGACGAAACCCGCGAGCGCTTGTTCGAGCAGAACCTGGATCCTGGAGCGGTCGGTTCCGACAAGATGCGCGAGGCGATCCACACCTTCGAGCAGCATGCCGGCCTGCCCGAGGTCGCGCAGCCGACGCTTGGCCTTCTGGATGCGTTGCGCGCGACGCCAAGCCTGGGTCCTTGGGGAGCCATCACCGTCGCCAGCGACGTCAAGCACTGGGGCATGGCGTGGGACAAGCCGAGCCGAACGCAGGCGCTGGCCGAAGCGAGACTGCGCTGCGGAAACCGGCGCTGCACCGAAGACATCACCTTCCACGGCCAGGGCTGCGGCGCCTTCGCGCTCTCGCCCAAGCGCTGGAACGTTTCGCAGCAGGATGGTGGCGACGCCGCGCGCAAGACGGCCTTGAGCGATTGCAGCAAGGCCGGCGCCGCTTGCCGCGTGATCGGCTCGGTGTGCGCCGACGGGTCCGACAAGACCAACTGAGGACCGCGGCGATGGTGGATGCGATCATGCGATGTCCATTCCCCGATCCAGCCCTTCGCGCCCGACGCCTGGGCGGAGCCCTGCTGATCGCCGTCCTGTGCATGGGTTGCGACGCGTCGGCGGCGCTGGCCGAGGGCGTCTCGATCGGTGGCAATATCGGCGGCACCGGCGGCAGTGCGGGCGGGTCGATCGGCGGCAACATCGCGCCCTCGTCGCCGCCCAAACAGAAGGCGTCCCGCGCGCCGCGCGCGCGGGTGAAGCGGGCGCGGCCGGAGCGGGTCCCCGTGGCTCGGCGACCGCAACGCGCCGCCCGGTACGAGTCGGCGCCCCGGCGCGAGCGGGCTGGCGGAGGGGGAAGCTTCGAGGGTCTCTGGTCGCTTTCCACCTCTTCAAGCTGCGCGGGGACCGGCACAGGCTCGTTCCGGGTCTCGGGATCGCGGCTTTATGCGCAGAATGCGAGCGGCTCCGTTTCGGCGAGCGGCTCGGTTCACTCGGTCGAAAGCTTCAACGGCCTGAGAAGCGTCTACACCGGCCGCTTGTCGCAGAATTCGGGCGGCGGAAGCTATCGGCGCCAGGACGGTTGCACCGGCAGATGGAGCGCCTACCGCTCGGGCTGACCGCCTTTCGTCAGTTCTCCGCAAGGGCGGCGGTGCGCTCGGCTTCCTCCGGTGCTCGGGCCATTCCAGGAGGCGGCGACGCCCGCCGACCTCGGATGCTCCGAACGGGGGTGGAGGCGATCACCGGGCACGCGGCGAGCCGCGATTGGCGAATCAACAGCAGATGGCCGCGAGCGCGATGCGAGAGCTTCCGCAGAGCTTGGCGGGCAAGCCGCTGATGCCGGCAAAGCCGGACGGACGGCCGAGGCCCGGAGCGCGTTCAACCTTCATCAGCTTGGAACGAGGCAGGGAAGGTAAGGGGATTCCAGATGACCGAGGTCATCGATTGGTGGGAGAGGTAGAAGTTAAACTCTCTTTTTAATCAATGCACTTACATGAAGGTGCGGGCAAAAATGCCCCGTTGTAATCTCTGCGGTTTTTGCCGTGATGCCCGCACAGTGGCAGGGCCGGTCGGAGCTCTGCCACTGTGACATTCGGGTCTCAAATCGGAGCGAACCTTCGACGATTGACGATCTTCGGGAGCGCTCGAATTGCGGAGCCGAAGGCAAAAGCAGTCCTAGCCGGAGCCAAAATTGTATGTCCGAATTTCTATTTCAGGTAGTTGTGATCTGGTCGTAGGACAAAGCGATTCGAACTTTATCCAGGTCGCTTTCGCTATGCTGAGCCGAGCGTGGGCAATCGCTTGTGCCGAGCTGGGAGACGTCGGGAGTTCGTAGCGGCGGACCGATACACGCGATCCCCCCGACGCTTGTTCACGCTGTGGCCCAAAGTGGCGTGAATGGGTTGCGACCTCGCTGGATCAACGCATGGTCGGGATCCGCTCCACCGATGTCATATGATCCGCGCGCTCGATGAGCCGGAGTAGCTTCTGCGAACGATCGGTCGAAAGCTTGTAGGTCAGTTTGTGCACGTGGCTGCCGGCGACGATCTCACCGAGAACGGCATCGCTGAGCTCTTCGTCCAGGGAAAACTGCAGGCGGTGTGGAGCGTCCGCCATGCGTCGGGGCATTCCGAGCCAGAGCGTCTTCAGCTGCGGATGCAGGCTGATGGCTGCCTCGAACATGAAGTGGATCGTGAAGTAGTCCCGAAGCCTGTCGTTCTCGGCCCAATAGGTCGCGAGCATCTGCGCCAGGGCCGTCGGCAGCGGATGCCCATTCCACGCATGCATCAGCCAAGAGGATAGCACGAAGGGATCGTTCGGGCGGGAAAAGACAAAGAACGGCAGGTCATCCACCACGGCCTGGAGCGGGCCGGTCAGGTAGACAGATGCGTCCAGCCACGTCCCACCGTGCTGCGTGAGCAGGTGAGTCCTGACGATGTCCGAAAAGTGAGTTTGTCCCATCCGCTCAACGTTCGCCAGAACCTGTCGTGGAAGTTCGACGTGTCGCGACAGGTTCTCCTGATCCAGGATGGTGACGCGGCGGTCTCCGGACCACCGCGACACGCTTCCGAGGCAACGCTTGATCACCGGCGGAGCAGACGCTTGGCCTTCATGCCAGTACTGCCAGATCGGTAGATCGGCGGTTCTCCTGCCGATCCCGCGTGCCGGCCTGATCTTCTTCGCGCAGAGGAGGAAGGAAACGCGCGAGGCCAGCTCCTTCTCGCTGCGGGACGACATTTCAGCCTCGGCAGCTCGAAAGCGTGACCGCCAGGATCGCAACGGCCGCCAGCCATGGTTTAGCATCGCGGCGAGGGTCGCACCTGGCCTCATCGGGCTCACTCTCATCGACCGGCAGCCCATCCAATAGCTATTCGGGGAGGCGGGCAAACAGGACATTCCCGCGTCGATGCAAGGTGTACCCGAGTGGTTGCAGTCGGGACATAAGCTCGGGAGCTGGACTTTCCCCATTTCTTTCCGGACTGACGTCGATGGCGAGCTTGCGGGGTCGCACCTCGCCCAGGCCGTCGAACACCTCCACCTCGACCCCTTCAGCTTCGATCTTGACGAAATCCGGGGTTCCCGCAGCGACAGCCTGCAGGTAGTCGTCGAGCCGGACCACCTCAATTTCAGCAACCCTGATTGGCGGTCCATCGTCAGGTATAAGCAATGAATGCTCGACGGCGCTCGCCGATATGTTCAGGTTCATCTTCCTGGTCCGCGAGTACAGTCCTTTCTCGCACACCGTGACGTGCGACAAACCCGAGAAATTTCTTCTGACGCATTCACAGTTTTGCTGATCCGGCTCGAAAATATGGAGGCTTTTCGCCTTCTTGGCGGCAGTCAGTGAGAAGCCACCGACGAAGCCGCCGCAATCGACCACCACGTCATCGCATTCGACTTCGACGAAGCCCGGAAGGCAGTACTTGCGCTCTAGAAGCTGTTCATACCCGAACACGATGTGGCTGAATTTGATCAGGGGAATGGGCTTGGGGAAGAAGATGTCTCTGCCGTTCTGCCGAGCGACCGCGCATTCATCGTCGTAACGGAATTCAGTCTTGCAGAACGCATCGACGGCTTGCGAGATGACCGAATAGACCTCGAACCTCGAGATTTCATCGAGATGAGCCGCCGTGCCTCGAAGTCTGTATTCCAAATTCATGTCGGCGGTGGACTGGTTCGGAAAGTATGGGTCGGCCGCCCAGTGGCCGGTCGCCGCTGCCTCCGCAGGCCGCTCGGCGCATTCGGCAGGCGAGATTTTGAGCGTTGCTTCAGAACCCGCCGGGGTACTTGGGGGTGAACTAAGGATCCGCTTTAATATCGCGCTAATTCTCTGACTCATGTGCTCGTTCCCCTCCGTCAGCGTCGTTTCTGTACACGATCGCGAAGGTGCGGGCGTAAATGCCCCGTTGTGTCTGTTGCGGTTTTGGCCGTTTCGCCCGTACCGTAACAGGGACGATTGGAACTCTGAGCAGGAGCCGCGTAGCTGCTGATCACAAGCAAGATCAGCCTATTACCATGTGTGATGTTGCACGGTGCGTTGCACGGTTTCAGCGCTCGGCAAGTTGGACCTGAAGGTCGATTAGGACTCGCCGCCAGCATCCCTGCCACCCACGATCTTGAGTCGGACCATTCTCGGCGGCAGGTCCGGCGGCGGCCCACGCCGGCCGTCAAGATCAGTGAAGCGGATGCCGCAACGGGCCACGTACTTCCGCGGCTTGGCGCCGGGCCGCATAAGCGGACAATCGATGGCGATCAGCTCCAGCACGTGCTCGAGATCCATCTCCGGGTCGCCGACCCTGGCGACCAAGCGCGCAAGCCGATACTGACCCTTGCGCGGGCACAGCTTGCAGTCGAGGCGGACCACCACCCATGGGAACTCGCTCAGGCGCACGGTCGGAACGTAGCGTGAACGTAAGCGGCATCGGCGGGAGGGCATCGAGACGCCTGTGGATAAATCGGCTTACCCGGAAACGCAAAAGCCGCCCCCGGCCGAGGCCAGGGGCGGCGAGGACGTGCGTTGCGGTTGAAGCGGCTACAAGTTGGCGGCGGCCGTCCAGAACGCCTCGAGCTGCGCCTGCGACCAGCCGTAGGCGGCGGCGATCGCCAGCGTGATCGGGTCGGCGATGTTGAACTGCGTCGCGCCGGCGATCTTCATGGTGGCGGCGAAGCGCTCGGCCGCCGGCAGGCCGTTGATCAAGGGCTGCATCGCTGAGGGCACGGTGCCCGTCGACACAGCCGCGATCGCGTCGGCCTGGGTGATGATCGTCGAGCCGTCCGTCGCGCCCGGCTTCGGAGTGGACGCCAGCTGCTGGAAGAACTGCCGGTCGGTGATGACCATCGGCACCGCCACGGCGAGCACCGGCGCCGGCGCCGGCGTGTTGCCCGCCGTGAGCCAGGCCTGGTAGGCCTGCCAGTCGGCGTTGTCGGGGTCGGCAGGGATCACAGCGCCGTCGGAACGGACGACGGATAGGTGGGGCTCACCCGTCAGCGCGTCGCGCGTCGAAACATAAGCGAGGGACACGGTCATAGCTCCGCGCTGACGTCGAGGATGGCCGATCCCCCCTGATAGACGATGAGGGCGAGACCGTTCGTCGAGCCCATCGAGCTGCTGGTGGTGCCGTCGAACTCCAGCACCGTCGGCGTGCAATAGCTGGTGTTGATGGACTGCAACGTGCTCGCCGCCACGCTGGGCACCAACAATGGCAGGTTGCCGGTCATGACGAGCGTGGGGGCGGCGCGCATCGTCACCGGTAGAACCATGCCGAGACGCGCCGCGCTGGTGCCGCCGGCGCTGCCGCGCAGCGGTGGCTGCTGCCATCTCTGGAAGTAGCGCTGGCACAGCGCCATCTCGCCCTGCCGGCGCTCGAACCGCGTCGGCCCGGCGTTGGGCAGCGCCGCCTCGAACTGCACCAAGCCGAGCGTGCCGGTGCCGAACTCGAGATTGGTGATGGTGCCGATCGTCAGCCCGGTCACCGGCAGCACGTTGACCGTCGTGCCGCTGATGTTGGTCGACGTGCCGGCGGCGTACGCAGGGCTCGTCTGCGACGACGCGGAGCCCTGGTAGACGCGGGCGGGCGCCGTTCCCGTCCACGTCAGCCACCAGGTCGTCGCGTAGACGTTGGGGGCGTCCACGGCCTGCACGAGCGAGCCCGCCGTGATCGTGACCGCCGTGTCGGGGACGGCTTGCGTGAAGGTGTAGGTGCAGCCCCCCGAGCCGGCCTTCCAGCGGTCGTGCGCGTAGGCGCCGGCCGCCAGCGCCGTGCCGCTGCCGTAGCCGCGCTGGTTGATGGCGAAGTTGCCGTTGATGAGCGCGTTGCGGTTGGTCAGCTGCGCGGTCAGCGCCACGCCGACGCCGCCGGCGTCGACGATCGTCCACTTGTTGGCGGTGTTGCTTTCCAGCGCGAGATAGCCGTAGGGCAGCGCCACCGTGGCGGTGGCGGCGCCGTTGATCAGGTCCGATCCCGCGGCGGCCAGCGTGATCGTGGTGGTGGCCGAGCAGTTGCCGGATTCATCGACGATCGTCAGCGTCGCGCCGCCGGCAAACGCCGCCGCGGCCGGCAGCGTCACGGTGCGCGGCGCGGTCAGCGCGATGAAGGCGATCGTGCGGCTGCCGGCGGAGGCGGCATAGGCGGCGTCGTTGACCTGGGCGAAGTTCGCCGCGGCCGAGCGGTCGGCGTAGGCGGTGGTCGCCAGCTTGGTGGAATTGTCGTTCTGCGCCGCGGGGGGCGCGGTCGGGGTGCCGGTCAGGGTGGCGTTGCCGAGGGTCGCGTAGTTCGCGGCGGCGTAGGCGTAGGTGACGAAGCTGGCGGCGACGAAGCTGGTCGTCGCGATCTGCGCGCTGTTGGTGCCGGCGGCGGCGTTGGGCGCGGTGGGGGTA
>CAXTMA010000087.1:0-14403 GCA_964245015.1 uncultured Beijerinckiaceae bacterium | reverse complement strand
CGTAGGCCTCGGCCCAGGCGTGGAGGTCGGTGAAGTCCACCCGCGTGCCGAGCGGCCCTTCGACGGGGTCGATGTCGGCCTTGAGCTGGATGAGGTAGCCGGAAACGAAGCGCGCCGCGATCCCGAGGTGGCGCAGCACCTGGACGAGCGTCCAGGCGGTGTCGCGGCATGAGCCGGAGCACAGCCGCAGCGTCTCCTCCGGCTCCTGGACGCCCGGCTCCATGCGGATCAGGTACTTGATGCGCGAGGCGAGGCGGCTGTTCAGGTCGACGAGGAAGTCGGCAGTGGTGAGCCCCGAGCCCGCGCCGCCCTGCGGCAGCTCGGCGAGGAAGGCGCGCATGCTCGGCCCCGCATCCTCCGTCTCCAGGTAGGGCGCGAGCTCCTTGGCGAGTTCCGCCTCGTAGCGGAAGGGATAGCTCGTGGCGTAGTCCTCGACGAAGAAGTCGAAGGGGTTCTGCACGTCGAGGTCGACGGCGAGGTCGACCGTGATCTTCAGCTCGCGGGCGCGGCTGGGGAAGACGAGGCGGGCGAGCCAGTTGCCGTGCGGGTCCTGCTGCCAGTTCAGGAAGTGCTCGGCCGGCTCGACCTTGAGGGAATAGGAGCGGATCGGCGTGCGGCAGTGCGGCGCCGGCCGCAGGCGGATCACCTGCGGCCCGATGCCCACCATCCGGTCGTAGCTGTACTGCGTGAGGTGGGTGATCGCGGCGGATATGGCCAAGGAGGGCTCGTTGCTGGTCGGGCACAAGGGTCCGGCGCTTCGAAGCCGGGCGTTCTAGGTCGCTCGGCGGGGCGAGGCAACCTTCATGCCCGACCTCGATCCCCGCGACGACGGGATCACGCGCCTTTCGGCCGGAAGGCGGCCACTACGGAGGGATCGGTCTCCAGCCTGGCGGCGCCGATCAGGTCGAGCGCGTAAGGTACGGCGGCGAAGATCGCATCGAGGCAGGTCGCGATCGAGCCCGGCTTGCCCGGCAGGTTGATGATGAGGCAGCGCCCGCGCTGCGCCGCCATCTGCCGCGACAGGATGGCGGTGGGCACTTCGCGCAGGCTGGCCTGGCGCATCAGTTCGCCGAAGCCGGGGTACAGCCGTTCGGTCGCGGCCAGCGTCGCCTCGGGCACGAGGTCGCGCGGCGAGGGGCCGGTGCCGCCGGTGGTCAGGATGAGGTCGCACCCTTGCGCGTCGGCAAGGTCGATCAGCGTGTCGCGCACCACCGCGAAGTCATCGGGAATGACTCGGCGCAGGAGGGTGAAGGGGGTGGTGAGCACGCGGCCGAGATAGGCCGAGATCGCCGGCCCGCTCTCGTCACGGTAGATGCCGGCGCTGGCCCGATCCGAGGCGGTGACGACGCCGACCCGTGCCGGACGCGCTTGCCGGTTGTTTGGCGCGCTCACGCGCCTTCCACGATCACGACGTCGGCGGTCGCCACCGGCAGGCGATGGGCGCGGGCCGACTGGTAGGTGTCGCTGTGCCAGCAGTCGAGCGCGTGCTGCACGCTGGGGAACTCGATCAGGGCGTTGCGGCCGCGCGCTTCCCCTTCCAGCGCCTCGCAAACGCCGCCGCGGGCCAGGAAGTGCGCCCTGTGGCGCTCGAAGGCCGGTGCGGCCGCCTCGGCGTAGAGCTTGTAAGGCTCAAGATCGCGGACATCGTAGCGGCCGATCCAATAGCCCTTCTTCGCGCCCTCTCCCGCCGGCGGCGGCAGCTCCGAGGTCAGGCCCTCGACCAGAGCCATCTCCCCCTCGGCGACAGCCATCCGATGCTTGCGCGCAGACTGATAGATGTCGGAGGTGAACCAGGCGCGACCCGCCGACAGGGTGGGGAAGCCGATCACCACGTTGCGGGTGCGCCCGACGCCTTCCACCGGATGGGCTGTGCCGCCTCGCACCAGGAAGCGGGCCTGATGCGAGGCATAGGCCGGCTTCGCCTCTTCGACGTAGCGGGGGTAGGCGGCCTTGGCGCCCTCGGGATCGGTGATGTCGAAGCGGGCGATGAGGTAAGCGAACATGGGCGGGTCCGGTCTGTCGGGAGGGTGGTCTTCAGGCTGTCTTGGGCGGGTCGTCGTTGACGCCGACCGTCGGCGCGGGCACAGCGGCGAAGCGCTTGAAGGCCTCGGCGTGGTCCTTGTGCCAGCGCGACAGCGGCGGGCGGTTCTCCACGATGTCGCCGGCCGCCCACAGGATGCGCCGCTCGTCGGCGGCGCGGGGCACGTCGTTGTCGGGGCACAGGATGTAGAAGTCGCCGCGCTCCAGCGAGTCCATCATGAAGTCGACGGTCTGTTCGGGCGTCCAGGCGGCGGCGGGCTTCTCCGTGCGGCCCTTGGCGGTCAGGCCGGTGAAAACGAAGCCGGGGATCAGCAGGTGGGCGCCGACCTGCCCGCCCTCGACATTACGGAGGTGGTGCTGCAGCGCTTCGGTGAACGCCTTCACCCCGGCCTTGGCGACGTTGTAGGCGGGGTCGCCCGGCGGGGTGGTGATGCCCTGCTTGGAGCCTGTGTTGATTACCAGCCCCGGCCGCCCCCTCGCCAGCATGCCGGGCACGATGACCTGGGTGCCGTGAACGATCCCCATCAGGTTGGTGGCGATGACCTTCGACCAGTTCGCCTCCGGGCCGAAGATGTCGCTGCCCGGCTGCACGCCGGCGTTGTTCATCAGGACGTCGATGGGGCCGAGCTTGTCGAGCACGGTCGCCTCCAGATGGCGCAGGGCGTGCGGCTCGCTGACGTCGGTCGGCACCGCCATCGCCACGCCCACCCGCCCGAGTTCGGCTTCGGCCGCCGAAAGATGCTCGCCCGCCAGGTCGGCGATGGCAACGCGCAGGCCGAGAGCGATGAACTTGCGGGCGGCGGCGAGGCCGATGCCGGACGCGGCGCCGGTGACGACGGCGACGTTGCGCGGGTGCAGGGCGGGATGGGTCATGCGCGGCGTTCCACCTGTTGGTGGTCGCTCAACGGCGCCGGCGCAGGAAAGTTGAGGCGGTGCGCGAGCCTCAGTGCGCGCCGGCCGCCGCGCTCCTGACGCCCGGCTTGCGCAGCAGGACGATTGCCGCCAGGCTGAGCACCAGTCCGACCCCGACGATCCAGAAGGCGTCGGCATAGGCGATCACCGTCGCCTCGCGCCGCACCTGGGCGGCCAGCGTCGCCAGCGCCTGCGTTCGGGCGAGCGCGGGATCGGCGCGCATTCCCGCGATCAGCATGGCCACACGCTCCTGGGTGCGGCCCGCATTGGCGGTCATCGATTCCGCGATCACGGAAAAGTGCATGACCTCGCGCCGCGAGATCACCGTGGACAGCAACGCGATGCCGACCGAGCCGCCGAGGTTGCGCATCATGTTGGACAAGGCGGAGGCATCGGCGGTGTCGCGCGGCGGCAGGCCGGCGGTGGACAGCTGCGACAGGGGAATCGAGAACAGCGGCTGGCCGGCGGCGCGCAGCAGCTGCGGCACGATCAACTCGTGCATGCCCACGTCATGGGTCAGGTTGACATTGAGGAAGCAGCTGGCGGCGAACAGCAGCGTGCCGGCGGCGACCAGCAGGCGCAGGTCGACCCGCTTCATCAGCACGGGCATCAGCGGAAAGATGGCGAGCTGCGGCAGGCCGCTCCACATCACCACCCATCCGATCTGCTGGGCGCTGTAGTGCTGGATCTGCGCGCAATACAGCGGGATGACGTAGGTCGAGCCCAGCGACACGGCGCCGAGCACGACCATCAGCGTGGTGGACGCGCCGATCGTCGGATTGGCCAGCACGCGCAGGTTGATGAAGGGGCGCGCGGCGGTCAGCTCGCGAAGGATGAACACGACGATGCCCAGCGCCGCGACCACGGCGAAGCGGGTGATCACCTCCGACTCGAACCACTCCTTTCGCTGTCCCTCCTCCAGCACGAAGGTCAGGCTGGACAGGCCGACGGCCATTGCGGCGACGCCGAACCAGTCGCCCTTGCCGAGCTCCGCCCAGCGGGTCGGCTGCTTGTTCAGCGCGGCGAGCTGCAACCCCGCCGCGATCGGGCCGGGGATGAGGTTGAGGTAGAAGATGTAGTGCCAGGACAGGTTCTCGGTCAGCCAGCCGCCGATGGTGGGGCCGATCGCCGGGGCAAAGGTCGCGGTCAGCCCGAAGACGGTGATGCCGATTCCCTGCTGCGCCTTTGGGATGCGGGTGCGCAGGATGGTGATGGCGGTGGGGATCAGCACGCCGCCGGTGAAGCCCTGGCCGGCGCGGAACAGGATGAGCTGCCCCAGCGACGTCGACGAGGCGCACAGCAGCGAGAAGCCGATGAACAGGCCGGTGTTGACGCTGAGGTAGCGGCGCAGCCCGAACACGCTGCCGAGCCATCCCGTGAGCGGGATCACGATGATCTCGGCCATCAGGTAGGCCGTGGAGATCCAGCTCCCCTGGTCGACGGAGGCGCCGATGCCGCCCTGGATGTCGGCGAGCGAGGAGTTGGTGATCTGAATGTCGAGAATGGCCGTGAAGGCGCCGAGAACGCCGCCGACGAGGGCGAGCCAGTCCTTCAGGCTGGCCCTCGGTTCGGCCGGCGCGGGAAGGGCTATGCCGGTGCTCATCGCGCGAGCTGGCTCACGCGGGTCTCGGCGGCGGGCGGCACCTCAGCGCGGTCGCGGATGTCGACCGTCGCCTCCGCCGACAGGCCCGGACGCAGCCGGGCGATCAGCGGATCGCCGCCGTCGAGCGCGATCTTGACCGGCACGCGCTGCACGATCTTGGTGAAGTTGCCGGTGGCGTTCTCCGGAGGCAGCAGGGCGAACTGCGAGCCGGTGCCCGGCGCGAAGCTCACGATGCGGCCGTGGAAGACGTGGTCGCCGAAAGCGTCCACCGTGATCGCGGCGCGCTGCCCCTCGTGCATGGCGCCGACCTGCGTTTCCTTGAAGTTGGCGGTGAGATAGATCGCCTCGCCCATCGGCACCAACGTGAGCAGGCCGGTGCCGGGCTGCACGAGCTGGCCCCTGCGCACCGAGCGGTCGCCGACGACGCCGTCGATCGGCGCCGTGATGACGGTGTAGCCGATGTTGAGCTTGGCCTGGCTCAGGTTGATCTCGGACCGGCGCAGGCTGGCGCGGGCGGCGCCTTCCAGCGAGCGCAAGCCGTCGGTCTGCTTCTCCGAGGCGTCGAGCGCGGCGGCGGCCTTGTCCACCGCCGCCTCCTTGATGAGGAGGTCGGCGGACGCCTGCTGCGCCCGCTGGGTGGTGCCGGCGCCCGACGCCACGAGGTCGCCGTACCGCTTGGCTTCCTGCCTGGAAAACGCGAGGGCGGCCTTGGCGTTGGCGAGATCGGCCCGCGCCTCGACGATGCGGGCGCCCTGCTGGATCAGGGCGGAGGCGACGCCTTCCAGGCTCGCCCTCGCCTTGTCGAGGTCGGCCTGATCCTGCAGCAGCACCACCTGAGAGTCGCGGTCGTCGATGCGGGCGAGCACGTCGCCGGCGCGCACCGGCTGGTTGTCCCCGACGTTCAGCTCGGCCACGAACCCCCCGACCTTGGGCGACACCGTCACCTTGTCGGCCTGGAGGAAGGCATCGTCGGTGACCTCTGCGAAGCGGCCGTCCGTGTACCAGTGCCAACCGAAGCGCAAGCCGTAGCCAGCCCCGCCGAGTGCGAGCAGGATCAGGATGGATGTTTTCAGGGTGAACCGTCGGCGGCGCACCGGCCCGTCGCCGACGGGTACGTCCGCCGACGCCTCGCCAGGCGGCTTGGCCGGCAAGCGCGGGCGCGGCTCGCCGGCCGGCTGACGCAGAGCCGGGCCGTCAAGCGTTGTCGAAGCGGTCATGTCGATTCCCGAAAACAGAACAGTATCGTTCTATAACCAGCAGGGAATGAAGGCAATGATAAGGGCGACGAACTTGCGCCGACCGTGCAGCGATGTCACAGCGCTGACGCAGCGGGGCATGCGGGTCGCACCTCGCGCGTGTTCCCTGCCCTCAACCCCTGCCGCATCGCTCGGCGGATTGGATCCATCTTGGCCGGAGGTTTCGCCATCGCCGCCACAGCCGAAGAGACCGAAGGTCGGCGCAGCCGCGGCGGACGTCCCACGCGCGCGGCCGCGGCGGAACGCGACGAGCGCCTGCTGGAGATCGCCGCCGCCATGTTCATGGAGCACGGCTTCGACGCGACATCGATGGACCGGCTCGCCGAGGCGGCGGCGATCGGCAAGGCGACGCTTTACGCCCGCTATCACGACAAGGCAGCCCTTTTCGCCGCCGTGCTGCGCCGGCGCATCCTGCAACTCTACGAGCCGCTGGAACTGGAGGTCGCGGCACCGCTCGCCGGGGCCGATCTGTCCGACATGCTGGAGCGCATCGCCGACCGCATGCTGGCCAAGCTCCTTGTTCCCGATGCGATGTCCCTCGCGCGCATCCTGGCGGCACAGGCGCCGAGCTTTCCCGAACTGGCGGAACTGGCCGTGCGCGAGGGCTATGGACGCCAGCTTCGTCTGGTGGAAGCGGTGCTGGGGCGTTTCACCGACGATGCGCGGTACTCGATCGGCGACCTTCCGCTCGCCGCCGACCTGTTCCTCGGCTTGGTGCTCGGCCGCGCCTCGCGCTTGTCGCTCTATGGGGTCGCGCTCGACGCAGACCGCATCCGGCAGCGCACGCGCGCGGCGGTGGCCTTCTTCCTCCGGGGCATCGCGAGGCGGTGAGCGCGGACACGCCGCATCTTCCCTTGCCTGACCGCTCGGACCTTCCCCTGCGCGTCACCGTGGACAACCTTGGCCACCGTGGCGAAGGCATCGCCGGCGCCGGGGGCACTCGCCTTTTCATCCCCTACGCCCTCCCCGGCGACACCGTGAGCGTGCTCCGCCACGGCGAGCGTGGCGACCTCGTCGGGTTGCTCGCCGCGAGCCCGGACCGCATCGCCCCCGTCTGCCCTTACTTCACGGTTTGCGGCGGCTGCGCGGTGCAGGCCTGGGCCGAGCCGGCCTATGCCGCGTGGAAACGCAACCTGCTCGTCGAGCAACTCGCCCGCGGCGGCGTGGCGGTGCCGGTGGCGGAGCTGGTCGACGCCCACGGCGAGGGTCGGCGCCGCGCCACCTTTCATGCCCGCGTCGGGGCCGACGGACGCACCCTCGTCGGCTACATGCGGGCCCGCTCCCACGACATCGTGCCGATCGCCAACTGTCCGATCCTCGCCCCCGGCCTCGCCGGCGCCCTGCCGGCGGCCGAAGCGCTCGCCCTTGCCCTGGCATCGGCCGGCAAGCCGCTGGACCTGCTTTGCACGGCGACGCCGGAGGGCCTCGACATCGACCTGCGCGGGCACGGTCCGCTCGCCGACGACGAGCGCCAGCGCCTCGTGGCGCTCGCCGTCGGCCATGACCTCGCTCGCCTGTCGAACCACGGCGTGGTCGTGCTGGAACGGCGCAAGCCGGCGCTCGCGGTGGGCGCGGCGCTCGTCGAGCTGCCGCCCGGCGCTTTTCTTCAGGCGACGGCGGCCGGCGAGTCGGCTCTGGCCGGCCGGGTCACGGCGGCGCTGCGCGGCGCCGGACGCATCGCCGACCTGTTCAGCGGCATCGGCACCTTCGCGCTGCGGCTCGCCGGGACAGCCGAGGTCGAGGCGATCGACAGCGACGCGCCGGCCCTCGCCGCCATCGACAGGGCGGCTCGCGCCGCGTCCGGCCTGCGCCGGGTCAAGGTCCAGGCGCGCGACCTGCACCGCCGTCCGCTCCTCGCCGACGAACTGGCCCGCTTCGACGCGGTGTGCCTCGATCCCCCGCGCGCGGGCGCCGAGGCGCAGACGCGCGAACTCGCCGCCTCACCCGTCACGACCGTGGTCTCGATCGCCTGCGACCCGGCGAGCTTCGCCCGCGATGCCGCCATCCTGCTCGGCGCCGGCTTCCGCTGCGACGACGTGGTGCCCGTCGACCAGTTCCGCTACGCGGCGCACCTTGAAATGGTCGCCGTGTTCCGGCGGGCGCGTCCCAAGCGGGCGCGACGGCTGCTGGGATGAACGCGCGACCTCGACGCGGCGCGGCGCGATCCATAAGTAGGAGAGCCCTTCCGTGGGCCTTCTCATCGACATGAACCCGCATACGGCCGCCTGCCCCGCCCCGGACCATCCTGCGCTGGCCGATGACGGACTCCTCGAACGGCTGCGCGCCATCGTCGGCCCGGCCAACGTGCTGCAGGCCGATGCCGACACGCTTTCGTACCTGCGCGAGCCGCGCAACCTCTACGTCGGCCGTTCCCGCTGCGTGGTGCGCCCGAAGACACGCGACGAGGTGTCGGCCGTGCTGCGGCTGTGTCACGAGATGCGCACGCCGGTGGTGCCCCAGGGCGGCAACACCGGCCTCGTCGGCGGCCAGACGCCGGACGGAGAAGGCCGCGCCATCGTACTCTCGCTGACCCGCCTCGACGCCCTGCGCGAGATCGATCCCGTGACCAATACGCTCACCGTTGAGGCCGGCATGACCCTGCACGCCGCCCGCGCCGAGGCCGAGCGCGCAGGCCGCGAGTTCCCGATGTGGCTCGCGTCCGCCGGCTCGTGCACGATCGGCGGCAACCTGTCGACCAACGCCGGCGGCGTCAACGTGATCGCCCACGGCAATACGCGCGACCTCGTCAACGGCATCGAGGTCGTGCTGGCCGACGGCCGCGTCCTGTCGAACCTGTCGAAGCTGCGCAAGGACAATACCGGCTACGACCTCAAGCACCTGTTCATCGGCGCGGAAGGCACGCTGGGCGTCATCACCGCGGCGGTGCTGAAGCTGGTGCCGCGCCCGCGCAGCATCGCCACCGCCTTCGTCGGGCTCGGCAACCCGGCGGCGGCGCTGGCCCTGCTCGGACGCGCCCGCGACGCGTGCGGGTCCAAGATCCGGGCCTTCGAGCTGATCCCGCGCCTCGCGCTCGACTTCGTGATCGGCTCGACAGCCGGCGCGCGCGATCCCCTCGCCGCCCCGCATCCCTGGTACGTGCTGGTCGAACTCGCGGCGGCGAGCGAGGAAGCGCTCGATGAGAACCTGTCCGACGTGCTGGCCCAGGCGATCGAGGACGGCTTGGCGGCCGATGCCGCGCTGGCCGCCTCGCTGGCGCAGGCGGAAGCCTTCTGGGTGCTGCGCGAGAACATTTCCGACGCGCAGAAGCACTTCGGCGGCTCGATCAAGCACGACATTTCCGTGCCGATCGCCTCGGTCCCGGACTTCCTCGACGCCGTGGCGCCGGCGGTGACGCGGGCCGTGCCGGGCGCGCGGCTCTGCGCCTTCGGCCACCTCGGCGACGGCAACATCCATTGCAACGTGCAGCAGCCGGTCGATGCTGACAAAGCCGCCTTTCTCGCCCGCTGGGCCGAGGTCAACGAGATCGTGCATGGCATCGCCGCGAGCTTCGGCGGCTCCATCTCAGCCGAGCACGGCATCGGACAGCTCAAGCGCGACCTCCTGCCCCGCGTCAAGGATCCCGTGGCGCTCGCGACCATGCGCGCCATCAAGGCCGCGCTCGATCCCCGGGGCCTGCTCAATCCGGGCAAGGTGCTTTGAGCGGGGGAGATCAGCGCCCGACCACGAACCAATCTTCCGCCACGAGGCCGGCGACGTTGACGCCGCCCTCGTGCGATCGCCGGATCGTCCAGTCGGCATCGGCGATGCGCAACACCGCCTCGTCGGCCCCGAGGTCGCAGGCCTGGATCGCGCCCGAAGCAAGCGAAGGGCAGCATGTGCCGAAGCGAAGGGCGACTTCCGATCCGATGACGAGTTCGGAGGGTGGCTCGTCGATCGTCTGGTCGAGGTCGCAGATGCAGATCCGCGCTCCGGACCGCAGCGCCGGCGCATGCACTATCGCCATGAAACTCATCGAACCACCACCGTGGCAACCGTCAGATCCGAGCGGCAACCAAGTTGCGACGACACTGTTCCCGCAGCAAACCACGAAGACGTGACGACGCGCGCCATTCGTCAAGAGGCCGCGAAGGGTCGGGTGAAGCTTCGCTCGACACGGCCGACGTTCACGGCTCGCCTGGGTCGCGCTCGCGCCGCAGATCCGCCCAGCGAGCCATCCGGCGGGCGATATCGCACTCGTGCCCGCGCCCGGTGGGCGCGTAGAGCGCGTGGCGGCCGAGGCGGTCCGGCCAGTAGTTCTGACCGGAGAAGGCACCGGGCTCGTCGTGATCGTACCGGTAGCCGCCGCCGTAGCCCTCGCTCTTCATGAACTTGGTGGAGCCGTTGAGGATGATTTTCGGCGGCGGCAGCGAGCCACCCTCGCGGGCGAGCCGCAGCGCCGCCTTGTAGGCGACGTAGGCGGCATTGGATTTGGGGGCGGTGGCGACGTAGAGAACCGCATTGGCCAGCGCCAGCTCGCCTTCGGGCGAGCCGAGGAAGTCGTAGGCCTCCTTGGCGGCATTGGCGTGGACGAGCGCCTGCGGGTCGGCGAGGCCGATGTCCTCGACCGCCATGCGCACGATGCGGCGGGCGATGAAGAGCGGGTCCTCGCCGCCGTCCAGCATGCGGGCGAGGTAATACAGGGCGGCATCCGGGTCCGAGCCGCGCACGGCCTTGTGCAGGGCGCTGATCAGGTTGTAGTGCCCTTCCCCGCCCTTGTCGTAGATCGGCGCGCGCCGCTGTACCACGCCGGCGAGAGCGGCCGTGTCGAAGCATTCGCCGGAACGGGCGGCGCGCCAAACCTCCTCGGCCAGCGTCAGCAGGGCGCGGCCATCCCCATCGGCCATGGCGACCAGCGCGGTGCGGGCAGCCTCGTCGAGCGGCAGGGGCCGCCCCTCGCTCGCCTCGGCGCGAAGGAGAAGGCCGGCCATCGCCGCCTCGTCGAGCGGGTGGAAGGTCATCACCCGGGCGCGCGACAGCAGCGCCGCGTTCAGCTCGAAACTCGGGTTCTCCGTGGTGGCGCCGATCAGCGTCACCGTGCCGTCCTCCATCACGGGAAGAAAGCTGTCCTGCTGCGCCCGGTTGAAGCGGTGGATCTCGTCGACGAAGAGCAGCGTCGGGCCTTGCCCGAGCTGCCGGCGCCGCCGCGCCTCCTCGAATACCTTCTTCAGTTCGGCGACACCGGAAAAGATCGCCGAGATCTGCACGAAGGCGAGGTCGGTCTCGCCGGCAAGGAGGCGTGCCACCGTGGTCTTGCCCGTGCCCGGCGGTCCCCAGAAGATCAGCGAGCCGAGCGCGCGGGCGCCGACCAGACGGCGCAACGCACCGCCGGGTTGGAGCAGGTGTGTCTGGCCCGACACCTCGTCGAGGGTGCGCGGGCGCAGCCGGTCGGCCAAGGGCTGGTTGAGCGAGGGCTGGTTGAGCGAGGGCTGGTTGGTTGGCCGCTCCGGCACGGCGGCCTGCGCTTCATCCGGCCTTGCCCGACGGGCGCCCGGTTCGGGTGGCGGGGGTTCGAGGCCGGCGGCGACGAAAAGGCTCATCGCGCCATCCTGCGTCGGCGCGCGGCGCAAATCCACCTCGCCCCGCGACCTGTCCCACCTTTTTGGCCGAGGTCGGCAACGGTTCGTTAATCATCTTCGCCGCTAATCCTGGCGGGTGCGGCAGGAACGGAGCCTGTGATGCGAACGGTGGCGCTGGTGACGCAGAAGGGCGGCTCGGGCAAGAGCACGCTGGCGGCCTGCCTCGCGGTGGCGGCTCAGGAAGCCGGCGAACGCGTCTTCCTCATCGACATGGATCCGCAGAAGTCGCTCACCAAATGGGCGCACCGACGCGGCGACAAGGCGATGCCGGTGGAAACGCTGTCTGCCGGCAAGCTTCCCGATGCCCTCGCCGCGCTCGGCAAGGGCGGCGTCACGCTGGTTCTCATCGACACGCCGGCGACCGATACGCCGGCGGCCGACGCGGCGATGCGGGCGGCCGACCTTTGCGTCATCCCCGCCCGACCGACCATCTTCGATATCTGGTCGAGCGAGGTGACCCGCGGCAAGCTGAAAACGCTGGCCAAGGACTTCGCCTTCGTTCTCAACCAGTGCCCGCCGATGCAGGAAAGCCAGCGCGTCACCGACGGAGCGGCGGCGCTGGAAAGCATGGGCGGCCTGCTGCGCCCGCTCGTGGCCCTGCGCGTCGCCTACCAGGAAGCGGCCCGCGAGGGCATGGGCCCGACCGAGCTTGAACCCGACGGCAAGGCGGCCGAAGAAATGCGGGTGCTCTGGGCCTCGCTGAAAAAGCGCCTGGGACGGCCGAAGTCCGCCGCGTCCCGCCGGATCGCCGCCGCCGCCTGAGCAGCCTCGACACCCCTTTTTCCGCGCCTCTGTGGATCGATAGAAGGCGCCGGTGGCGCTACAGGCAACGCGGAGCGTTTGCCCGGCCGAAGCGCACGCGGCGTTCGGCCCCACGCCGCCCGACGTGTCGCGGCGCGTGCACTTAGTGCGTGCCCGCCGGCGATCCCGTCGCCCTGGCGGACAGGAGCAGCACGGCATCGGCGATCGCGGCCTGCGCCTTGGCGGCCACCGCGCCGACGACCGTCGTTCCGTCGCGCGTCTGCCAGGTCGGTCCCTTGAGGTGGCGCGCAAAGGAGCGACCATCGAGTTCGGCATCCGGCTCGGCGGCGCTCCATATCAGCGCGCCCTTGTCTTGGAGAAAGGTGTGAACCTGTGCGCCCCTGGCGGCGAAGCGCGCGATGAACGCGCTGCCCGGGGTGGCGCGAGCCCGGCGGCTGCAGGCGTCGCGGCGAAACAGGCCGAGGCTGCCAGGTCCAGCGTCAGGGCGAGCGGGCCGACCGATCGGTACGGCATGGACTCTCCTTGACAGGTCTTCGGGCTGACGGGGCGCAAGGTTGCGTTCGCTCCAACAGCCACGATGATGATTCCCCGGCGCGCCAGCGTGCCGGCGCGATCGCGTAACGGCATGTCCATTCATCGAGTCTCGCGCAGGACATCCAGGCCGCGCGCGCAACCGGCGCCGACATGGGACGCATCGAAATGGGAGCACGGCGACGGGTTCATGCCGATCGAACGGCGCCAGCCGGTGGCGTGCGGGCCAGACCTTGGCCATCGAGGCGGTGGATCCGCGAGCCGGTTCGGTGTTAACCCTTTGCTCCAGCGAAAGGCTTCCCGACCGCAGCGGTTGCAGCCCATGAGCAGGGATCATCAATGAAAGGCATCATCCTCGCGGGGGGATCGGGAACGCGGCTTTATCCGCTGACGCTGGTGTGCTCGAAGCAGCTCCTGCCCGTTTACGACAAGCCGATGATCTACTACCCGCTCGGCACGCTGATGATGGCCGGCGTCCGCGACATCCTGATCATCACCACCCCTCACGACGCGCCGCTGTTCCAACAGTTGCTGGGCGACGGCTCCGCCCTCGGCCTCGCGCTGTCCTACGCCGTGCAGCCCGAGCCCAACGGTCTCGCCGAAGCCTTCCTCATCGGCCGCGACTTCGTCGGGCGGGACGCGGTGGCGCTGGTGCTGGGCGACAACATCTTCTACGGCCACGGTCTGCCCCAACTTCTCGGCACGGCGGCGGCGCGGCGGGACGGGGCGACCGTGTTCGCCTATCGCGTGTCCGATCCCGAGCGCTACGGCGTCGTCGAGATGGACGCGAACGGCCGCGCCCTGTCGCTGGAGGAGAAGCCTGCGGCGCCGCGGTCCAACCTCGCGGTGACCGGCCTGTACTTCTACGACAACGGCGTGCTCGACATCGCCGCCGACCTCGCCCCCTCGCCGCGCGGCGAGCTGGAGATCACCGACGTCAACAGGGCCTATCTCGATCGCGGTCGGCTGCGGGTCGAGCTGATGGGCCGCGGCTTCGCCTGGCTCGACACCGGCACCCATGACTCGCTCGCCGAAGCCGGGCAGTTCGTGGAGATCCTGGAGCGCCGGCAGGGCCTGAAGATCTGCTGCCTTGAGGAGATCGCCTATGTGCGAGGCTACATCGACGCCGAGGCGGTGTTGCGCAGCGCGGCGCGCTACGGCAAGTCCGGCTACGGCGCCTATCTCCGCCGCCGGCTGGAGGAAACCGCGCCGGGCGGGACGGATGCGTCGGAGGCGGGCATCACCAAGGTGGGAGCGAGATGAGCCTGTCCGTCGAGGCCCTGGCCATCCCCGACGTCCTGCTCGTCACCCCGCCGCGCATCGCAGACGGGCGCGGCTACTTCGTGGAAACCTACACGCGGCGCAAGTTCGCCGCCGTCGGCATCGCCGTCGCCTTCTGCCAGGATAACCAGTCGCTGTCGACGCAGCGCGGCACCGTGCGCGGCCTGCATTTCCAGCTCGCGCCCGAGCCGCAGGCCAAGCTGGTCCGGGTTCTCGCCGGCGCGGTCTACGACGTCGCCGTGGATCTGCGCGCCGGCAGCCCGAGCTACGGCCGCTGGTGCGGCGCGCGGCTCACGGCCGAGCGCGGCGAGCAGCTGTTCATTCCGCGCGGCTTCGCCCACGCCTTCTGCACGCTGGAGCCCGACACGCTGGTCGCCTACAAGGTGGACGGATACTACCACAAGGCCGCCGAAGCCGGCCTGCGCTGGGACGACCCCGAGAT
>CAXTMA010000086.1:0-14521 GCA_964245015.1 uncultured Beijerinckiaceae bacterium | reverse complement strand
CGCGTTGATCGGGCCCTTGCCGTCGATCGGGTTGCCGAGCGCGTCGACGACGCGGCCGAGCAGCTCCTTGCCGACCGGCACGTCGACGATGGTGCCGGTGCGCTTGACCGTCTGGCCTTCCTTGATCTCGCGGTCGGCCCCGAAGATCACGATGCCGACGTTGTCGGCTTCGAGGTTCAGCGCCATGCCGCGCACGCCCGTCTCGAACTCGACCATCTCGCCGGCCTGGCACTGGTCGAGGCCATACACGCGGGCGATACCGTCGCCCACCGACAGCACCTGGCCGACCTCCGTCACCTCGGCCTCGTTGCCGAAGTTGGCGATCTCGTTCTTCAGGATCGCCGAGATTTCTGCGGCGCGGATATCCATCAGCCGACCTCTTTCATGCGGGTGCGCATCATGTTGAGCTTGGTGCGAAGCGAGGAGTCGATCATCCGCGAGCCGAGCTTGACGACCATGCCGCCGATGAGGGCGGGATCGACGGTGATCTTGACGTTGACGTCGGCGGAACCGGCCACGGAGGCCAGCGCGTCCTTGAGAGCGAGCACGTGCGCCTCCTTCAGCGGCTCGGCGACGGTCACTTCGGCGCGGGCGACGTTCTTTTCCGCGTCGTTGAGCTTGTTGTAGTCGCGGATCATGTCGGCGACGGCGAACAGGCGACGCTTGGCGGAAACAAGCTTGAGGAAGTTGGCGGCGGTGCCGGCGATGCCGGCGCGCTTCAACACCTCATCCAGCGCCTTCACCTGTTCCCCCGAGGGAATGGCCGGGCTGCGCAGGAAGCGGCGGAAATCGTCGCTCTCGTCCATGAGCCGTCCGAAGGTGGCGAGATCGGCACCGACGGTGTCGGTGGCGTTCGATTCCCTGGCCAGATCGAACAAGGCTTGGGCATAGCGTCCGGCGACACCCGAGACGTAGGTTTCTTCTTTCGCCGAACTGTCCCGCGCCAAAACCGTCCCGCCCTCGTCCCGCTCTCGACCTGCAATCCTGGCCCGCGGCCGACCCGGGGCGATCGCGGCGTTTCGCGCCGCGAGGTGTCAGCCGCCAGACCGTTCGTTCGCGGATTGCGCCCTCGCGGACTGTCTCCGCTCGGCGCGGTCCCCGTAACATAGGGCTTTTTTGTGCGCAACCGCCGCACAGGGCGAAAGCGGAGCCGCGCTCGTCCTGCCTTTTTTATCGGCAGACCCGGCGGGCCTCGGCCCTCCGCACCGTCGACGGCGACCGCGGCGACGCCCGCCGGCCTTCGGCAACCTTGCCGGCCCGAGTAGCCGGCCTTAGAAAGCGCGCGTCAGAAAGGCTTCATGTGATCGGTTCCGCCGAAACCCTCCTCAGACTGCTGGTCGCAGCCCTCGCCGGCAGCCTCGTCGGTTTGGAACGGGAGCGGCTGCAATGGGCGGCCGGCCTGCGCACGCACATGCTGGTGTCGGTCGGCAGCTGCCTCATCATCATCGTCTCGGCGTACGGGTTCTCCGACGTGCTCGGCAGCCATGTCGTGCTCGACCCGTCCCGCATCGCCGCGCAGGTCGTCTCGGGCATCGGCTTCCTCGGTGCCGGCACGATCCTGCTCCGGGGCGAGGTGGTGAAGGGCCTCACAACCGCCGCCAGCCTTTGGGCGGTCGCGGCGATCGGCTTGGCCATCGGCAGCGGGCTCTACGTCGCCGGCCTTGCCACCACCCTGATCGTGCTGGTCATCCTGGCCGGGATCAAACCAATCGAGGAGCGCGTCCGCGAGCGCACGCAAATACGGCAGGTGCTGATCTCGGCGCAGCGGGACAGCATGTCCCTGGCCACGCTCCATGACGTCATCGGCGGTCGCGCCGCGCGCGTGAAGCAGTTCATCCTGCGCCATGGGGCCGGCGACGAGACGGACACGATCGAGGTGACGTTCACCCGCCTGACCAGGGACGCCACGGACGAGATCGTCGCCAAGCTGAAGTCCTTGCCCTGCGTGGTCGCGGTGGAGGCTGGCTGACGGCGGCTCGACGTCGCGGCAAGGGTCCGCGCCGGAACGTCCCGCCTGGCCCGGCACTTGACCCGTCATGATCCTGCCCGCGACAGCTTCCGTCCTTGACGTCCCGCCGTCTCCCGCGCCGGACGGGCCCGGCGAAGCACGGCTGTGGCGGCCCAAGCGGGTGCTGCTGACGCGGGCGGCGCGGGACTGGCCGCGTGGCCGCCTCATCGCCGGGCGGGCGGCGGCGCTCGGCGCCGATGTCATCGAACTGCCCGGCGACCGCCTCGCCGGCCTGTCCACCGAGGCGGACCCGCGCGCCGCCTATCGCCTCGCCAAGGCGACGCTGGCCGTCACCGTGGCGTCCCCTGCCAAGCGTCGCCTGCAGCCGATCCCGCCCTCCGCCGACTGGCGCTTCGTCCTCGCCGAGGGTTGCCCGGCCCATTGCCAGTACTGCTACCTCGCGGGTTCGCTCGGCGGCCCGCCGGTGACGCGGGTCTACGCCAACACCGAAGAGATCCTGGACGAGCTGCCGGCCTACCTCGGCAAGGGCGCGGTCACCACCGGCACGCTCGCCCGCTCGCACGAGGGCACCACCTTTGAAGCCTCCTGCTACACCGACCCGCTCGGCATCGAGCACCTCACCGGCAGCCTTGCCGACACCGTGCGCTTCTTCGGGCGCTGGGACGCGGCGGTGCAACTGCGCTTCACCACCAAGTTCGCCGACGTGGCGCCCCTGCTCGGGCTCGACCATGGCGGCAGGGTGCGTGTTCGCTTCTCGCTCAACATCCCCGACCTGATGCGCTTCGAGGGCGGCACGTCGGCGCTGCCCGCCCGCCTGCGGGCGCTGGGCCAGCTTGCCCGCTGCGGCTACAAGGTCGGGCTGACGGTGGCGCCGATCCAGCCGGTGGAGGGCTGGCGCGAAAGCTACGCCGCGCTGCTCGCCGACGTCGCCAAGGCGGTGGCCGGCGCGCCGGACCTCGACCTGACGGCCGAGTTCATCACCCACCGCTTCACCCCCAAGTCGAAGGGCGTGCTGCAGGGCTGGTATCCCGCCAGCAAGCTCGACATGGACGAGACCGCCCGCTCGCGCAAGTTGACCAAGTTCGGCGGGGTCAAGCACGTCTACCCCGCCGCCTTGATGAAGGAAATGCGCGCCCGGCTGACGGACGGGCTCGCCGCCGTCCTGCCGGGCACGCGGGTGCTGTACTGGACCTGATGGGTTCGCCGTCGCGAGTTCAGGGCGCGACGATCCTAAGTTCTTGAAATGTTCTGGTCTTGAACCAGATGAGATCGGTGGTCGCTGCCCCGCTCGCATGAAGCCGCGTCTCGTCGGGGAGCCAGGGAACAGCCATGTGGAAGAGGAAGCAATGCTGAAGCCGAAGGGCGCCTCCGTCGGCAAGCTGGAGCGCGCCGTCGCGAAATACGAGGCCAAGCTCGCCCGCGCCAGCAACCCGACGCAGCGCCAATACGCGTCCAGCATGCTGCGCATGGCCGCCCAGGCACTCGCCGAGAGCCGGGCTGGGGAACCGGACGTCGAACCCGCCGATCCCGACGTGGTGACGCTACATCCCGGCGAATACAGTATCAACAAATCCTGATCCTCCGGTGAGCAATCGATACGGGCTGCAGATCCGGGCCGCCACCGCGGCCGATGCGCCCGGCCTTTGCGACGTGATGGGCGCCTGCGGCCTGCCGGTTCCCGCTGCCGAGAGGCTGGGCGCGCGGCTGGAGGCGCTGGGACGCGGCGGTACGGCCCTGATCGCCGTGGAATGGGGACCGCCCAGCGGGCTCGTCGCGGTGAACTGGACGCGGACGCTGCGCACCGACGCGGGTGTCGCGCACCTCGACATGCTGCTGGTCGCGCCCGACAGCAGGCGCCGCGGCGTCGGACGCCTGTTGCTGAAGGCGGCTTCGCAGTCCGCCCGCCTCGCCGGTTGCGACGAACTGCTGGTCGCGGCGGCTGATACCGACCTCGCCGCCTTTCTCGACGCGACCGGCTTCGCAAAGGTCGGCGCGGCCTACGCCCGTCCGCTGCGACGAAGGTCCTGAAGCGGGCCGGCGCCGACGTTCGGCCCGCACCGGCATGCCTCCCCATCACGGGATCGCCACGGCCGATGAACATTCCGGTTGGGAATCGCGACGCGCGGGCAGCGGTCGGTGCCGGAAGCGATGTACAAAATCACCAATTCTTGCCATGGGCTCGGATGCGGACGACCGGAGGGCGTATTGCCTGACCGGTCAGGTCGTTCGCAGCAAGTCGAGGCGGGGAAGATCATTAAACGTTGTGCGCTGTTTGTTGCGGTAACACTGGCATCGCTCGCATCGACCGCGGCTTTTGCGACCGGAGCGATCGCCGTCGATGACGTGGCCGGATCCAAGCCGAGTGAAGCCGGCTACGGGATCGGCTTCGGCGACGACCGCGCGAGCGCCGAAGCTTCGGCGGTGAGCAAATGCAAGGAGGCCGGGAACGACACCTGCAAGGTCAAGGTCTCGTTCGAGAAGTGCGGCGCCTATGCGAGTTCCAACGACCACTTCGGCATCGGGTGGGGCAAGTCGGCGGACGTGGCCAAGGAGAAGGCCCTGACCCAGTGCGGCGCCGGCATCTGCCGCGTTGTCGCGTCCGAATGCGACGACTGAGTTTCATGACGGCAGGTTGAGCTTCACGGCGGCCGGTGTCGTCACCGGCTGCCGTTTTCAACCAATCCTGCCGCGCTTCCGCCCGCCCCGAGGGGTTGCGGCGCAAGCGCGGCGCTTCATGCCGACGGCGAGGGACCGGCCGCCGATGCCGCGGATCTTCAGGCGGCCTTGGCCGCCGGCTCGTCGCCGGCTTCGCTGAGCGCGCGCATGTACACGTCGAGCATGGTTTCGTGCTCCTCCCGCTCCTCGTCGTCCTGCTTGCGCAGCCGAATGATCTCCTTGAGGATCTTGACGTCGAAGCCTTCGCCCTTGGCTTCGGCGAACACCTCCTTCTTGCCCTCGTTCAGCTCCCTCAACTCGGTTTCAAGTTGCTCGATGCGCTCGACGAACGAGCGGATGCGGTCGCCCGCGAGACCAACCGTGTCAGACATCCCGATCCTTCCCCATACGTGACCGGGCATAGGAATGGACCCCGTTCGGTGAATAACGGGTAAAAGCGCGGGGCCGCCGCCGGCTGCCGTCGCGCCGTGGTAGGTTGGGTGATGGTACATGCCAGATGATCGCGATCGACCTTGGCCTCGCCGGCGACCGCCCGGCAACCCTCGACCTCGTGGAACTGCTGGCGACCCGCCTGCTCGTGCAGGGCAATTCGGGGTCGGGCAAGTCGCACCTGCTGCGCCGGCTGCTGGAGCAGAGCGCCGGCCTCGTGCAGCAGGTGGTGATCGACCCGGAGGGTGACTTCGCCACCCTGTCGGAGCGGTACGGCCATGTGGTGATCGAGCCGACCCAGTGCGATGGTGAACTCGGACGCATCGCCGCCCGCGTGCGCGAGCACCGCGTGTCGGTGGTGCTGTCGCTGGCCGAACTCGACGCCGACGACCAGATGCGCGCCGCGGCCGCCTTCCTCAACGGGCTGTTCGACGCCGAGCGCGAGCACTGGTATCCCTTGCTGGTGGTGGTGGACGAGGCGCAGCTCTTCGCCCCGGCCGCGTCGGGCGACGCCACGGAGGAAGCGCGGCGGTTGTCGCTGGCGGCGATGACCAACCTGATGTGCCGCGGCCGCAAGCGTGGGCTCGCCGGCATCATCGCCACCCAGCGCCTGGCCAAGCTCGCCAAGAACGTCGCGGCGGAAGCCTCCAACTTCCTGATGGGCCGCACCTTTCTCGATATCGATATGGCGCGGGCGGCCGACCTGCTCGGCCTGGAGCGCCGGCAGGCGGAGATGTTCCGCGACCTCGCGCGCGGGCACTTCGTGGCGCTGGGCCCGGCCATGTCGCGGCGACCGCTGCCGATCGCGCCCGGCGCGACGCTGACGCAAAGCCGCAGCGTGCCGCTTGCCCTGATGCCGCCGCCCGAGCCGAGCGGCGACAGCCAAAGCCTGATCCTCGCGCCGGGCGCCGCGCCGGCGCGCCCGGCAACCCCGCGGGCCAAGCCGCGCCCCAGCATTCCCGACGTGATCGTGCAGCTCGCCAACTATCGCCCGCCGCCGCCCGACGACCTGCCGGCCGAACAGACCCGCGACCCGGCCGAGCGCGAGGCCGAGCTGGGGACGATCATGGCGTCCGTGCTCGCCGATGCCGATGCCGCCACGGCGACGCCGGCCATCCTGTACGGGGATTTCACCATGCGCTGCCGGGTCCGCCGGATCGGCGAGATCGCCCTGCCGGACTTCAAGCGACGGCTGGCGGTGGCCCGGGCGGAAGGGGGCGCCGACGCGGGCGCCGTGCCGGACGGGCCGGAATGGGCGCGCGCGCAGGACATGGCGGCGACCCTGCCCGACGACCTCGCCGGGCTGTTCCTGGTGGTGGCGCGCGCGGCCGTCGCCGGGGCGCCGACGCCCTCCGACGCTTCGCTGGCGGAGGCCTACGGCACGAGTTCGGGCGGTCGGGCGCGGCGCATGCTCGCCTACCTCGAAGAACGCGGAACGATCGTGATCCGCCGCGACCTGCGCGGCGCGCCCATCATCGCTCTGCCCGACCTCGGCGTCGAGACCGCGCCGGGCGAGCCGAGCCTCGCTTCCCCGCCGGGGCGGCGCGTTCGGGGTTGAAGCAGCGGACCTCAAAGGTCGCGGCGGTTTTCGGATCGAATCCGATGCTCTTGTGCGTCGACGCAGCCCGATGCTTCACGGCGGCGACCTTCTTTCTCGCGACCAGGAGGGCAGGGCGTGATCACCACGCTCGCCGTATCCGGCTATCGCTCGCTGCGCGACCTCGTCGTTCCGCTCGGGCGCCTGACGATCGTCACCGGCGCCAACGGCAGCGGCAAGAGCAGCCTTTACCGCGCGCTCCGCCTCCTCGCCGAAACGGCGCAGGGCCGGCTCGTCGCCACGCTTGCGGCCGAGGGCGGCCTGTCGTCGACGCTGTGGGCGGGTCCCGAAACGATCGGCCGGGACGTGCGCTCCGGGCTCCATCCGGTCCAGGGCACGGTCCGCAGGGAACGCGTCAGCCTCAAGCTCGGCTTCTCCGGCGACGACTTCGGCTATGCGGTCGATCTCGGCCAGCCGAGCCCCGAGAACCCCTTTCCCCGCGATCCCGCGACCAAGGTCGAGGCGATGTGGACCGGCGAGGTTCTCGGCCGCACCTCGCTCTTCGCCGAGCGCCGCGCCGCCCTCGTCCGGATCCGCAGTTCGCGCAGCGGCGGATGGCGCATCGCGATGGAAGGGCTCTCGCCCTTCGACTCGATGGTGACGCACTGCGCCGATCCGGCCGAGGGTGCCGAACTTCTGGCCATGCGCGAGCGCATGCGCGACTGGCGGTTCTACGACGCGCTGCGCACCGACCCGGAGGCGCCCGCGCGCCGCCCGCGGGTGATGACCTACACGCCCGTGCTCGCCGGTGACGGCGCCGATCTCGCCGCCGCCCTTGCCACCATCCGCGCGATCGGCGACGAGGCGGCCTTGGACGAGGCGGTCGAACACGCCTTCCCCGGATCCCGCCTGGAGATCGAGGGCGGCGATGTCGGCGGGCTTCGGCTCGTGCAGCACGGACTCCTTCGCGCCTTGGGCGCGGCCGAGCTTTCGGACGGAGCGCTGCGCTACCTCCTGCTCGTCGCCGCGCTGCTTTCGCCGCGACCGCCCGAGCTGATGGTGCTGAACGAGCCGGAAGGCAGCCTGCATCCCTCGCTGATGCCCGCGCTGGCCCGGCTCCTCGCCCTGGCCACGCACCATTGCCAGATCGTTCTCGTCAGCCACAGCGAGGCGCTGATCGGCGCGATCGGGAACGAGAGGGAGGTCGCGCAAATCCATCTGCGGAAAAGCTTCGGCGAGACGGGGACGCCCGACCTCGATGCGCCGCGTTGGGTCTGGCCCAAGCGATAGAACGTTGCCGTCGTCGCTGGCCGCGACGAGGGTGCGCCGCTATGGGGTCAGGGCCGAGCGGGATGCGGCGTCATGGCTGGCATGCTGATCGAGACGGCTCGTCCCGCCGACGCCGAGATAAGGTGCGTGATCGGCGGCGATGACGATCAGGGCCGCGATGACGATGCCGTCGCGGGCGGCGAGATAGATCTTCCAAATGTCGTCGCTGCGCTGCGACTTGGGAAAGCGCAGGTAGAGCAGGGCGCTCACCGTCGCCCACAGGGCGATGGCCAGGCACAGGCCGAGTGCTCCATGAAGCCGTGCCAACATCTGCTTGCGCGCCGGAGTTGTACGCCTGATCACCCGTGATCCAACGGTTCGGATGAGATCGCGCCGTCCCCGACAAGTCAAGCCGGCCGAACCACGGGTCGCGGAGATCGGGCCGGCGGCGAGCCGGATCAAACCGGTGCCGGGAGCGCCGCAGCGTCGGGTCGTCGGCTGCGACCTCCGCATCGGGTAGCCGCGTCAGGTGATCGTCAGGTGATCATGGCCTCGCGCACCACCGCTTCGCGTGGAAGCCACGCGCCGACGAAGGCTTCCACGAGGTCGAGCGAGGCCCGGGCGCCGTTGTACAAGCCCTTCTCGAAGTTGTTGTCGGTGCGATCGAGACTGTTGGTGACGTGGGCCAGGCAGAGCACGGGATGGCCGGTGGCCTGGGAAAAGGCGTAAAGCGCCGCCGCCTCCATTTCCACCACCACCGCACCGGCGGCGATCCGCGCGGCGATCGCCCGTTCGGTTTCCCGATAGGGCGCATCGGTGGTCCAGCTCGCGCCCCGGTGGATTTCGTGGTGGGTCCCTTGGGCGAGCGGCGCGAAGCTGCGCTGCACGAGGGCGAGCAGGGCCGGGTCGGCCTCGGCCCAGGTCGAGGGCGGCAGGTAGTGGTAGCTCGTGCCCTCGTCGCGCAGCGCCCGCTCGATCACCACGTGGTAGGGCGTTTCGCCAACCGCGCGAAGCTGCCCGGCCGAGGTGATGCTGACGAGCACCTCGCAGCCCGATGCGAAGGCCTGCTCGGCGCACAGCACCGCGAAGGAAGCGCCCACGGCATGCCCGATCACGCCCCAGCGCGACCCGTGAGCCTCCCATTCCCACATCCGCGTGTGGAAGCAGCCCCAATCGCGCGAAACGGTGGCGTTGAACTCGGTGCGGGCATATTCGACCAGATCGCCATCGGGGTCGAGGATGCAGACGGGCGGCACCGGCCCGGAGCGGAGCTTGTTCTGCCGCCGCGCTTCGCGCAACGTGACCTCGGGGCGAAACAGCGACGGCTCCTCGAAGTCGTCGCGCCCGAGCAGGGGGATGCTCTCGTCGACCGCACCCGAAGCACTCATCCACGGTTCTCCATCGCCGTTCGCGCGAACGTCGCCGCAATGCGCGTGCCCGCCCTCACCGTGCCCCGGACGGTGCCGGCGACCTTGGACACGCCGCCCGTCCGGCATCGACAGGTCACCGGCAGCTCAAGGATGCGCAATCCCTTGCGCGCCGCCCGCATCTGCATTTCGAGGTTCCAACCGTAGGTCATCTCGCGCATGCCGAGCTGCAGCAGGGTGTCGCGCCCGATCGCGCGGAAGGCGCACATGTCGGTGTAGCGGACCTTATATAGGGTGCCCACCATCGCGCCGATGAGGTGACCGGCGGCGACCTGATGCCATCCCATGCTGCCCGCTTCGCGGATGCCGCGCGTGCGCGAGCCGATCACGAAATCATGGGATCCCGACAGGATCGGCGCCGTGAGATCGGGGATGAGGGCGGGGTCGTCGGCGCCGTCGCCGTCCATGAACACCATCACGGCATCGGCCGGCGCGCTTTCCGCCGCCTTGAAGCAGGCGCGGCCGTAGCCCCGTCCGGCGTCGAGGACGCGGGCACCGGCTTGGGCCGCCGCTTCCTGCGTGCCGTCCGTGCTGCCGCCGTCCGCAACCACGATCTCGCTGACGCCACCGCGCGGAACGCAGGCGAGCAGGGGGCCGATCGAAGCCGCCTCGTTCAGCGTCGGAATGGCGAGAACAACGGGTCGCGGCAACTCAGGAGGCTCCGGCCAACCCCAACCTACAGGCTCCAGCGCAGGCCGCAGCTCGCGCAGGCCTTGGGTGGCGCATCGGAGATAAGAGCGTCCCGGAAATCGGCGTAGGCGTCACCGTTCCAGATGTCGCGCAGGCTCTGCTGCGAAGCATCGCCGAGCGTGTAGTTCTCGTAGCCGCGCTGCGAAAAGGGGGCGATGCAGCAGGGCAGCGAGCGGCCGTTGGCGGTGAAGTACATCACGCTCCACGGGCGCCGGCACAGCGACCACGGCGAGGAGCTGTCGGACCGCTTCAGGCTCATGCCGGGCTCGGAAGCCGCACCCGACGCGCTGAAGGTCATGCCGAGCGAGGCGGCAAGCTCCTCGGCCTCGCCGATGCGGACGCTTTCGGTCGAGTCGAGCTGCTCGTAGAGAGCCTGATCGGGGCGGGCGAGGCCGTTGGCGTCCTCTTCAAAGAAAACGAGGCGCTGCAGGTAGACCTCCTTGACGCCGATGTCGGCGGCGACGCGGACGAAGTCGGGCAGCTCGTCGATGGTCTCCTTGAGGCCGGTCAGCCAAGCCGACACGCGGGGCAGCGCGTGGCCCTCCTTGTCCTGGATCTCGCGGAAGCGCCGGACGTTGTGGAGGATGCGATGGAAGTAGTTCTTGCCGCGCACGGCGAGGTAGGAGGTCGGGTTGGAAGCGTCCAGCGAGACCCGCAGCTCGTCGAGCCCGGCCTCGATCATCGCCCGGCCGTTGCGCTCGGTGAGCAGCGTGCCGTTGGTGTTGAAAAGCGTGTAAACGCCTCGATCCTTCAGGTAGCGGACCATCTGCGGCAGATTCTTCACCAGCATCGGCTCACCGACGCCGTGCAGAACCGCGCGCTTGATGTCGGGCGACTGGTCGACGATCGACGTGAACAGCTCCCACGACATGTCGGCCGGCGGCTCCAGCTCGACGTAGGTGCGCGGGCAGGTGGTGCACAACAGGTTGCAGCGGTTCGTCACCTCCAGGTAGAGGCAGACCGGGCCGCGCTGCACCTGCGGTCCGCGCCGAGGCGTGACGCTTTCGAAATAGCGGCGCGGATCGGGAAGTGTCGTTGAGGTCTCCATATCCATCCTTTTTCGCCCTGCGGCGGTGAAATGTTACCTCGAAACCTGCGTTTCCGAGGCGAGGGCGGGAAGTGTCGTGGTTTGGGCGCCCGCGCCGCCGGGGTAGCGCGGGAAAGATGGCGTGGCGCGCCCTGCAAGCGGCAGGCCGGGGTGTGCACGGTTTCTCATGGGACGGCCGCCGGCTGGCGGGCCCCGTCGATGGCGGCGAGCATTTCGCGGGTGTGCCGCGCTTCGCCCCCTCGAAGGTCCGGCGCCCCGAACGGCATGCCATCGAAAAGCTCGGCGCGCAGGGTGTCCAGCGAGGCGGCGTCGTCCACATCGTACCAGACCGGCAGCACGCAAACGTCGAGCCCAATCCGCGCAGCCCGGTCCAGGGTCTGCTCGAACACGGCGGCCGTGCTCCAGCTGATGCCCTCGAACAGATCGGCATGGAGACGCCTGGCGCCGATCAGGTAGTAGCCGCCATCGGTCGAGGGGCCGAGCACGACGCGTTCACCCGGCGCGAGGAGCATGCGTGCCGCTTCGGCGAGCAGCGCGGGCGGCAGCGTCGGGCTGTCGGCGTTGATGAGGCAGGCGCCAGCATGTCCGCGGTCGAGCAGGCCGGCGAAGGCCTGCATCAGCGTGTCCCCGAAGCTTGCCTGCCAAGCCTCGATCAGGCCGATGCCATCGGGAAGGAAGTCGAAGAAGCCGCCCTCGCCGGGGGGACCGTAGGCCATGTAGCCGTGGAGGGAGGCATCATCGGGAGCTTCAAGCGATTCGCGCAGGATCTGGCCGGCGCGAACGACGTTGGCCGCCGCGTCCCGGAGGAAGGCGGTGTTGAGGCGAGCCGCCTCGCCCATGCCGATGCACGGGGCAAGACGCGTTTTCGTGAGCCCGGCTTTCGACGCCTTGGCCATGACGGCGATGCCGCAACTCCCGTTCACCGGCCTGGAAGGCCTCAGCATGGAGGGCATCGACGCGGATGTACGTGAAACCTCAATGACACTCGGTTTGGACACTCAGGCTCGGCCCACCCTGTCGGTGAACACGGTTTCCACAATCTTGGTCATCGTCGTCAAGCCGCGGTATAGACCCGTGCGGGTCACGGCCGCCGATCGCCGAATATTGCCGTCTGCGACTTGCCTTCGCGACCGGGCTCAGCAGATCGCAGCGCGGTCGCCGATCATCCTCAACCTCATCGCGGCTGCGCGATCATCGGTATCGAACGTCTCCAGCGCCCTGACGATCCATGATCCCGCAAGTGTCCTAGCAATAAACCGGAACAGCCGCCTTGCAAACCTTTGAAATGGTCTAACAGCGCATCGAGGTAGAGCGCGAGCTTTTCCATCGCAAACGCAATCACGCCCGGGGATAGCAACGACGCGAAGACGCTCTCTATGTCCCATACGCTCATCAAATCATCGCAGTAGAGACGGATTACAATTGCAGCGGCAGTTTTCTTGTCAAATGATAGCTGTCTCGCGCTCCGTTGCCTCCGATCTGCGTCGTTTTGCATCCGGGATCATGCGTGCACGTCCGGCTGTCGACTGCACCTGAGGTCGGCGCGGAAGGCGCTGCCTGGGTGGCCGATGCCGAGCGAGCATCGATCGCGCGGCGGAGACGGCCGACGGCGTCAGAACGGCGATCCCGCGCCAGCCTCGACCCTCCCGACCGCTCCTGGTCAGCAGCGGCCAAGGGATCCCCAAATGCAGGGATACCCGGCGTCGGAGGTCGGCGCGGCGAGGGCAGCGCGCGAGACGGCGGGCTCGCGATCACGGAATCCGGTCGGGGGTGAGGGCCTGGAACGAGGCCGCCGAATGCCTTGCGGCATGGCGGTGCGGCTGCGCCGAGACGGGAGCGGCGAAGGCGCCGAAAAGGAAGGCAACAGGGACGAGGCTGCGCATGATACTTTATCCTTTGCTTTGCGAATGCTTTGCGATGTCTTGCAAGTCACTATTCGGCGAGGGCGCCGCTCGCGTTACGAAAGATACGACAATATTTATTTCATGGGACGTGTAACCTTCGGCAGCAGCGCGACGGGATGCGGCGACCGTGGACCGGCGCTCCTGCCCAAGCGACAGCCGGCCGGACAGGCCGGCGCTGATCTCGCGGCGCTCTTAGAGCATCGAACCCTGAACCGAGTCCGGTCCGATGCTCTAACCTGTTGTGTCGCATCGGATTTGTCCGAAAACCGCTGCGCACTTTTCGGTCCGATGCTCTTAGGCCAGCGGATGCTTCGATGTCTCGTCCCGCAGCGAGTTCACTTGAAGACCGCTGCGCACGCGTCGGACCGACGCTTCAGCGAGCCGGGTTCTCGACGATGCGGACCTGGATCTCGTCGCCATGGCCGGCGGCATCGACGACGCCGATCGTAGCGAAGCCGGCGCCGGCCGGCTGCCACGACGCATCGCGGGCGAAGGGCGAAGCTCGCAGCACCCGGCCGTCCACCGTCCAGCGATAGGGCCTGTGCCCGCCCGCGACACTTAGCCTGACCGGCGCCGCGTCGATGAGGAGGTGCGAGTTGGCGAGGGGAAAGGCGATGCGGGGCGGATCGGCAAGGTGGGGCGCCGCCGTGAGCCGCTTGAGCGCCGCCGGCGGTGGCCCGGCGAACAGCGGTGCCAGGACGCGCGGCGCCAAGGGCTGCGGCGCCACGAGGTCGAACAGGTGGAACAGCACGCCGGCGGCGGCCGTGCCCACGCAGCCCGCGCAGGTGCCGCCATCGGCCCGCCCGAGCCAGACGCCGATGACGCGCGTGTCGTCGAAGCCGATCGCCCAGCCGTCGCGGAAGCGGAACGAGGTGCCGGTCTTGTAGGCGATGCGGCCGGCGCTGTCCCCGGCGGCCCTGGCGATCCCCTTGGGCGGCGGCAATCCGGCAAGGATGTCCACGACCGCATCGGCCGCCGCCCGGCCGAGAAGCGTCTCGCCAAGTACCCTGTCGCCAAATACCCTTTCACCAAGCATCCTTCCAGTTGGCGAGGACGAGGCCGCGCGGCCGTATCGCTCGATCAGCGGCTTCATCGTGCCGCCGTCGGCCAGCGCGGCGTAGGCGGTCACCAACCGTTCCAGCGTCACCCCGACGCCGCCGAGCGCCATCGGCAGGCTGGGGGCGGCAGCGTCGTCGCCGAAGGCCAGCGGCAGGCCGGCGGCGCGAAAGCGCGCGGCGAAGGCGACCGGCCCCAGGCGCTGCAGGGTCATCACCGCCGGCAGGTTGAGCGACATCTGCAGGGCGCGGCGCACGGTGGTGTCGCCATGGAAGCTGCCGTCGAAATCGTGCGGGGCGTAATCGTCGAAGCGGGTCGGCTCGTCCGGCACCACGGTGTCGGGATGGGCGAGGAGCGAGTCGAAGGCGAAGCCGTAGATGAAGGGTTTCAGCGCCGAGCCGGGCGAGCGCAGCGCCGTTGTCATGTCGATCATGCCCCGGCGCGCGCCATCGCGGTAGGCGGCGCTGCCGGCGCGGGCGAGGATCTCGCCGGTGTGCCAGTCGACAACCATTGCGG
>CAXTMA010000085.1:0-14681 GCA_964245015.1 uncultured Beijerinckiaceae bacterium | reverse complement strand
CCCGCGCCGGACGCGGATCAAGAGATTTGACCGTGCGCCGCGGGCGGGAGCGCTAGGGCATCGGACGATGCTCTAGCCCGCTGTGCCGCATCGGATTTGCTCGAAAACCACCTCCTTTTCGGTCCGATGCTCTGAAGTTCCGGAGCCAAGAGTGCGCAGCCGTTTTCATTCCGATCCGGGGCATCAGACTGCAGCATGGGACGCGATCCGCAGTTGTCAGGAACCGTCCGCTGAGATGGAGACCGCTGCGGCGGTGAAGCGAAGTGAGGCTTCCTGCCCTCTGCCCGGGAGCGCGGGCGATTGCCTCTCGCCCCTGAGCCGCCCCTGTTTCGGTGGCGTTGCCAAGCCTGGTACAGGTGTTGCTCGGCGCGGACGCCTCGGCCTTTGTGCCTTCGGGAGTATTCATGCAGCAGCAATCCGCGGACCGGCAAGCCCGTCTCGCCACGTTGCTGGCCAACGGCATCGGTCGCGTCGCCAATCAGTCCCCCTTGTCGAAGGTGCAGTGGCTCTGCCTCGCCCTCTTCGTGGCCTGCGCCGTGATCCTCGGCTTCATTTTGCAACCCCGCCAGCAGGAAACGGTCGCGTTTGCGCGCGATCCACTCCCTCTGCCCGTCGGGACGGCCGCGCCGGATGCTCCCTCCGGCGAGGCTGCCGCGTCCGGTGCGGCCACGGCGGGGGCTCTGGACAGGCTCGCCGTCGAGGTCGCGAAGATCAACCAGAAGCTTGACGAGATCGTCCTCAGCCAGAAGCAGACGACGTTCAAGCTGGCCTCGCTCGCGGTCGGGAGCCGTTCGGGGCAGGCAGGTCCCGCCGCCGACGCGACCGTCGCGAAACGGGACGCCGGGCCGTCGCGGGATGAAACGCACGATCCCGTTTCGCGACGCCCGGGCGAGCGTGGCGATCTGACCGTGCATCGGCGGCCACAGGCAAGGGCTGACGCGGAGCGGAAGCGGGCCGCCCAGTCGCGAGCCGCGGCCGGGCCGGCGGCTCTTGACCACCGCGTCCGCAACGAGCGCACGATACTGCGCGAACGCCGCCGCAGGCTGGTTCACGCGAGGGCGTTCCTGGCCCCGCCGCTGCGCTTCTGAACCAGCCGATCACCGGCCGGATACGGCGCAGCCTTGTCGGGATCGCTTCATCACGGCTCGTCGGACGGCGCGCGTCAGGAGGCCGGCGTCAGGAGGAAGCACGCGAGAACGAAGAGACCGATCGAGAACGCGCCGATCTTGTCGAGGGCGCCCGGCTGCTGGATCGCCACGAAGGCAGCCAACAGCGCATCGGACACGACCGCGGTCAGGTGATGCCCCATCTCTCGCATGCTGCGTCCTTTCTCCTTGCGCATTGCTGCTGGCGTATGGGCCGGAACTGCCTCGATCACCGGGTTGGCAGATTCCGCGCCGCGTTTACCACCCGGCGGATTGCAATTGGCCGGGCCACATCTCTCGTTTAAGGCTTGGGGGGTTGCCGACCGGCAAGTTCGCTTTTCAGGCGTTGGGGTCCAGCTGTCGGATCCCGGCGCGCCGCATCGAGCCCCGACATCGCTTCGTCGGCCGGCGACAGCGAAGGAGCGTACCCGATGCCGCGTTCGCAATCCTCCCCTACTCCTTCGACCCTCGCCTCCTCGACCCATGTTCCCCCGACCGTCGAACATGTCGCCCCGGCACCCGAAGCCGCATCGTCCGACGGCCCGGCGCTTCCGGGCGCCCTGCCCGGCTCGCCATCGCCGCTGATCGGCGTCTTCGGCACCCCCTCCTCGATGACGCATTGGGGCATCCACGTCGTGCGCACGGTGGTCGGCGCGGCCGGCGGCGATCACGGCATTCGCCACGGCAACTATCTCGCGGAGTTCGCCGAGGCGCAATCGGTCGAGCGCCGGCCGGCGGCGATCATCTGCACCTCCGATTGCCCGGAGGTCCGGCTCTGCGGTTTCGTGCTGCGAAGCGGGGCTCCCGTGATCATCTTCGCGGAAGATCCAGCCGACATCATCGACGACCTGGTCGCCGTCAGCGGCGTGGACCACATGAACGCGTTGCGTCTTGCCACGCGGTCGCTTTGCGCCCTTCAGCCGCTGATGGAGGCGGCGGATACGGTTGTGATCGGGAAGGGGCATCTCGACATGGGCATGGCCGCGTTCGTGGACCTGCTTGTGTCGGCCCTGCGCATCGCCGCCACGCCGCAGCAGCGGGCCGAGATGGATCTGCGCCTCGCCTTTGCCGGCTCGCACGAGCCGGGGCGGGTTCGCGATCATGTCGCCCACCTGTTCCCCGTCTTCGCGAAGCGGCGGCGAGAGGTGGATCGGGCGTCCTCCGCGGTGCCCGCCCCGGAGTCGGCTTCCCCGGATCCGGCAGCTCTCGAGGCGGCGGCCGGCGCCTTCGAGGCGGAAGCGTTCACCGTGCTGTCGTCGGCCGCCGCATCCCCCGATGCGGCGGTCCCGGCCGCGTCCGCCGTGAGCGCGTCAGGGGTCAAGACCATCGCCCTGTGCTACGAGGGCCTCGCGGCCGGCGCACCCCTGGAGCAGGCCGAGTGGCCGGCGGCGATCTTTTCCAGCGGCGACAAGATCGGCGACTTCGTCGCCGGACCCTGCGACCTGACGGGGCCGGCCCGGATCGTGGTCTACGGACCCTACATGCACCTGCCGCTGGGCGATTGGTTCTCGCGCGTGGAGATCGAGGTCGCCGAGAACGAGTCCGGCAACCGCCTCAAGGTCGACCTCGTCTGCGGGCCGCGCGTCCTGCTCTCGGCGAGCGCGGACATGCCCACGCGGGGACAATACGGCTTTTCCCTTCCCTTCACGATCAGCGAGCCGCTCGATCCCGTCGAGCTCCGCTTCCAGATCGAAAGCGGCGCCATCGAGGGTCGGTTTCTTCTGCGAAGGGTCGTGATGACGCGCCAAGCGTCGCAGATTCCAGCGTCGCAAATGTCCACGTCGCAGGTCGCCGCGCCGCCGCTGCTGGCCGCAACCGCCTGACCGCCGCCCCGCTGTTCCGCCGCCTCAATCGCGGCGCGAAAAATACAGCAGCCAGTCCTCGCCCGAACTGCGCGCGAGCACCTCCTCCTCCGTGACCGGCTGGAGGTCGCCCGCGAAATCGAGGGCCGACATGGTGCGGAAGGAGGCGCGAAGCCTGGCGAGGAAGTCGGGCGCGTCGGGATAGCGTAGCGCGTTGAACTCGATGATCAGGTCGGGGTCGAGCCGCCGCAGCGTGTCCTGCATGCCCTCGAAGATCCCGGCCTCGGCCCCTTCCGCGTCCAGCTTGATGATGTGGAGGTCGTCGAGCTTGTGGGTGAGGGCGTCGAGGCAGGTCGCCTTGACCCGGGTGGTCGACTCGGTGGCCGCATGGGTGATGGCGGCGTTCTTCGGCTCATCGGGGGTCGCGTACATGTCGACGTGATCGAGGCCGGGCACGGTGAGGGCCGCCTCGACAAGCGTCGTCCAGCCCGACAGGCCGTTGATGGCGACCGTGCGCCTGAGCAGGGCCATGGTCGCCGGCATGGGTTCCACCGCGATCAAGCGCCCGGTCGGCCCGATCGCAGCCCCCATCAGCACGCTGTAGTAGCCGAAGTTGGCGCCCACATCGATCACGGTCATGCCCGGCTTGACCGTGCGCGCGAACAGCAGCGTTAACCAGATCTCCCAAAAACCATCGAGCATCACATGTGAACTGAAGCCGATATCGGTTGTCGGCAAGAACATCTTATGGAAACCAAGCACCCGCGATAGAACTGTCTCCCTGCCCAGGTACACGGTCTGCACGCGCGCGCGTATTTCGGCCTCCGCCTCGCCGCGTGACATCGTGCCGATGGCATCGATACTTAACGGGTTCAATACCGGCATGAAGAGCCTTCCTCGCCCAGCGTCATACGAGCTAGCGATCAACAGCTAAAGCCTGCGCTGTCAAGGCGCCGGCATTTCTCATACCTTTCAAAACCTTGACGCCGCGGTCGGCGGCCTCTAAGTCTCGCGGGAGGTGGCGATGAACAAACGTGCCGTAGTCCTTGCGCCGTTTCCCGCCCCGCTTCGGGGCGTCGAGGTCGTCGGCTACAAGGCCCCGCAGTGGTCGTGGCTTCTCGCCACGAGGATGCTGTTCTTCCTCATCGTCGTCTGCCCGACGCTGGGCGTCAGCGTGTATTACACGTTCTTCGCCGCCAAGGAGTACGTCTCGGAGGCGGAATACATCGTTCGCGGCGTTTCAAGCCGCCACGCCAGCGGCCTCGACTCGCTGTTCAGCACCTTCGGCATTTCGCGCACCGCCGACGACACCTACGCCATCCAGGACTACCTGCGCTCGCGCAACGTCATCGCGGAGGTCAGCAAGTCCGTTCCCCTGCGCACGATCTTCTCCCGCCCCGAGGCCGATGCCTTGGCACGGTTTCCGCACCCCTGGCGCGGCAACAGCGAGGAAATGCTCTACGAGTATTTCCGCAAGGCGGTGATGGTTCAGCAGGACTCGAAGGGGATCTCGACCCTGCATATCGTGGCGTTTCGCGCCGCGGATGCCCGCGACCTTGCGCGTGCCCTGCTCACCGCCGCCGAGCAGATGGTCAACACCATGAACGACCGCGCTCAGCGCGATACCTTGCGCAACCTGCGCGACGACGTCCGCCGGGCGGAGGAGGGCGTCATCACCGCGCAATCCCAGCTCACGGCCTTTCGCAACCGCGAAGCCCTCGTCGATCCCCATGAGTTCTCCGTCAAGATCCTGCAAACCATCGGCGACCTCACCACGACCCTGGCGCAAACGCGGAGCGAGATCGCCGAAACCGAAAAGGTGTCCCCTCTCAGCCCGCGGCTCGGCAGCCTGCGCGCGAAGGCGGCGGCGCTCAGCAGCGGCATCGACGAGCAGCGCGGCAAACTCGGCGGCAGCAGCGCCGGCGTGGCCACCAAGGTGTCGCTCTACGATCGCCTGTCGCTGGCGCGCGACCTCGCCGACAAGCGCCTGACCTCCGATCTGGCCGCCCTCGAGATCGGGCGCCAGGAAGCGCGGCGCCAGCAGATCTACATCGAGGAGATCGCCTCGCCCAACCTGCCCGATCAGGCGTTGGAGCCGCAACGCTCGCGCGCCGTGCTGGCGACGGCGGTGATGAGCTTCGCCGTCTTCTGCATGATCTGGCTGCTGCTGGCCGGCGCCAAGGAGCATGCCCAATGAGGCAGGACCCGCCTGAAGCGGCCCGCGCCGTGACCGCGATGAGGGCGACCGACCTCAGCAGCCCTCATCGCACCGTCCGCCAGACCTGGCGGACGGCGCTGCGCATCAACGTCCGGGTGATCGGCGCGCTGATCCTGCGCGACGCCAGCAGCCGCTTCGGTCACGACAACATCGGCATCTTCTGGATCATGGGCGAGCCGCTGATCCTGACGGTCGGCGTGATGGGGATCTGGTCGTACATGGGCGGCACGCACGGCCACAACATCGGCGTGGTGCCGTTCCTGCTGACTGGCTATTCCATGCTGACGCTGTGGCGCCACATCGTGGGCCGTGCCGTCCACGCGATGCGGCAGGGCGCCGGGCTGCTGTTCCATCGCAACGTGCGCGTGTTCGACATCATGCTGTCGCGCGCGATCATCGAGGTCGTCGGCGTTCTCACGGCTTTCTTCATCGCCTATGTGCCGCTCGTGCTGGTCGGCGCCCTCGATCCGATGCACGATCCGCTGCTGCTGATCGGGGCCTGGGTGCTGTGCGCCCTGTTCTCCTTCGGCTTCGGCATGATGATCGCCGCGCTGACGGAAATGTCCGAGGTGGCCGAACGCTTCGTTCCGGCGTTCCTGTACCTGACGATTCCGATCACCGGCAGCCTGTTCATGGTCAGCTGGCTGCCCGAGAAGGCGCAGCACGTCCTCGCATGGTCGCCGCTGGTGAACGTGATGGAGATGTTCCGGGCCGGCATGTTCTCGCCCGACGTTCCCACGGTATGGAATGCCGGCTACACCTTTGGTTGTTGCGTGGTCGCCAACGTGATCGGCTTGGCCTTGCTCGTCATCGCTCAAGACCACATCCGCATGGAATGACCGCATTTCCATGAACCAAGGTTCGTTTTCACCGAACACAGCATGATTTCGTGAGTTCAAGGCCGTGAGTCGGGGTCGCCCATGTCCGTAGAAGAACATGACGTCATCGAGGTGAAGCCGGTCGAGCTGCCGGTCGAGGCCCCCGTCGAGACGCCGGTGGCGGAGATCGTGCTCGAACCGCTGCTCCTCAAGGGCGATCTCGTCGGCAATGACTGGTGGCAGCCGGCGGCGCCCGAGCCGGTCGGCTTCTGGCGCCGCAACGGCCTGTTCATCGCGATGATCCTGCTGCCGATCACCGCCGCCGTGGTTTATTTCGGCTTTCTGACCGGCGACCAGTTCGTGTCCGAAACGCACTTCATCGTGCGCACCTCGGCCCATGACGAGATCGGCAACCTCGCCGCCCTCGTGCAAACGCAGAAGCTGTCGCGCGCAGCCGACGAAACCTATGCGCTGAGCGACTTCATGACCTCGCGCGATGCCCTCGCCCTGGTCACCCGTAACGGCCTGCTGCAACGCCTGCTCGACCGGCCGCAGGCCGGCCCGCTGGAGCGCTTCCCCAGCCGCTTCTTCACCAACAACGAGGAGCACCTTTACCGCCGCTTCCTCCAGCACGTCACCAGCAGCACCGAAAGCGAGTCGGGCATCAGCACGCTCACCGTCACCGCCTACAACCCGGTCGACGCGCAGGCGGTCGCCACGACCCTGCTCGCCGGCGGCGAGCAACTGGTGAACCGCCTCAACATCCGCGCCCACCAGGACGCGCTCGTCTACGCCAACAACAACGTCGCCACCGCCAGGGCTCGCCTGAGCGAAGCGGAAAGCCGGCTGGAGCGCTTCCGCGACTCCAACCGCATCATCGCGCCCGACAAGGAAGCCTCGCTCAGCCTGCAGGGGATCACCGGCCTGCGGACCCAGCTCGCCGGACTCAACGCCGAGCTGAAGCAGAAGATGGCCGTGACCCCGCGCAGCCCGGCCATCGCCTCGCTCAAGGAGCAGATCAAGGCGCTGCGAGCCGAGATCGAGGCCATGAGCCGGGGCGTGGCCGGAGACAGCGGCTCGCTCGCCGGCAAGCTCGGCGGCTTCGAGAAGCTGATGCTGGACCGCACCCTCGCCGCCAAGGCTTTCGAGGCTTCAACGGCCATGCTGGAGTCCGCCCAGCGCGATGCCCGGCAGCAGCAGCTTTACGTCGAAACCATCGTCGCGCCCGGCCTGCCCGACCAGGCCCTGTACCCCTACCGAATCCTGTCGATCCTGGTCGTCGTCATCTGCGCCTTCGCGCTGCGCTGGTTCGTCGGCACGCTCGGCCGCATCGTCATGGAGCACCGGGCTTGAGCCTCGCGCCGCTGCCGCGGGCGCCGCAGGTCGGATCTCCCGCCGGATCCGCGCTGGTCCGGCCGCCCGAAGCCGGGCAGATCAGGCCGCCGGCCCGCCGCATCGCCTTGCGCAACATCGTCAAGGAGTACCACACGGCCATCGGCGTGCGTCGCGTGCTCAACGACATCTCCTTCGACATCGGCGCGGGCGAGAAGATCGGCATCCTGGGTAAGAATGGTGCCGGCAAGTCGACGCTGATCAAGATCATCGGCGGCGTCGAACCCCCGACCGAGGGAACGGTCGAGCGCGGCCTGTTCCTGTCCTGGCCGATCGCCTTCGCCGGCGGTTTCGAGGCCACCATGAGCGGCCTCGACAACGTTCGCTTCATTTCGCGCCTGTACGACGTCCCGATCCAGGACGCCGTCGAGTTCGTCGACGACTTCGCCGAACTCGGCCGCAAGCTTTACCTGCCGGTGAAGACCTACTCCACCGGCATGCGCCTGCGCCTCGCCTTCGCCCTCACGCTGGTGATCGATTTCGAGTGTTTCCTCATCGACGAGGTCATGGCCGTCGGCGACGCGCGCTTCCAGCGCAAGTGTTACGACGCCTTGTTCGTCAAGCGGCGCCATTGCGCGATGATCCTGATCAGCCACGACACCGAAACGATCCGCACCTACTGCGACAAGGCCCTCGTTCTTAAGAATGGCCGCGGAAAAGTCCTTGAAGACATTGGCGCGGCAATTGATATCTATTCGACTCTGACCTAGCCCTTCTTGAAGGAAACCGGTTCTGCCGATCCGGTTTTCGGCAATCCGGTCGCAGTAGGCGTTGGAGCCCGTTGCATGAGCAATAGGGTCTTGTTTGATGGCTTGAACGTGTCTTTGCGCAAAGGCACGGGCATTGCGACTTACACCCAGTCGCTTGTCGCCGCGGCCAAGACGCTGGGCTGTTCCGCCGAGATCCTGGTCAGCTCCAACGCCGGCTTCGACCGGCGCGATCCCCTGTTCAGCAACATCGCCCTGTTTGATCCCGTCGTCGCCGAGCATCCTTCCCCCAAGATCAGGCTGGTCGATGGGATCGTGCGCTGGGTCGGGCAGCCGTTCGGCGTGCGCCCCTCCACCTTCGAGCATCTCGACGGGGCGGTGCGCAGCAGCGGCAGCAGCTTCGCCGCCTTCGACCGTATCCATGCCTCGCCCAACCTGTTCGAAAGGGCGCGCCTGCATTTCCGCTGTCACAAGCGGCCGCTGCAGGTCAAGCCGTCACAGGCGCCGCAGCTTTTCCACGCGACCCATCCCACGCCGCTCGTCGTCAAGGGTGCTTGCAACATCTACACGATCCACGACCTCATCCCGCTGCTGCTGCCCTTCACCACCCTCGACGACAAGAAGTACATGATCGAGCTTCTGCGGGTCCTTTGCCGCGAGGCCGATCACATCGTGACGGTGTCGGAACATTCGAAGAGGGACATCGTGCGCACCCTCGGCATCGCCGAAACCAGGGTGACCAATACGTATCAGGCTGTCACGATTCCGGACAGCGTGCTGCTCCGCGACGAGGCGGAGGTGGCGCGCGAAGTCGAGAGTGCCTTCGGCGTCAGCTTCGGCGAGTATTACCTTTTCGTGGGCGCGGTCGAGCCCAAGAAGAATCTGGCGCGCCTCATCGATGCCTATGCCGCCAGCGGCACCAAACGCCCGCTGCTGATCGTCGGTGCCCTGGGCTGGCAATACGAGGCCGATCTGGAGAAGCTCGGCGAAGATCGCTTCGTCCGCTACAGCTACGACGGGCATCAGCTCCGCCCCGAGCGCAAGGTCCGCCACCTTTCCTATCTTCCCCGTTCGCAACTGCTGTCGCTGCTGCGCGGGGCGCGGGCGCTGTTCTTTCCGTCCCTGTACGAGGGCTTCGGCCTGCCGGCCCTTGAAGCCATGTATCTGGGAACGGCTGTACTGGCCGCCGATGCTGCCAGCCTCCCCGAGGTCGTCGGTGACGCCGCAGTACTGGTCGACCCACTCGACGAAGTGACGATGTCGCGAGGTATCCGGATCCTTGACCAGGACGACGACCTTGTGAGCACACTTGTTGCACGGGGGAAGAAACGCGCTCAACTGTTCTCAACGGGTGCCTATGTCTCACGTCTTTCCGGACTATATGCCAGCCTCGGCCTTACCCTTCGCGAACACGACGGCGGATCGTCGGCCAGCTCGCATGCGGCCTGACAGCGGACGCGACAGGTCGATCACCTTCGACCTGACGCATCTGGAACATCGCTCGCGCTACTGCGCTCCCACGGGGATCGAGCGCGTCGACCTCGCCTTTGGCGAGCACTTCGCCTACTCCAGCCCGCGCAGCGTGCGCGCCTTGCACTACGGCATCCGCCGGCCGGTCGTTCTCGAACAAAGCGACCTGCAGTCGCTTGTCGGGCACCTCAGGCTGAAATGGCAGATGGAGAAGCCCTGCGACCGCGACCTCGTCTACAACCGGCTGCTCGGCTGGTTGAGCGGCAGCGACAACGGCGGCCCGCCCAAATTGGCGGCCGAGGGGACGGCCGACGAGGATATCTGGCCCAACATCGTCTCCGCCCTGCGGCGGCGCACCCTGCCGTATTTCAAGCCGGGCCCGGATGCCCTGCCGGTCGGCTCGATCTATATCAACGTGGCACAGCACGCTTTCGAGAGCGAGGTGTACTTCCGCTGGCTCGACGAGCGCCGCGACCTTCATCGCGTCTTCTTCGTGCACGACCTGCTGCCGATCGACTTCCCGGAGTTCTGGCCGGACGGTCACGAGGACCGCTTCCAGCAGCGCCTCGGGCGCATCATCGCGCATGCGACCGCGATCATCACCTCCTCCAACGAGGTGAAGCAAAGGATCGAGAAGGAATATCGCAGCCGGGCGATGACACCGGTCCCCATCCTGGCGCTGCCGTTCGCCCCGCGCCGCCCGGCGTTCCGGATCGAGGCGCCGGCCGACTGCGCGATCGAGGCGCCCTATTTCCTGATGGTCGGGACGTTGGAGCCGCGCAAGAACCACCTCTTCATGCTCAACGTCTGGCGGGAGCTGACGGAAATCATGGAGGTGCCGCCCAAGCTGATCATCGCGGGCAAGCGATCCTGGAACAGCGAGGCGATCGTTGGCATGATCGAGCGCTCGCCGGGTCTCAAATCCTGCGTGTGCGAGGTTTACGGCCTCGGCGACGATGCCTTGCGCCAGCTTCTCGACAAGGCGCGCGCGCTTCTGATGCCCTCGTTCGCCGAAGGCTTCGGACTGCCCATCATCGAAGCCCTCGACGCCGGCATTCCCGTGGTGGCGAGCGACATCCCGATCTTCCACGAGGTGACCAAGGGCGCCGGCGTCTTCCTCGGGCCGCTGGACGGACCCGCCTGGGTGCGGACGGTGCGCGCGCTGTCGTCCGACTCCCCGTTCTACGAGAATGCCCGCTCGTCGGCGCAAACCTTCCAAACCTATACGTCCAACGATTATTTCATCGAGGTCGAAGAGTTCCTCTCCGACCTGCCGGTCATCGACGGCTGAAGCCTCGCTGCCGACGGTAACGCGTCGCCGGGCCGATGGCGGCTGGACGTTGGCGCTCAAGGCCGCAGATAAGCCCATCCCTGTCCCTGCAGTTCGGCAAGGCGGACCACGCCGCTGGGCGTATCCTTCACGCCGGGCAGCAACGGGATGTCGTCGGGCTTCTTGCCCTCGCTCTCCGCGACGGCGCTGCGGGTGTTGTCGCAGGCGGAAACGGTGAGCGCGGAGCCGAGTTCCTCCTGCAGGTTCGCCAGCTCGCCCTTCATCATTGAAAGATCGGCGCGCAGCATGGAGAAGCCGGGACCGAAGGCCACGATCTCCAAGGCGAACTGTTCGCCCTTGGCCTTGTAGTACTTGGCGTAGTTGTGGACGTTGCCGAGAATCAGCGCCTGGGTTCGGCGATCGTCGGTGCTGACCTGAAACACGGCTTGGTGCGCGGCCGGCTGAGCGTTGCCGCTCTCCGCCGCTTGGGTCGACGTCGCGACGAGTCCGGCGAACGCCCCGAAACCGGCGCGACCGAAGCCTCGGCGATCCAGTCCGCGACGAAGTCCTTCGAAGCGCCCCATGGTGGTCTCCCGAGCGAGCGGATACGAGCTTGCGGAGCGGGCTCCGGCCTTGGCCGGAGCCCAGACGTCAAAGGCGAGCCTGCGGCTCGGCCTTCACTTCTCGGCCTTCGTGGTCTTCAGCTTGATCGTCGCGCCGTCGAACATGAAGGTGTCGGACGGCTCAAAGACCGTGCGGTTCGACACGGCGAAGATCGTCGCCGGCGAATACAGGAACAGGACGTTGGCCTGCTCATGCTCGTAGGCTTCGATCTGCTGCACGACCTTTTCCTGCTTCGCCTGGTCTTCGGTGGCGATCAGCTTGTCGGCCATCTCGTCGAACTTCGCCGAGTCGGATCCTTCGTTGAAGGCGCCGTCCTTGCCGAAGAACTCGCGATACACCACGCCGACCGGGTATTCCGGCGACCAGTCGAAGTGCCAGACGAGGGTCATGTCGGCCTTCTTGTCCTTGGCGTCGACCTGCTTGAGGGTGAGGCCCACCTGCTGCAGCTCCTCGCCCATCTGCTTGACGAGGGGTGCGTATTCCTCCGCCGCGCCGATGGTGATGGTTTTGCCTTCCAGGCCGTCCTTCTTGATCTCGGCCTTGGCTGCGGCGACGTCATAAGGGTACTGCTTGAGGCCGGGGTCGTGCCCGAACCGTCCGGGCTGGATGAAGGCAGCCATCTGCAGGCCGTAGCCACCGCCGGCTCCCTTGAGAAGGGCAGCGCGGTCGACCGCCATGTTCATCGCCTGGCGCAGCTTGATGTTCTTCCAGGGCGAGTTGGCCTCGGTCTGGTTGAACACGGCGGCGAGCACCGTCTTGGCGTCCCTGGTCTGGATGTGCGCGTTGCCGTGGCCGTCGAAGCCTTTCGCTTCGGCCGGGGTGAGCATCGTCACGATGTCCATCTTCTTGTCGCCCATGGCGACGGCCTTCAAGGCATCGGCCTTGGAGACGATGTTGTCGAACACCAGCCGGACCACCGGCTTGCGGTTGGGATCCCAATAGCTTTCGTTAGGATCGAGAACGACCTCGGGCGAGCGCTTTTCGAGCTGCGACACACCCTCGGCGAGCACGAACGGACCAGTCCCCCACGGACCGGCAGCGTCGATGACTCACCAATGGCCGTTGGCAGATCCGGTCGCCTTGTCGACGAAGCCGAGTTTCTGCCAGAAGGCGTCGGACGGAACGTGCATGCCGCGCAGCTTCATGAAAGCGGCAGAGTCGGGCTCGGGTAGGATATAGTCGATGGTGTAGTCGTCCTTGATCTCGGCCTTGGAACCCTTGGCCCAGTTCAGGAACTTGCCCGGCGGATGGGGCTGCGACCAGTCGTTGACCTTGTCGAACGCGGTCTTCATGTTCTTGGCGGTGAACGGCGTGCCGTCCTGGTACTTGAGGCCCTTGCGCAGCTTCAGTTCCAGCGTGGTCGGCGTGACCCACTTCCAGCTGTCGGCGAGCGCGTAGGCGGTCTTGCCGTGGAGGTCGACGCGGTCGGCCTCTTCCATCGTCATCCAGGTCACCGACAGCCAGTTCACCGGCGAGCCGTCGGCCACCGTCACCGTATTGTCGGGCCCGTAGGTCACCGCGGCGGGAGCGGTCGTCGCTGTTGCGGCGAGCCCCAGCGCGGCGACACCGGCGAGCAGCATCGCGCGATGCCCTCCCGGTGGCGCTGCACGTCCTTTCCAATGCATTCGGCGTTCTCTCCTCGTGAAAGCCGGTGGTCCGGCTATCCGCTCGCGCGGATTCCTGTGCCCGCCCCTGCTGGGAGCGTTACCCGATCAGCGGGTTGATGATCTTTTCGAGGTCTTCGTTGGGCAAGTCGCCCTTTAACGTGTGGACGAGCTTGCCGTCCTTGCCGATGACCACCGTGAAGGGGATCGCGCCCTGGTCGTTGCCGAGCGCCTTGCCGAGTTGCACCGCCTCGCGCCCGCCGTAGAAGATGGGGTAGGTGATGCTGTTGTCGTGCACGAATTCGCGGACCTTGTCGCCGTTGTCGAGGGCGAGACCGATCACCTGGACGTCCTTGCCCTTGTACTCCTCGTTGAGCTTGACGAGGTTGGGCGTCTCGACGCGGCAGGGCACGCACCAGGTCGCCCAGAAGTAGATCACGACGACCTTGCCCTTGAACTGGCCGAAGCTGGCCTGCTGATCGTGCAGGTCCTTGAAGGACGAGCCATAGAACGCTTCGCCAACCGGCTTGCCGCCGGCGTCTTCGGCCTGCGCCGCCAGTGCGGATGCGGCGAAGAGCAGCGCCGCCGCCGCGATCGCCAGCTTGCGGGCGATCCGGCCGGAGGCGAGCGGAAGGGGCGAGGCGGGTTGGGCAACGGTCATCATCGCGGTCTCGGCGAGGGCCGGGCCGCAGCCCCCACGGCCGCAGTCCATTCAAGGAAGCTCAGTAGCGCGTGTTCTTTTGGGGCACAATCTAACAATGGTCGCAAAATCCGTTTCGAAGGCCCAAGATCGCCGCGTGCCGGGTGCACCTGCCTGCCGGAACGGGTCAGGCCGGCCTTTTCAAGCCGGCATGTTCAAGCCGCTCGGCGCCGGGGCTGCACCTCGGCGGCATAGTCCTCGATCAGTTGCCGCGAGATCGCGCCGGGCTTGAAGCGATAGGGACCGATCTCGGCAACCGGCGTCACCTCCGCGCCGGTGCCGCACACGAAGCACTCGTCGAACGCGGGGAGTTCGTCGGGCAGGATGCGGCGCTCGATCACCTCGAGGCCGCGGCGCCGGGCCAGTTCGATCACGGTCCGCCGCGTGATGCCGTCGAGGAAGCAGTCGGCGAGCGGCGTGTGAATGATGCCGCCCGTCGTGAAGAAGATGTTGGCGCCGGTGCATTCGGCGACGCGACCCTGCCAGTCCAGCATCATCGCATCGGCATAGCCCTTGCGCTCGGCGGCATGCTTGGACAGCGTGCAGATCATGTACAACCCGGCCGCCTTGGCTTGGCACGGCGCGGTGAGCGGGTCGGGCCGGCGCCATTCGGCGATGTCGAGACGAATGCCGTTCATCTTGGTGGCCATGTCGAACATCGAAGGCCAGGGCCATGCCGCGACCGCGACGTTGATCGTCGCATTCTGCGCCGCCACCGCCATCATCTCGCTGCCGCGCCAAGCGACTGGGCGCACGTAGCATTCGCCCTGACCGTTGGCGCGCACGACCTCGTGCTTGATGCGGTCAAGCTCCTCCACCGAATAAGGGATCGCCATGTCCAGCACGCGTCCCGAGGCGAGGAGGCGCTGGGAATGTTCGCGCGACTTGAAGATGACGCCGTCGTAGGCCCGCTCGCCCTCGAACACCGAGG
>CAXTMA010000084.1:0-14765 GCA_964245015.1 uncultured Beijerinckiaceae bacterium | reverse complement strand
GCAATCGCCCGTGCCGCCGGCCGGCATGCCGCGCTGGCTGACGGTGCCGCCGAACCCGCCGCAGTTCGACTCCGAGATCCCCGGCACGGCTCCAGAAGACGGCATCCGACTGCACTACGCCACGATCGGCGAGGGTCCGCCCGTGGTGCTGCTCCACGGCGGCCTCGCCAATGCGGATTATTGGGGCAACCAAGTCGCGGCGCTGGTGTCGAACCACCGCGTCATCCTGGTCGACTCGCGCGGGCATGGGCGCTCGACCCGCGACGCGCAAGCCTTCGGCTACGACCTGATGGCCGATGACGTCGTCGGCCTGCTCGACAAGCTCGGCATCCCCCGCGCCGACATCGTGGGCTGGAGCGACGGCGCCATCCTCGGGCTCGACCTCGCGATCCGCCATCCCGACCGCGTCGGCAAGGTGTTCGCCTTCGCCGCCAACACCCGCCCCGACGGGGTCAAGCCCGACACCGAAACCAACCCGACCTTCGCCGCCTTCATCCGCCGGGCCGGTGACGAATACCGACGGTTATCGCCGACGCCGGGCGAATATGACGCGTTCGTCGCGCAGATCAGCCACATGTGGGCGAGCCAGCCCAACTGGAGCGATGCGCAGCTCCGCTCGATCCGGGCGCCGGTGCTGATCGCCGACGGCGACCACGACGAAGCGATCGTGCGCGCCCACACAGAATACATGGCGGCCACCATTCCCGGCGCCGGCCTGCTGATCCTGCCCAACACCAGCCACTTCGCCTTTCTGCAGGATCCGGCCCTGTTCAATGCGGCGATGCTGGAATTCCTGCGCTGAACCGCTGGTCGGGAGCCGTAGCCAACAGCGGCGGCCCGGCCGTTCTCAGCCCTGTCCCGTCCGAAGTGCCGGCGCGTTTCATGCCGCCCCTCGCGCCATCGTCCTAAGGATAGACGACGTCGGGCAATTCGGTCTCGCGAATGGGCCGGCAAGGCCGGGGCGGTCCGTCGGATACGGATTGGAAAGGATCGCCGCCTATCGTGCGAACATTCCAGGTACGAACCGCCACGTACGAACCGCCACCGCGAAGCGCCCATCATGCTCCTCCGCTCCTCCCTTGCGATCGCCGCCGCCCTGCTCTCCTGCGCCACCGGCGCGCACGCGGCCTCGCCGCCCATCGCCTGCGGCAAGGCCGCCTCGCCCGTTGATCGCACGATCTGCGCCTCGCCCGAGTTTAAGGCGATGGATCGCGAGATCGCCGCCCTCTACGATCGCGCGCTGACGCAGGTGGAGGGCGACGCCCGGCATCGGGTCGTCGCCGGCCAGCAGGCCTTTCTCAAGCGGCGCGGCGGCTGCGCCTGGGCGGCGCACAACAGCGCCCATCCCGGCGTGGCCGTGGAAGAATGCGTGCGCGGCGCGATGGAGGCCCGCGTCGGCGCGCTCCGCGACGCCGTCGACGGCGGCCACTTCGCGATGCGGGCGCGCTGAGGCCGGTCACGGCCCCTTCAAAGCGCCGGACCCGAAACCGGATCCGATGCTCTAAGTCGCTGTGCCGCATCGGATTTGCCCGAAAACCGCTGCGCACTTTTCGGTCCGATGCTTTAGAGGCCACCCATGGCGCACACCGCCGCCCACTCGGCCTCGCTCACCGGCTGCACCGACAGGCGCGAATTGTTGACCAGCACCATCGCCCGGCACGCAGGTTCGGCCCGGATCGCGGCGAGGGCGACCGGCCGGGGCATGGCCGTTCCCGCGCGCACAACCACCATGCCGAACCGGCCGCTCTCGTCGGTGGGATCGGCGGCGTAGGGCGCGATCACCTCCACCACGCCGACCACCGCCTTGCCCTCGTTGGAATGGTAGAAGAAGGCCGTCTCGCCGACCCGCATCGCCTGCAGGTGCAGCTTGGCCGAATGGTTGCGCACGCCGGTCCAGGGCGTGCCGGCCCCGCCGGCCTCGACCATCCGCGTCCACGACCACGAGGCGGGCTCGCTTTTCAACAACCAGAACGCCATCGCCGATCCGCCTCACCGACCTTCTTCGCGCGCCTCGAAGGCGCGCCGCCTCGATCTCGGCATGATGGGTTTCCGCCCAGATCCACACTCCGCAGAAGGCGCCGCCCAGGCTGCGCCCCAGCTCGGTCAACGCATAGTCGACGCGCGGCGGCACCACCGGATGAACGACGCGGGTGAGCAGCCCGTCGCATTCCATCTGCCGCACCGTCTTGGTCAGCATCTTCTGGCTGATGCCGCCGACGATGCGGCCGATCTGGGTGAAGCGCAGGGTGCCGTGCTCCTCCAGCGCTTCAAGGATCAGCATCGTCCACTTGTCGGCGACCTGTCCGATGATCTCGCGCACCAGCGACTCGATGACCGGATCGCACTCCGCGGGAATGGGGCCGCACAGGCGGGCCTCGACGAGGGGTTCGGGAGATTGCTTCCTCATAAGGCTCTCCTTCGGGTGCGTATGGCACTTCAAGGTGCGTTCTTTCGGGAAGAGAGCAGGCAGCCTACGTCTGATCACGCAACCGGAAAGGACGCTCATGAACATCACCGGCAATACCGTGCTCATCACCGGCGGCGGCTCGGGCATCGGCCGCGGCCTCGCCGAAGCCTTCCACGCCAGGGGCAACCAAGTCATCATCGCCGGCCGCCGCGAAGGCGTGCTGAAGGACGTCGCGGCCGCCAATCCCGGCATGGCCTTCCTCGTTCTCGACATCGGCAGCGAGGCCGACATCCGGCGCTTCGCCGCAGCCGTGGTCGAGGCCCACCCCGGGCTCGACGCCGTGATCCACAACGCCGGTATCATGGCCATGGAGAACCTGACCGCGGGGTCGGACGTCTCCACCGCCGAGCGGATCGTCAGCACCAACCTGCTCGGCCCGATCCGGCTCACGGCGGCGCTGCTGCCGCACCTCGCCAAGCAGCCGCACGCCACCATCCTGACGATGTCGTCGGGCCTCGCCTTCGTGCCGCTGGCGGCGACGCCGACCTATTGCGCGACCAAGGCGGCGATCCACTCCTGGTCGATGTCGCTGCGCCAGCAGCTCGCCGCCACCGCGACGCAGGTGATCGAGATCGCCCCGCCCTACGTGCAGACCGAGCTGATGGGCGAGCATCAGGCGCGCGACCCCCGCGCCATGCCGCTCGACGAGTTCATCTCCGAAGTGATGGAGATCCTGACGACGCAGCCCGACGCGGCGGAGGTGGTGGTGGAGCGCTGCAAGCCGCTGCGCTTCGCCGCCGAGAACGGGGCGATGGCGGACGTCTTCAAGGGCCTGAACACGATGGCGTTCTGAGATCGACGGCGGGTCGACGTCCATGCCTGAGCAGCCTCGCGTGACTTGCGCCAAGTTCGATTTGGCTTTTTCGCAGTGAAATCGAAGCTGCTTCGGACTTGCCGCATAGGCGGCAAGGCGAATGCTAAGGCGCGAGCGAAACGCGGCATGGCCTTCGTGTCGCTCGCGCGCCGTTCAGCCTCGGCTACCCCTCCGACCGTGGCGCATGATCGAACTGCGTCGGCGTGCAGACTTCGACGAAGTAGCCGCCCTTCGACTTGAGGTAGAATGTCCAGGCCCCATGATAGTCTTTCGGGTCCGGCACATCCCAGCCATCGGATTTCAGGCGGGCGTTCAAGGCATCGACCTGGTTCCTGCTCTCCTGGATGAAGCCGATGTGGTGCACGTCGTAATCCGCGGGGTAGGTGAAGTCCCCCCGCTTCCTCGTGAAGTCGTTGAGCACGAGGATCATGCCCTGATCGTCCCGCAGGACGGCAAGCGCCTTCCCGCGCATGGTCAGGCAGTGAAGGCCGAAGTAGGTTTCGAACATCGCGCGGTCGGCGGGAACGTCGACGCTCGTCAGGTTGATGTGGTTGAGCTTCATGGGACGGACCTTTCCTGTCGGATGGAAAGGACGCGCTGGTAGCCGCCTGTCGAACAGTCGGCATGTACGAGCGCTGGGCCACCCGGACTACCGACCGGGCTGTGACTTCTACACGTCCGCACGCTGGATAGATCGAGCAGACCCGATCGTCAACGATCCCACCTTCAGCCGCTCACGTCCGCCTTCAGCGGGCGGGCGAGCAGGGCGCCGACCACCTCGTCGACATCGGCGCGGCCGGTGAGCACGGCGTCGACGGCGTTGCTGATCGGCATGTCGACGCCTTGCTTCGCCGCCAGCGCGCACAGGATGGCGCAGGTTTGCGCGCCCTCCACCGTGCCGGCCCTACGGCGCGCTTCTGCGACCTGCGAGCCCTCGCCCAGCATGACGCCGAGCGCGAAGTTGCGCGATTGCACGGAGCCGCAGGTCAGCACGAGGTCGCCGAGCCCGGACAGGCCGGCGAGCGTGCCGGGTTGGGCGGCGTTGGCGAGGCCGAAGCGGTTGAGTTCGGCGAAGCCCCGCGCGATCAGGGCCGCGCCGGCCGAAGCACCGAGCCGGCGTCCGGCCGCGATGCCGCAGGCGATCGCCAGCACGTTCTTGGTGGCGCCGCCGATCTCGACGCCGCGCAGGTCGGTCGAGGAATACAGCCGGAACCACGGCGCGGCGAGCGCCGCCGCCAGGGCCTCGGCGGTGCGGGCCTCGCGCGCGGCGAGCGTCACCGCGGTCGGCTGGCCCCGCGCGACATCCTCCGCGAAGCTGGGGCCGGACAGAACCGCCGGCGGATTACCCGGCAGGCATCCGCCGACGACCTCGCTCATGTACAGGCCGGTGCCGCGCTCGATGCCCTTGGCGCAGATCACCACCGGCACGCCGGGGGCGATAAAGGCGGCGGCGCGCTCGGCCAGCGCGCGCATCGACTGCGCCGGCACGGCGAGCAGCACGACGTCGGCTCCCGCCAGCGCCGCGGGGGGGGGGGGGGGCGGGCGCCCGCCCCCACAGGGCGACCGGGCCGGCGCTGCGTGCCGCGAGGTTGGCGAGCGCGGTGCCCCAGGCGCCGCCGCCGAGGACGGCGATGCGGCGGGGTGCCGCCGCCCGATCCTGCGATGTCGGGCTCACGGCGCGCTCACGCCTTGCCGTGATGAACCGCCTCGGCCTGGGCGTCGAGCGGCCAGCGCGGCCGGGCGGCGAAGGTCATGTCGTCGGTGAGGCCCAGCGACAGCCGCTCGATGCCGGCGAAGGCGACCATCGCGCCGTTGTCCGTGCACAAGGGCGGCGGCGGGATGACGAGGCGCAGGCCGGCCTCGCCGCAGAAGCGGGCCATCGCCCGGCGGATCGCGTCGTTGGCGGCGACGCCGCCGGCCGCCACCACCGCCTCGCAGGGGCCGACCTTTTCGCGAAACAACCGGGCGGCGACGCGCACCCGGTCGATCACCGTATCCACCACCGCCGCCTGGAACGAGGCGGCGAGGTCGTTGACGTCGGTCGCCGTCAGCGGCCGGATCTCCTCGGCGGCGATGCGGACGGCCGTTTTCAGCCCCGACAGCGAGAAGTCCGGCTTGGGCCGGCCGGCCATCGGGCGGGGAAAGCTGAAGCGCTCGGGATCGCCGTCAGCTGCGTGGCGCTCCACCATCGGGCCGCCGGGATAGGGCAGGCCCAGCAGCTTGGCGACCTTGTCGAAGGCCTCGCCCAGCGCGTCGTCCACCGTGGCGCCGAGGCGGACGTAATCGCCCACGCCCTTGACGGCGACGAGCTGGGTGTGGCCGCCCGACACCAGCAGCAGCAGGTAGGGGAAGGGCACGCCATCGGTGAGGCGCGGCGTCAGCGCATGGGCTTCGAGGTGGTTGACGGCGACGAAGGGCTTGCGCAGCGCCAGCGCCATCGCCTTGCCGGCGGTGAGCCCGACGATGACGCCGCCGATCAGCCCCGGCCCGGCCGAGGCGGCGATGCCGTCGAGGTCGCGCATCGCCATGCCGGCGCGGCTGACGGCGCGCTCCACCAGCCGGTCGAGCACGTCGACGTGGGCGCGGGCGGCGATCTCCGGCACCACGCCGCCGTAGGCCGCATGCAGGCGGATCTGGCTCATGATCTCGTTGGAGCGGATCGCCGCCGAGCCGTCGGGCAAACGCTCGACCACGGCCGCCGCCGTCTCGTCGCAGGTGGTCTCGATGCCGAGGACGCGCATGGGGTCTCCAGGTTATCGCAGCATAGGGACAAGCTCCGGAGGTGGCAAAGCCTCACCCCGGCCGGGAACGATCGAGCCGAGCCTTCTCCACGAACGGGGATATCTCACTCCGCGACGAGTTCGCCGGCAAGGGCGCGGGCGATCAGTTCGCGCGTCTCGCCGACCCCGTAGAGCGCCACGAAGGAGCCGAAGCGCGGGCCCTTCTCCTCGCCGAGCAGCACTTGGTAGAGCATCGCGAACCAGTCGTTGCTCACTCCCGGCCGCTCGGGCGTGGCGCCCTTGGCGGCGAGGTTCTGGTAGCGTCCGATCGGCCGGGCGACGTCGTAGAGCGCCGCCTGGATGTCTTCGGCGCTGGCTCCAGCCGGCAGCGCGGCGAGCGCCGCCGACAGTTTGGCCAACGCGTCGCGCTCGACCGCGTCGGGCAGGCGGTATCGCTTCGCGGGAGCGACGAAATCGCGGTAGAAGCGCACGGCGTAGCCGACCAGCGCGTCGAGGCGGGGGTGACTCTGCGGCGAAACGTCGGGCGCGTAGCGGCGGAGAAAGCCCCACAGCACGGCGGGATCCTCGGAGTTCGCCACCGTTGCCAGATTGAGCAGCATGACGAAGGAGACCGCCGACCCCGTGGCAGCTTGGCCGATCACCTCGGGCGCGGGGGGCGCCCCATCGTGCAGGTGCCACGCCGGATTGCCGAGCAGCGCCCTGCCGTCCGGCCCGGCGGTCTGCTTCGGCACCGCGTCGAGAAAGGCGAGGTAGTCGTCGACGTTGCGCGGGATCACGTCGAAGTGCAGCTTCTTGGCCTCCCGCGGGCGCTGGTACATGAACAGGGCGAGGCTTTCCGGGCTGGCATAGCTCAGCCATTCGTCGACGGTCAGGCCGTTGCCCTTGGACTTCGAGATCTTCTGGCCTTTCTCGTCGAGGAACAGCTCGTAGTTGAAGCCCTCGGGCGGCGTGCCGCCGAGGGCCCGCACGATCTCGCCCGACAGCTTGACCGAGTCGATCAGGTCCTTGCCGGCCATCTCGTAGTCGACGCCGAGCGCGTACCAGCGCATCGCCCAGTCCGGCTTCCATTGCAGCTTGGCGTGACCGCCTGTGACGGGGGTCGTGTAGGTCTCGCCCGTGCCGGCATCGCGCCACGAAATCGTGCCGGCGTCGGCGTCGACGGCATCGAGCGGCACCTGCATCACGAGGCCCGTCTCCGGGTGGATCGGCAGGAAGGGCGAGTAGGTGCCGGCCCGCTCGGCGCGAAAGGTCGGCAGCATGATCGCCATTACGTCCTGGTAGCGGCGCAGCATGTGCCGGAGCGCCGGGTCGAAGCGGCCGGATCGGTAGTAGTCGGTCGCCGAGGCGAACTCGTAGTCGAAGCCGAAGCGATCGAGGAAGGCGCGCAGCCGGGCGTTGTTGTGGGCGCCGAAGCTCTCGTGGGTGCCGAAAGGGTCGGGCACGGCCGTGAGCGGCTTGCCGAGGTTGGCGGCGAGCAGGTCGGGGTTCGGGACGTTGTCGGGCACCTTGCGCAACCCGTCCATGTCGTCGGAAAAGGCGAGCAGCCGGGTGGCGATCGCGTCCCCGGTCAGCACGCGAAAGGCATGGCGCACCATGGTGGTGCGGGCGACCTCGCCGAAGGTGCCGATGTGCGGCAGGCCGGAGGGGCCGTAGCCGGTTTCGAACAGCACGGACGTCTGCCCCGTGCGCTCGACCCGCGCCACGAGCTTGCGCGCTTCCTCGAAGGGCCAGGCCTTGGCCGTTGTTCTGGCGAAGGCGAGGGTGGCCGGATCGAGGGCGATGGCGTCAAGGGCAGATCGGTCGGCAGGGGGTGCCGCGGCGCGGGTCATGGCAGAGTTCACAAGCTCAAGGGTTGGGCAGGCGGCGGGGCGCGCGATGAACAGGCATTGGCGAGGCCAACGTTGCCGGTCGAGCGGGGCGCGGGGGAAACGCGCGCCACCTTGTTGCACGCGTGTACCGACACTGTAAAAAAGGGCGGCCGGCTTCGTCAAATCTCTGACTAAGGGCTCACGCGAACTTGCACGAGACTGCCTCTCGCGCCATAGCTTTCGCGCGGCCACACCCTATTTGGAAGCCGTACCCCCAATGTTCAGAAGGTATATGGATTGGCACGTTCGTTAGATGTCGATTTTGCCGAGCGCCGTGAGTCAGCCACGAGTTCCCGGCTCGCCCTGGTGAAGAAGATGCAGGAACGGATAGCGAGCCCGGAAAGCGAGGCCCGCGCCGCAGAACACCGCAAGATCGTCCAGGCGCGCAACAAGCGCGATGCCGAAAGGGACGAGTCGCGCCGGCAGGAGCAGGCCCGCCTCGCCGCGATCCGAGCGGCCGAGCAGGCCAAGCTCGAAGCCGAGCGTCGCGCTCGCGAAGAAGAAGAGCGTATCCGCCTGGAAGCCGAACAGGCCGCCGAGCAGGCCCGGCTTGAAGCCGAAAGGGCCCGGCTAGCCGCTTCCTCCTCGGCCCGTGCCGCAAGGGCGCTCGCCGAGATCATGACCGCGCGTCCCAAGCGCGGCAGCGGCGACGGCGCCCGCCGTCAGGCCTGAGAACTGTCGAGACACGCCAGGAGCGCCGCTTCGTTGGGTGCTTCGGCGACCGCAACATGGGAACAGCCCGCACCGCGGAACGGTGCGGCGACCTCGTCCGAAAGGCAGATATGCCGAAGCGGGCCGGGATCGAGCTTGGCGGATCTCGCCAAGCTCAGAAACAAATCGGCGCTGCGCTGCGAGAAGTGCAGAACACCATCGATGGTACCGGCGCGCAGCGCCAAGACGGCCGCCGCATCCATCGTCTCCACAGCCTGCGCTTCATAGGTTTCGATCAGCTCGAAAGGCTGCTTCATCACGCGCATCGCCGCCTCGATGTCGGGCTTGCGGTCGCGTCCGGCGAGGTAGACGATGCGGCGCGGCCGGACCGGCAGCTTGCCCAGACCAAGGGCGAGAACGGTGGCATTGGCGGCCACGGTCGCCGCGCCGAGGAAGCCGTTCGCGCGGGCACAGTCCAGGGTGCGACGCCCGACCAGCAGCAGCGGCATGATCCGACGAGCCTCCGGCGTCGGTAGGGCTTGCGGGGTCGAAGCCGGCAATCCTGAAACCGGCGGCCCTGAGACCGGTGGGCCTGAAACCGGCGGCAGCGTCGCGAACGCGTTCCCGCTCGTCGCCAGCACGCCGTCGACGCAGCCGTCCGGCCAAGTCGCCGGCAGGGGCAGGATGCGCAGCAGCGGCGCGATCATCGCCCGGTGTCCGGCCGCTTCGAGCTTCTCGCGCGTGCGCGCCGCATCATCCGCCGCCCGGGTCAGCAGCAGGCGCATGTCGCCAGCCCGGACATCGGCCTTATGATCCGAAGAAGCCGGGCGGCAACCGGCCCTTGATGGCGGCGCCGGCCGCCGCGCCGACCTGCTCGGCATCGGCGACGGCGCCGTGCACCTCCTCGTCGTAGGCTTGCGACCCGTCCGGCCGCAGCACGCTGCCGCGCAGCGTCACCGAGCCGTTGGCCACGGTGGCATGGGCGCCGATGGGCGTCCGGCAGGATCCGTCCAGGGCGGCGAGGAAGGCGCGCTCGGCGGCAAGCGCGATGCCCGTCGCCTCGCACAGGATGGGCGCCAGCAGCGCGGCGACGCGGGTGTCGCCGGCGCGCGCGGTGAGGCCGATCGCCCCCTGGCCGGCCGCCGGCAGGAAATCCTCGATCGGGATGACATAGGTGGCTTCCCCCTCCAGCCCGAGGCGCCGCAGCCCGGCCAGTGCCAGCAGCGTTCCGCTGAACGCGCCTTCCGCGATCCTGCGCAGGCGGGTCTGCACGTTGCCGCGCAGCAGCACCGTTTCCACATCCGGGCGGATCCGCTTCAGCATGGCGCCGCGGCGCAGCGAGGCCGTGCCGACGCTGGCGCCGCGCGGCAGTTCGCGGGGGCTTGGCGCCACCGGCGAGATCCAGGCGTCGCGCACGTCCTCGCGCGGGAGATAGCCGGCGATGGCGATCGCGTCGGGCAGAAACGTCGGCATGTCCTTGGCCGAATGCACGGCGAGGTCGATGCCGCTCATCATCAGGGCGGTGTCGAGTTCCTTGGTGAACAGGCCCTTGCCACCCGCCTCCGACAGGGCCCGATCCTGGATCGCGTCGCCGCTGGTCTTGATGACGTGAATGACGATATCGGCCTCGTCGAGGCCGTGCGCTTCCCGCAGCCGATCGCGGGTTTGATGCGCCTGGGCCAGCGCCAGCGGGCTGCCGCGCGTGCCGATACGGAGCGGGGACACAAGGGTTGGCATGGGCGAAGCGGCTTGGGCTGGACGTGAAATGGACGCGGGTGCACTTGGGATGGACTTGGGCGCCCAGCCTTCCTACAGCGACATGGGCCAGCGCGGAAGCCGCCGTGCGGCCGGAGCCGCCTCGGCCCGGCGCCGAGCCACATCGGAGCGACCCTTGGCGGAGCGACCCTTGGCCCTCATCTACAAGATCGTTCCGCGCGACCTCTGGGACCGGGCGGAGGTGTCCGGGATCTTCGCCGGGGCGCCGGTCGACCTCGCCGACGGCTTCATTCACTTCTCCGCCGTCGAGCAGGTCGCGGAAACGGCCGCGCGGCATTTCGCCGGCGTGGGCGACCTTCTGCTCGTCGCCGTCGAGTCCGCCGGCCTCGGCGACGCGCTGCGCTGGGAGCGCTCGCGGGCCGGCGCGCTGTTCCCCCATCTCTACGCGCCGCTGCCGGTGGCCAAGGCCGCATGGGTGAGGGACCTGCCGGTCGATGGTGAAGGCCGGCATGAGTTCGCGGGGCTGCTGCCGTGAGGGCGAACAGGCCCGCGAGCGCGCTGTGGTCCCTGGCCTGGCCGGTCGCCCGGCCGATCCTGCACGCGCTGGATCCCGAGCGGGCGCACGACCTCACCCTCAAGGCTCTCGCCGTTCTGCCGCTGCCGCAACCCGAGCGCGATGATCCCCGCCTCGCGGTGGACGCGTTCGGCCTGCGCTTCGCCAACCCGATCGGGCTCGCCGCCGGCTTCGACAAGAACGGCGTTCTCGCCGGCAAGGCCGGCCACCTCGGTTTCGGCTTCGCCGAAATCGGCACGCTGACGCCGTTGCCGCAGGACGGCAACAGCCGGCCGCGCCTGTTCCGGCTGGCCGAGCACGGCGCGGTGATCAACCGCTTCGGCTTCAACAACCGCGGTCACGATCACGTGCTGCCGAAGCTGCGGCCGAGGGCGGTTGGGGCTAAGCCGGCAAACGGCGCAAACCCCAACACCCTCTTGGGAATCAACGTCGGAGCCAACAAGGACGCGGCCGACCGGGTCGCCGATTACGCGGCGGGCGTTCGCGCCTTCGCTCACGCGGCCGATTACTTCGCGATCAACGTGTCCTCGCCCAACACCCCGAACCTTCGCGACCTGCAGAAGCCCGAAGCGCTCGACGACCTGCTGGCCCGCGTGATCGACGCCCGCGACGCGGCAGGCGGGGCCCGCCCGCCGATCCTGCTGAAGATCGCCCCCGATCTCCTGCCGGCCGAACTCGATGCCATCGTCGCCGTGGCGCGACGTCGCCGCATCGACGGGATGATCGTGTCCAACACGACCGTCGGACGGCCGGCGGCGCTCGGGGCGCACCGCCACGCAGGGCAAGCCGGCGGCCTGTCCGGGCGCCCCCTCTTCGAAGCCTCGACCGCCAGGCTCGCGCAGGCCTACCTGCGCGTCGAAGGGCAGTTTCCGCTGATCGGCGTCGGAGGAGTGGAAAGCGCCGACACCGCCTTCGCCAAGGTCGAGGCTGGCGCCAGCCTGGTGCAGATCTACTCCGCCCTGGTATTCGCCGGCCCGTCGCTGGTCGGCCAGATCAAGTCGGGGCTGCTCGCCAAGCTCGGCCAAGGCGAAACCCTTGCCTCCGTCGTCGGGCGCGATGCCGCGCGCTGGGCTTGAACGCCTGGGCGCGAGGTCGCTTGCAACGAATCTATGAGCAATCCGCGGTTTTCACGTCCGGTCGGGCAAACGAGCAGCCCCTTCGCCAAGGGCCGCTAAGCAGGTTTCGCAAAAGTGCCCCGCAGTTTCACGATCCAAACCTGCGGCATGGCAAAGGACTAAGCAGGTGAAGTGTTGGCCTGCCAACGCTTCACCTGCTCAGGAAACCTCGCCGCTTTCGTCCTTGGTCGGAGGCTGCAGCGTCGAGATCGGGTCGCTTCCCGGAAACGTGTCCTGAAGCCCCTTGTCGAGATCCGTCGCGGTTTCCGGGCTCTTGGCCGCCTCGGCATCCTTGTTCTTGACCTTTTCTTCATCCATCTCATTGGCCTCCTGGGTTGGCAACGATCGATTCCGCCCAGCCGTTCCCGCCCGCATCAGGCAGCCGGCACGTCAGCCCGCCAGTACGCGCTCGCGGGGGAACAGAACCTCGATCATGGTTCCCTGCTCGACCTTGCTGCGGATGGTGAGCGAGGCTTCGTTGGCCTCCGCGAGGGCTTTGGCCAGCGGCAGGTTCAGGCCCGAGCCACCCGCAGCCTGTCGCGTTCCAGCAGCTTGACCGGCCGCTTGGCTCACCGCTTGACCGAATGGCTCCAGCGCGGCGGCGATCTCGGCTTCCGACATGCCGGGGCCGGTATCGCGCACGCGGATCGCCACGCCGCCGGCTTCCGTCACGGCGGTGGCAACGATCACTTGGCCGCCCGGCTCGTTGAAGGCGACGGCGTTGGCCAGGATGTTGAGGACGACCTGACGCAAGGAGCGGCCGTCGGCCCGCACCGAAGGCAGGTTGGGCGCCAGCGACAGCCTCATGATGACGCGCTCGCGGCTGGCGCGGGGCTGGGTCGCCGCCACCGCTTCGCCGACGATGCGGTTGATGTCGAGCGCGTCGTCGGCGAGGTCCAGCCGGCCGGCTTCGAGCTTCGACAGGTCGAGCAGGTCGCGGAGAAGGCCGCCGATCTGGGTCGCCGCAGCACGGATATCGGCGAGATACTCCTTGTAGCGGGGGTTGCCCAGCGGTCCGAAGCGCTCCTCCGCCATCAGGTCGGCCGCTTCGGAGATGATGTCGAGCGGGGTGCGGATCTCCTGCGCGACGCCGGCCAGCAGGTCGGTCGGCGTCGCGCCCGCCGGCTTCGCCGGTTTCCGGGGCGCGCCGCCAGGAGCGCGATCCAACGGCCGCATCGGCGTCAGGTCGCGGAACAGGGCGCAGAAGCGGGCGGCGCCGGCCGTCTCGTCGCCGGCCCCGAGCCGGCCGAGGGTCATGAACACCGGCACGGTGCCGCCCTGCCCGGCTTCCATCGTCAGCTCGCGCCCATCGTTGAGCATGCTCTGCGCCGCGCCGTGCTTCAAGCCTTCGAGGTAGTCGGCTGCCGAACCCTTGTTGTCCCTGGCGAACAGGTCGAGGAAGGGCTTGCCGACCACCTCGCGGCGATCGCGGCCGAACAGCGCCTCGCCGGAGCGGTTCAAGGACAGCACGTTGCAATCGGCGTCGAGCACGGCGACGCCATCGCTCGCGGTTTCAAGGATCGCACGCAGGGCGCGGACCTCGCCGCCGTCGCGGAGCTGCCCGCCGGCGAGGGCGTCGGGCGCCGTGCCCGCCTCGGTGAGGCCTGCCGCAGGCTCCTGCCCACCGCTCCCCTGAAGCTCGGCTCGGCCGGCGAGTGCTTGGCCGGTGAGTGCTTGGCCGGCGAGTGCTTGGCCGGCGAGTGCTTGATCAGCCGGAGCTTGCGGGGCGACACCGTCGCCTGCCGGAGCCTGGACACCCTCCTTCAGGGTCAGAAGGGTCGCGGGCAGGCCGTCCCATTCGATCTGCTGCATGCGCGCCGTGGTGAACACCACCGAGCCGTCGCGGGCGCGAACCCCGACGACCTCGCCGCCGCTGTTGTTGCCGGGTACGCCGCCGAACAGGTGAACCAAGCCGCCGGCGGCGTGGAGTTCGTCCTCGTCGGCGAAGCCGGTCAGGTCGAGCATGTGCCGGTTGGCGAAGATGGGCACGTTGTTGCGGCTGACGAGCAGCGCCACGTGAAGCCGGTCGAGAACGGCGAGGCCGTTGCGCGCCGCCTCCGCCGATCGCAGGGCCTGCGTCGGCTGGGCGGCGGAGCCTGCGCTCTCGCTGATCGCGAGCAGGCCTGCCGGTTCGCTTGAAGGGCTGCCCGCCTCGTCGGCGACCGTCGCCCTCGCCGGCATGGCCTCCGGCTCGGTTATGTCCGGCGCAACGGGTGCGGCGGCCGGGAAGCGCGCGTCGCCGGGCTCGGTCTCCGATGGCGGCGCACCGAGGGCTGGCTTGGGATCGAGCGCCTCGGCTCGCGCGGGTTCGATGGCGGCAGGCGCCTCCGGCAACGGAACGGGGCCGGGGTCGACCTCCGATCGGCTCGGGCTGTCGACCGGCTCGGGCTCAACCGGTTCGGGATTGACCGGCTCGGGCTTGGCCGGCTCTGCCAGGTCCAGGGCGGCCGGAGCCTCGACGCGGTCGCGCAGTTCGGCGCCGAGCGCGTTGAAGGTTTCGCGATCCTTGGGCGACAAGGCTCGGGCCTCCACGCCGGGAAAGGCGACGACGTTGTCCTTGGGCGGAACGGGCGCGGGCTCGGTCCCCCGGAGGTCGGTCGGGTCGTGCGCGGCGACGCGGTCGAGGCGGATCACGCCGTAGCCGCGAAAGCCGTCGAAGGTCTGGTCGCGACGAAAGGCCGGGCTGCCGCCGAGGCCGACCTCCACGGCGGCGGCCGCGCCGGCGACCGGCCAGGCGACGTCGAGCCCGCTCCACGTTGCCTGACCGGCGAGACGCGCGGCGAGGCGCTCGGCCGGGGCGTGGGTCAGGCCGCCGAACA
>CAXTMA010000083.1:0-14931 GCA_964245015.1 uncultured Beijerinckiaceae bacterium | reverse complement strand
GTCCTCCCGTCACCCTTTCAGCCGGTCAAGCGATGGCCCTGGAGCTTGCGCCCGCAGCGTCGGATCCCTGCCGCGATGCGCTAAGCAGATTTCCGCGAGGCTGCTCAGCCGAGTGCGAGCACGGCGTCGGCGAAGGCGGCCGGCGCTTCCTGGGGCACGTTATGGCCGATGCCGGGCAGGATATGCCGCTCGCAGCGGCCGCTGAAGCGAGGCGCGAAGGCCGCCTCCGGCTCGGGCGGGGTGATGCCGTCGTCGGCGCCCTGGAGCAGGATCGTTGGCACGCCGATCGCCGGCTTGGCGGCGAGGCGCGCTTCCCACGCGTCCAGCGTGGGATCGCCCGGCGCGTTGCCGAGCCGATAACGGTAGGAATGGATGACCACGGCGACGAAATCAGGGTTGCTGAAGCTGGCCGCGCTGCGGGCGAACGTGTCGTCACCGAAGGCCCAGTTCGGCGACCACTGCGTCCACAGCAGGCGGCACAGCGCATCCGTCTTGCCGGCAAGGCCGGCGCGGCCGCGCTCGGTGGCGAAATAATACACGTACCACGAGCGATGCTCGGCGGCGGGCGCGGCGGGCGCGGCGGCGCCGGCGATGTCCTGGATGTTGTAGGCGGCGCCGCAGCTGACCAGGCCGCGCACGCGATCGGGGTGGAGCGCGGCGAGAACGCAGGCCGCGCGCCCACCCCAGTCGTAGCCGGCGAGCACGGCCTGCGGGATCGCGAGGGCGTCCATCAGCGCCAGCAGGTCGGCTCCCAGCGCCGCCTGCTGGCCGGAGCGCGGCGTGTTCGGCTGGAGGAAGCGCGTCGCCCCGTAGCCGCGCAGGAACGGAGCGATGCAGCGGCGCCCGGCACCGGCGAGGCGAGCCATCGCGGACTCGTAGCCGTGCGCATCGTAGGGGAAACCGTGGAGAAGGATGACCGGCGCGCCGTCGGGGGGACCGGCTTCGAGATAGGCGACGTCGAGCACGCCCGCGATCATGCGCTTCATCGAAAGAACTCCATCGCTTGCATCCACATGGTGGCCACCTTCGACCGGCTCGCCCGCGATGCGGGGCTTGAACGGCGAGAATGAGCGCTGGTTGCGTGCCGGGCGGCTTCGACCTTTACTTCGCCTACGGATCCAACCTCGATTGGGACGACTGGTCGGCGTTCTGCCGGGCCCGCGGCTTCGATGCGGCCGTGCTGAGGGCGATCGGACCTGCCGTCCTGCCCCACGAGCAGCTGGTGTTCGATTACCGGTCGGTGCGTCGCGGCGGTGGCGCCCTCAACATCCGTTCCTGCCGCGGCGGCACCGTCGACGGCCTTCTTTTCAGCGTGCCTCGCGACGGCTGGGCCGCCCTGGACCGCAAGGAGGGCCATCCGCACCGGTACCGACGAGAGATCGTGACGGTGCGCGAACAAGGGGGACGCGAGGCGGCGGCCTGGGTTTATCGGGTGATCCCGGCGATGCGGATCGGCTTCTGCCCGCCGCGCGATGATTACCTCCGCCTTTGCCGCGCCGGCCGTCTCCGGTACGGCCTGTCGATCCGGCAGCTCGATGCGGCGGCGGCCGGCGAACCGGAGGAACCGCAGCAATTCCCTCGCGACGAGTCGTGACATCATCGCCACAGTCACGCGAATTGGATGGCAGCCCTTCGGCGGCTGCAGATCTCGCCATCCGCCGCCACCTTGCGGACGCGATCGGCAACGCTAATTCTCGTTCAGAGTAACCGAACCGCTTGGTTCGGTTGGAATTATAGACCCGTTGATACATCGGCGACCTACTGGGTGAAGCCTTCGACCAGTCCGCCATCCTCATAGAACCTTTGGCCGAAAGGGTGAAATCATGCGCATGCTCCTCGCCGCGGCTCTCGTCGCCTTCAGCAGCTTCGCCGTCGCGCAAACGCGTCCACCGCTGCCCGACACACCTGCCAGCCAGCAGGACGCGGTGAAGAAGGCCTGGATCAGGCATGCCATCGAGCATCTTCTCAACGGCCCGGACGAGCATGCCGAACGCGGCGATGCTGTGCATGTCGACTGACCGACGTGTCACGCCGGCACGATCACGAGGCACGACCTCTGTCATCGCGCGTCCCACCGCCTCGGGGAACCGCGTGATGGTGACGGTGCACTCCTTCACCTTGCCCAACAAGGAGAACGGCACCCGCATCATGTCGACAAGCAAACGGACGGCCGAGGAGATCGCCGCGATGGGCGGCGAGATCGTGCCGGAAACCGCCGAAACCATCGATGAAGCCCAGTTGACCGCGCAAGGCGATTACCTGCGTACCGACAGCAAGCAGAATATGTGAGTGGTCCGGCGCGGGGCCGATCGCGCCGGTTAGCGGCGCGGTTGCCTTCCGCCGCTGGCCATGTTCCCTGCGGCCATCCCACTCTCGCCGCATAGGCACGTCATTCAATCCGCATGACCACCGAGCGTTACAATGCGCGCGAGGCCGAACCGTACTGGCAGCGGGTTTGGGACGAGCGCGGCATCTTCCGCACCGATCAGCCGGGCTCGCCGAATGCGGGGCAACCGCGTTCGCAAGGAGCGGGTCCGACGGAGGCCCCTCCCCGGCCGAAATACTACGTGCTGGAGATGTTCCCTTATCCCTCGGGGCGCATCCACATGGGGCACGTGCGCAACTACGCGATGGGCGACGTGGTGGCGCGCTACCGCAGGGCCAGAGGATACGACGTCCTCCACCCGATGGGCTGGGACGCCTTCGGCCTGCCGGCCGAGAACGCGGCCCGCGACAGCGGCTCCTCGCCGGCCGCCTGGACCCTCCGCAACATCGCCACCATGCGCGCCCAGCTCAAGAGCATGGGATTGTCGCTGGACTGGTCGCGCGAGATCGCGACCTGCGATCCCTCGTACTACAAGCACCAGCAGCGCCTGTTCCTCGACTTCCTCGCCGCCGGCCTCGTCGACCGCAAACAGGCCAAGGTGAACTGGGACCCGGTGGACATGACCGTGCTCGCCAACGAGCAGGTCGTCGATGGCCGCGGCTGGCGATCGGGCGCGATGGTCGAGCAGCGCGAGCTGACGCAATGGTTCCTGCGCATCTCCGCCTTCGCCGACGAGCTGCTCGCCGGCCTCGACACGCTGGATCGCTGGCCCGACAAGGTGCGGCTGATGCAGCGCAACTGGATCGGCCGCTCGGAGGGCCTGGTGGTGCGTTTCGCGCTGGACGCGCAGCGCTTCGGCTTCGACGCGCTCGCCGTCTACACCACGCGGCCCGACACGCTCTACGGCGCCAAGTTCCTGGCGATCGCCGCCGATCACCCGCTTGCCGCCGCCGCCGCCGACGTTGATCCCGCGCTGGCCGCCTTCGTCGCGGAGATCCGCTCGCTCGGCACCTCGGTCGCCGCCATCGAGACAGCGGAGAAGCGCGGCTACGACACCGGGCTCAAGGCCGCGCACCCGCTCGACCCCGCCTGGTCCCTGCCGGTCTTCGTCGCCAACTTCGTGCTGATGGACTACGGCACGGGCGCCATCTTTGGCTGCCCGGCGCACGATCAGCGCGACCTCGACTTCGCCCGCGCCACCGGGCTGGGGGCGACGCCGGTGGTGTGCCCGGAAGGCGTCGACCCGGCGACCTTCACGGTCGCAGACAAGGCGTACGACGGCGACGGCCGGCTCATCAATTCGCGCTTCCTCGATGGGCTCACCATTGCGCAGGCCAAGGAGGCGGTGGCTGGCAGGCTGGAGGGCGAGACGCTGGCCGGTGAGCCTGTTGCCCGACGGCAGGTCAACACCCGCCTGCGCGACTGGGGCATTTCGCGCCAGCGATACTGGGGCTGCCCGATCCCGATCCTGCACTGCGAGCGCTGCGGCGTGGTGCCGGTGCCGCTCGCCGACCTGCCGGTGGTGCTGCCCGACGACGTCAGCTTCGACCAGCCGGGCAACCCGCTCGACCGCCATCCGACGTGGGCGCACGCGCCCTGCCCGGCTTGCGGCGGGCCGGCGAAGCGCGAAACCGACACGATGGACACCTTCGTCGACTCGTCCTGGTACTTCCTGCGCTTCACCGACCCGTGGAACGAGGCCGCACCAACCGACACCGGCTCGGTCGGGCGATGGATGTCGGTCGACCAGTACATCGGCGGCATCGAGCACGCGATCCTGCACCTGCTCTATGCCCGCTTCTTCACGCGGGCGATGGCGCGCACCGGCCATGCCGGGGGTGGCGCCGGCCAGGTGAGCGAGCCCTTCGCCGGCCTGTTCACGCAGGGGATGGTGAACCACGAAACCTACAGGGATGCGGACGGGCGCTGGGTTGCGCCGGCCGAGGTCCGCTTCGAGGGCATCCCCGAAGCCCGCCGCGCCTTCAAGCTCGACGGCGGCGCCCCCGTGACCATCGGACCGGTCGAGAAGATGTCGAAGTCGAAGCGCAACGTGGTCGACCCCGACGAGATCATCGACACCTACGGCGCCGATACGGCGCGCTGGTTCATGCTGTCGGACAGCCCACCCGAGCGCGACGTGATCTGGACCGAGGAGGGCGTGCAGGCGGCGGGCAAGTTCACCCAGCGCCTTTGGCGGCTGGTGGGCGAACTGGCCGGCCTCGCCGCGCCGGTCGGCACGCCGGCCCCGGCGGCCTTCGGGCATGCGGCGGCGGCGATCCGCAAGGCGACCCACGGCTCGCTGCTGGCGCTGGGCGAGGACGTGGAGGCGCTGCGCTTCAACCGGGCGGTGGCGCGCATCTATGATCTCGCCAACAAGCTTTCGGCCGCCGTGGGCGCGATCGAAACGCCGGAGGTCGGCGGCGATCTCCGCTTCGCCTTCCGCGAGGGGGCGGAGGTGCTGGTGCAGCTGTTCGCGCCGATGATGCCGCACTTGGCCGAAAGTTGCTGGAATGCCATCGGCCATCATGATCTCGTCGCCGAGCGGCCCTGGCCGGTCGGCGATCCATGCTTGGTTAGGGAAGACGTGTTAACCCTGCCGGTGCAGGTCAACGGCAGGAAGAGGGCCGACGTGACGGTTGGACGCGAGGCCGGCGACGACGAGATCAGAACGGCGACGCTGGCGCTCGAAGCGGTGGCGCGCGCGATCGAGGGCCGCGCGATCCGCAAGTTCATCATCGTGCCCGGGCGGATCATCAATGTGGTGGTCTGAAGCCTCGGCCCGGATCGGGTCTGCGTCGCGACGCGGCAGGACGCGACGCGCCTTCGCGGCAGCAGTCGCTTCGTTCGCCGCTTTGCCGATGGCCGGATGTTTGGCGCCGATGTACGGCCAGTTCGCCGAAGGCGGGCCGGGGCTGCAGAGCGAACTCCAGGGGATCGCGGTCGAGCCGATCCCCGAACGCATCGGACATTATCTCGGCGACGACCTGGTGTTCGACCTCAACGGCACGGGCTCGCATCCCACGCCCAAATATCGCCTGTTCGTGACCCTCAACGAGGCGGTGCAGACGCCCCTCATCGATACGGTGTCGGGCCGGGCCAGCTCGGCCACCGTGGTGGTCAATGCCCAATACAGGCTGGAGAACTTCGCCACCGGGCTGCTCGTCACCAGGGGCTCGGCCTTCGTGTTCAAGAGCTACGACCGCACCAGCCAGCGCTTCGCCGACGTGCGCGCCTCCCGCGATGCCGAGATCCGCGACGCCAAGCAGCTGTCCGACCTGATCCGGCAGCGCCTCGCCGCCGCCCTCGCCGAGCAGCGCCTGGGCGGGGGCCCGGCGCAGGTGCGGGAAGCCAACCGGACGCAGGCCGCAGCCGAGAAGGCGGCGGACGGCGAACTCGTCGGCGGCGCCAGGTAGCCTTCGTCGCTTTCACCGCAACGGGACGCATCATGGTCGCGGTCAGGTCCGGCGATGCGGACCGCTTCATCAACAAGCCGCCGCCGGGCGTCTTCCTGTACCTCGTCTTCGGCAGCGACGCCGGATTGGTGGCCGAGCGCCTCCGCACGATCCTGGTGCGCGCCGTGGATGATCCCAAGGACGCCTTCCAGCTCCTCCGCCTGTCCGGCGACGACCTCGCGGGCGACCGGCTGCGCCTCGCCGACGAGGCCAATGCCGTGCCCATGTTCGGCGGCCGCAAGGCGATCGGCGTGGAAGCCACCGGCAAATCGCTGCTCCCGGCCATCGAGCCGCTCCTGCGGGCGCGCCCGCGCGACTGCGTGGTTGCCGTCGAGGGCGGGGCGCTCAAGCGCGACAATCCCCTGCGCAAGCTGTTCGAGAAGGAGCCGGCGGCGGCGGCGATCGAGTGCCATCCCGACGGTCCGCGCGAGGTCGGGCTGCTGATCGACAGCGAGTTGGCCAGCGCCGGTCTCACCATCGAGCCCGACGCGCGCGAGCTGCTGCTGTCGCTTCTTGGCCAGAACCGGCTGGAAACGCGGTCGGAGCTGGACAAGCTGGCGCTTTACGCCCACGGCGCGGGCCGGGTCGAGGTGTCCCACGTCGAGGCGATCGTGGCCGATGCGTCGGCGCTGGTCGTCGATCACGCGGTCGATGGCGCCTTCGAGGGCGCCTTCCCGGCGATCGAGGGGACCACCGAGCGGCTCTTCGGCGAAAGCGGCGACGTCAACGTCCTGCTCGCGTCGGCGCTGCGCCATGCCACCAGCCTGCATCGGGCTCGCCTCACCATGGATGCCGGCGGCCAGTTCGGCGGGGACTCCGGCTTCTACGGTCTTCGCCGGGCGGTGGCCGAACGGCAGCTGCGGCGGTGGGATGCCAGAGGACTGCTCAAGGCGATCGCGGTTCTCGGCGAAGCGGTCGGCCGCGCCCGGCGCGAGCCCCGCCTCGCCCAGGCGATCACCGTGCGGGCGCTGTGGACGGTGGCACTGGCCGTGCGCGGCGGCCCGAAAGGCGACTAAGTCGCTCGCGTCCCGAGGATTTCGCGGCAAAAAAAACCGCCGGCGCGAAGCCGGCGGGGAAAGTCACGGGAGGAAACGCCCGGAACCTCGCGGCGTCCGGACAACGAAAGGGTCGCTTCCGCTGCCCACAGATTGAGCGTTTCCAGTGTCAGGAACAATTGACACCAATGCATAGCAGTACGGCATTTTCGTCAGAGCTGGTCGACCAGCCCCGGCGTGTCGGCGAGCACGGGCTGGCCCAGGTCGGCATCGCGCGGCCCGGCCATGAACTGCGCGCGGGCGAGAACGGTGAAGGCGCCATCCTGCGCGACCAGCTCGTCGAAGGTGCCGCTCTCGACGACGCGGCCCTTGTGCAGCACCAGGATGCGCGAGGCGTGGCGCACGGTGGCGAGGCGGTGGGCGATGACGAAGGTCGTGCGTCCCTGCGTGGCGCTGGCCAGCGCCTTCTGCAGCTTCCGCTCGGTTTCCGCGTCGAGGGCGGCTGTGGCCTCGTCGAAGATCATGATCGGCGGATCCTTGAGGAGTGCGCGGGCAATGGCGACGCGCTGGCGCTCGCCGCCCGACAGCGAGCGGCCGCGCTCGCCGACCCCAGTGGCGAGGCCGTGCGCCTGGTTGGCGACGAAATCCGCCGCTTGGGCGCGCTCCAGCGCGAGCTGGATCTCGGCCGGCGACGCGTTGGGCTTGCCGATCGCCAGGTTGTCGGCGATGGAGCGGGCGAACAGCATCGGTTCCTGGAACACCACGCCGATGTTGCGGCGCAGGGCATCGAGCGGCAGGTCGCGGATGTCGATGCCATCGATGGTGATGCGCCCCGAGCCGGGATCGAAGGTGCGGTGGAGCAGCCCCAGCGTGGTCGACTTGCCGGAGCCGGTGGCGCCGACGAGGGCGATGGTTTCGCCGGGCTCGACGGTGAAGGTGAGGTCGCGCACGGCGGGGGTCGTCGCCATGCCCTCTCCCGCGGGATAGGTGAAGGTGACGCCTTCGAAGGCGACGCGTCCCCTGAGCCGGCCGGGATCGCGCGCGCCCGGCTTCTCGGCGACGTGGGGCACGGTGTCGAGCACGGCGAAGAAGTCGGCGAGCTTGGCCTGCTGCAGGAACAGCGAGTTCGTGAAGTTGACGAGTTGCTCCAGCTTGCCGATGAGCAGGTTGGCGAAGTTCATGAACATCACGATGCCGCCCACCGTGCCGATGCCCTTCATGTAGAGGGCGGTGCCGGAGACGAAGATCAGCAGCAGCGTCACCATCGAGGCCGTGCGGCCGAACACCACCGCGACCACCCACCACGACAGAACCGGCATCTGCGCTTCCAGCAGGGTGCGGCTGAGGTCGCGCATGGCGCCGGTTTCCAGGCCGATGCGGGTGAAGCTCTGGATCACCGGGATGTTGCCGAGAACGTCCGAGGCGCGCTCGGCGAGCGAGGTGTTGTAATGTTCCACCCTGCCCTGCAGCGCTTCGGTGCGCCGGCGCACGTAGGTTGCCGCCATCCCTGAGAGCAGCACAAGCGCCAGCAGCAGCAGGCCGAGCCGCCAGTTCAGCCACAGCGACAGCGGCAGCACCACGACCAGCGACAGCAGCGCCGACAGGTTCTCGCGGAACAGGCTGAGGTAGACCACGAACATCGCGTTCGAGCTTTCGATCATGATCTTCAGCGAGCGCCCGGAATGGGTCACGGCGTGGAAGGTCATCGGCAGATCGAGGGCGTGCTCGAAGAACATCGCCATCACCGCGAGGCGGCGGCGGTGGGCGAGGCGGTCGGCGAGCAGCGACACCACCACGGCGGCGGCGATGGATGCGACCGCGAAGGCGATCCAGGCGGCCACCGTCGGCACCAGGGCGGCGATGCTCGGCCCGCCGGCAGGATGGGTGAGCTTGTCGATGAGGCGGCCGAACAGCACCGGCTCGGCGAACTGCGCGATGACGAGGGCCACCGCGCCGCCGACAAGGGTGACGACGGCTTTGCGCTCGCCGCCGAGCAGCGCCAGAACGCGGGCATAAATCTGATAGAAGGACATGGACGGGTCTTTGCGGATGTCGCGTACCCCTACGGCGGCGCAGGTGAATGGGCGTGGAACGGTGACGGCTTGCGACATAACCGAGGTGGCTGACGCCGACGAGACCCTTTCAACGGCCGTCTTCGCCTTCGCGGCGGGAGCCGACGAGGCCGGGCAGCGCCTTGATGCCGCAGCCGCGCGCGTCGCGGAGGGGCGCGGCCTCGCCCTGTCGCGCACGCGGCTGAAAGCCCTGATCGAGGACGGCTGTCTCACGATCGACGGCGCGGTGGCGCGCGATGGCAAGCGCAAGCTGAAGACCGGCGAGGCGGTCTCGCTCCGGGTGCCGGAGGCGAGCGACCCCGAACCGAAGGGGGAGGCGCTGCCCCTGGCGGTCGTCCACGAGGATGCGCACCTCATCGTGATCGACAAGCCGGCCGGGCTGGTGGTGCATCCCGCACCCGGCCACGGCAGCGGCACGCTGGTCAACGCGCTGATCGCCCGTTGCGGCGCCAGCCTGTCGGGGATCGGCGGGGTTCGCCGGCCGGGCATCGTCCACCGCCTCGACAAGGACACCTCCGGGCTGCTTGTGGTCGCCAAGACGGATGCCGCCCATGCCGGCCTCGCCCGCCTGTTCGCCGACCACGGCCGCACCCTGCCGCTGCAGCGCAGCTATCTTGCCTTCGTGTGGGGCGAGCCGTCGCGACAGGCCGGCGCGGTGGAGGCGCCGCTCGGGCGCCACGGCACCGATCGCCTGCGCATGGCGGTGACCGACCAGGAGCGCGGCCGCGCGGCGATCACGCACTGGCGTTTGGAAGAGCGGTATGGCGGCGGCGAGGGCGGCCACGTCGCAGAAGGTCAAGTCGGGGAAGGCCAAGCCGAGGCGAGCCTGCTGGCCTGCCAGCTCGAAACAGGGCGAACCCATCAAATCCGCGTACACATGGCGCATCTCGGCCATCCCGTGCTGGGCGACCCCCTCTACGCCCGCGGTTTCCGCACCAAGGCGAGTCGGCTGCCCGAAGCCGCGCGCGAAAAGCTGGACTCGCTCGGGCGCCAGGCGCTGCACGCCGCCCGGCTCGGCTTCGCCCACCCGATCACCGGCGAGATCCTGGATTTCGAAAGCGCGCTGCCGGCCGATCTCGAGGCGCTGCGGATGGCCCTGCGTCGCGCGTGATCGCACCGACCTTCCGCCGGGTCTGAGGTCGGTGCGACATCTGCATATGCAACCGCTTTGCCGGATCGGTGTTGCGTAACAGAGGTCTGGCATTGGACGAAACAGAAGGACGCTCGCAGATCCCATTGGAGTGCGTCGGACCTTGCCGATTTGTAATGCCGGCGAAGAATGAAGCGCCCTTAGGTTCGGGCGCGTGGTTCCCCATGTCCACAGGTTGAGTCGTCGATGCGTGTCATGGCGACGCCGCGAGCCTGCCGAGTTCGGGGGCTCTTTGGAGGATAAGAATGGCTGCTGCCCTGCCCATGATCTCCGGCGAAAGCGGACTTTCCCGCTATCTGACCGAGATTCGCAAGTTTCCCATGCTCCAGCCGGAGCAGGAATACATGCTCGCCAAGCGCTGGCGTGAACATGAGGACCCCGGCGCCGCCCACCAGCTCGTCACCTCGCATCTTCGCCTCGTCGCCAAGATCGCGATGGGTTATCGCGGCTACGGCCTGCCGATCGGCGAGGTGATCTCGGAAGGCAACGTCGGCCTGATGCAGGCCGTGAAGCGCTTCGAGCCCGACAAGGGTTTCCGTCTGGCGACCTATGCGATGTGGTGGATCCGCGCGTCCATACAAGAGTACATCCTGCGTTCCTGGTCGCTGGTGAAGATGGGGACCACGGCGAGCCAGAAGAAGTTGTTCTTCAATCTGCGCAAAGCCAAAAGCCAGATTTCCGCCCTCGACGAGGGGGACCTGCGTCCCGATCAGGTCGAGATCATCGCCACGCGACTGGGGGTCAGCCACCAGGACGTGATCGACATGAACCGCCGCATGTCGGGCGACGCGTCGCTGAATGCGCCTTTGCGCGAGGAAGGCGAGGGCGAGTGGCAGGATTGGCTCGTCGACCAGTCGTCGAGCCAGGAGAGCATCCTGGCCGACCAGGAAGAGAAGGACAACCGGCTCGGTGCCCTGCGCAGCGCGCTCACCGTGCTCAACGACCGCGAGCGTCGCATCTTCGAGGCGCGCCGCCTCGCCGATGATCCGATCACGCTGGAGGACCTGTCGGACGAGTTTGACATATCCCGCGAGCGCGTGCGCCAGATCGAGGTCCGAGCTTTCGAAAAGGTGCAGGCGGCCGTAAAGAGCGGGGTCGCCCGCATCGAGGCCAACCAGCCGGGACGCCTCGGCTTGGTCGAGCACCACGCCACGGCTCACTAGCTAGAACATGGGACCGGGCATGGCGCTCGGTCCCGTTCTTCAGGTCGATGTTCCCATCGGATCGAAAGGCGGCGCGCACTTTCAGTCCGACGCGTCAGGTAGCCTCGCGTAAGCCCGATCGGGTAGTCTGATCGGCATCGCGCGGCACCACCTGTGCCCTCTCGGCCTCACCGGCCAAGACAACGGCTGGGCTCCGCCTGAACGCATGCATCCGTGTACCCTCTGCCTTGAGGCCGACATCTTCGGCTTCGCAGGTGCGATCATCGAGACCGCGCGACGGGAACCACGGGCATGTCTTCATTTGTCAATCAGAGTGCAGCGGCGGCGCTGATCGCCTTCGGGCTGACCGGCAGCCTCGCGTCCTCAAGCTTCGCGCAGGACGCGGCGAAGCCTGCCTTTACCCCGCACTGCACCGGCCTGATTTGTGACGCCTACTACGCCGGCATTCCCGCGGGCGAACCGTCCCCGTCCTCGCTTCCCTGCCGCGACTTCATCTGCGGCTTTTTCGGTGGCCGGACGCCCGAGCAGCCGGTCGCGGCAGCCGAGCCGGTCCCGGCCGCGCCCGAGCCGAAAGCAGCTCCCGTTAAAGTGAAGAAGAAGCGGGTGGCCAGGGCTGCGCCGAAGCCTGCCGACACCACGACCAAAGCGGCTGCAACCAAGGCGGCTGCGCCCAAGCCCATCGAAGCGGCGGCGCAGTAGGCCCGCTGGACGCGCCGGGAACCAGGGCGCTCGTCGGCGACGCCGCCGGGCGCATCGGCTCCGATGATCCACAACCCACGCGATCTCGATGTGGCATCTCGGCCACAGCCGCCCGGTTTCTTCGAGCACGGCCACTCCGCTGACACGTTCGGCCGCAATGAGGATCCCACGTTCACCAACTCGTGTGACGGGAAACGTCCGATGCTCCCTTCCGCCAAGATCGCAGCGTTCGCCGCCTTGTCCGCTCTTTTCGTCGCGGGCGCGCTCGCAAGCGGCGCCGCCGCCCAGCAAACCCCGCAAAGATGCAGCGGGACGCTTTGCGACATCTACTACGGTTCGCCAAGCCCGGCCCAGGAGGGGGCGGCACCGGCAGCCGCGCCCGCAGCGGCAACGCCTTTGACCGCGCCGAGCAGCGGCTTCCTGTCCAACATGTTCTCCGGTTCCAGCGCCGCCCCGGCCCAAGGGTCGGCGGCACCGGCGCCGCAACGCTCCTCGTTCTTCAACGTCGGCGGCGGCGGTCTCACCGGCGGCAACCGCGACGGCGAATGCGGGGGGACGATCTGCGACCTGTTCCACGGTCATTCCAGTGCAAGCGACAACGACGCTCCACTGTCACAGTCGCAATCGGGCACGCCGCAATCGCGTTTCAGCTCCTTCACGGCAGCGGCCGAGCCGCCCGAGCCCGTCGCGATGCCAGTGGCCGCACCCGCCGCCGCACCCGCGCCGGCCGGATCGGCGGCAGCGCCGCAAGGGCGCGTGGCTTATCGTGCACCGCCGCCCAAGCCTTCGTGCGTTCCCCGTGCCGGCGATCCCTGGTCCTGCTACCGGCATTGAAGGGGACGTGTTTTCCGCACGCGGGATGGATCCCCTTCGCGTGATCTCGCCCTAGTTGCCGAGGCGACATCGCAAAGGGTGATTCCATGGACTACCGACGCCTCGGCACCACCGGCCTCAACGTGTCGCGGCTCTGCCTGGGCTGCATGAGCTACGGCGTGCCCGATCAGGGCACCCACGAATGGACGCTGCCGGAGGATCAGGCGCGGCCTTTCATCCGCAAGGCGCTCGACCTCGGCATCAACTTCTTCGACACGGCCAACGTGTACTCGGCCGGCACAAGCGAGGAGATCGTCGGCCGAGCCCTGAAGGACTATGCCCGGCGCGAGGACGTGGTGATCGCCACCAAGGTGCACGGGCGCATGCGGGCGGGGCCCAACGGGGCCGGCCTGTCGCGCGGGGCGATCCTGCACGAGATCGATGCTTCGCTGCGCCGGCTCGGCACGGACTACGTCGACCTTTACCAGATCCACCGCTGGGACGAAGAAACGCCCATCGCCGAAACGCTGGAAGCGCTGCACGACGTGGTGAAGGCCGGCAAGGCTCGCTACATCGGCGCGTCCTCGATGCACGCCTGGCAGTTCGCCAAGGCGCTCTACCTCGCCGACCGCCACGGCTGGACGCGGTTCTCCACCATGCAGAACTACGTCAACCTGCTGTATCGCGAGGAGGAGCGGGAGATGCTGCCGCTGTGCCGGGTGGAAGGCATCGGCGTCATTCCCTGGAGCCCGATGGCGCGCGGGCGCCTCACCCGCGACTGGTCGGACGAAACCGAGCGGCTGCGCACGGACGAGTTCGGCAGGACGCTCTACGCCAAGACGGAGGAGGCCGACCGCCGCATCGTGGACGAGGTCGGCGCCATCGCCCGCGCCCGCGGCGTTTCGCGGGCGCAGGTGGCGCTGGCCTGGGTGCTGGCCAAGCCGGAGGTGAGCGCCCCTATCATCGGCGCCACGAAGCCGCATCACCTCGATGATGCCGTCACCGCCTTGACGCTGAACCTCACCGCCGATGAAAACGGGCGCCTGGAGGCGCTGTACGTCCCCCACGCCGTCACCGGCTTCCAATGAAATAACCGGGACGCGGAGATGATCGGGATGCGGAGATGACCGGAATGCGGAAAACGGCGGTGATCGTCGGCGCCTCGCGGGGCTTGGGGCTGGGCTTGGCGCGCGAATACACCGGCCGTGGCTGGCGCGTCGTGGCGACGACGCGGGGACGGCACGATGCCGCGCTCGACACCCTCGCGGCCGCAGCCGGCGAGGCCCTGCGCCTCGTCACCCTCGACATCAACGACGCGGAAGCCGCCGCCAGGCTCGGCGAGGCGATCGGCAGCGATGAAGCGCGGCTCGACCTGCTGTTGGTGTCAGCCGGCATCGCCGGCGACCGCGAGCGGCCGGCCGGACGGGTTGCCCCCGACGCCTTCACTCAAGTCCTGCTCACCAATGCCTTGGCCCCGATGCAGCTGATCGAGGCGCTGGGCGGTCGCGTTCCCACCACGGGCGCCGTGGTCGCGATGAGCTCGGGTCTCGGCAGCGTGACGGGGAACGTCAGCGGCGGCTACGACACCTACCGCGCCAGCAAGGCGGCGCTGAACACGCTTCTGCGCTGCTATGCGGCGCGCCATCGCCAGCAGACGGTGATCGCGATGCACCCGGGCTGGGTGCGTACAGCCATGGGCGGCAGCGATGCCGCGCTCGACGTGGAGGAGAGCGCCAGGGGCATCGCCGAAGCCATCGCGGCCAGGGCGGGACAACCCGGCTGCGTCTTCCTCGACTGGCGCGGCCAGCCGATCGCCTGGTAGCCGAAATGGCAGCCGCTTTTCCGGGTCGACGCGGGACAACGCCGCCTACCCCTGGCCGCATCCCCTGAACGCCCAGCGGTGACGCGGCGCCGTGCAGCGCTTACATGGGAGCCAAGCGTCCCAAGCAGGCGCTTCGAGGAGGTCCGCACCCCATGACGCTCACCATGCCGAAGCCGGAAGCCGCGATCCTCGACCGGCGCGGCGAAATCGTGGCGCGGCTGGAGGCGATCGTCAGGCCCGGCAACGTTCTCGCCAATGCGCGGGAAATGCGCCCCTACGAGTGCGATGCCGTCACCATGTACCGGCAGATGCCGCTCGTCGTGGTGCTGCCCGAGACGGTGGCGGAAGTTTCCGAGATCATGGCGCTGGCCAAGGAGATGAACGTCAAGGTGGTGCCGCGCGGCGGCGGCACCTCGCTGTCGGGCGGCTCGCTGCCGCT
>CAXTMA010000082.1:269-14934 GCA_964245015.1 uncultured Beijerinckiaceae bacterium | reverse complement strand
GACCGGCTTGTGGTCGGGGCCGCGGCGCAGCCGGGACGGCGGCCGGCCCCTGCCACTCCATGTTTTGGACGTCGCGGGCTTGGGCGGCAACGGCCCCTGTCCGGGACGCCGGACGCTGAGCGTCGGCGGGCCCCCGACGACGTCGGCCAGATCCGGGGCGGACAAGCCGGCGCGGAAGCTCCCGTCCGCGCCGCAGCCGGCATCGGCCAGCATCACGCCGGGCGCAACGCCCCTCGGCCTTGGCCGCCGCGATCTGGTCGAGGGCGATCTGCGGCTTGGCAGGGAATGCCACCTCCGGCGGGACCTTGGCCTTGCCGCGCTGCTCGGGGTCGTCGGCCCAGACCTGGGGAAGGTACAGCCTGTAGGCGATCGGCAGGCTGGCCGCTTCATTGGCCACCGACAGGCTCACCGCCACCTGGCAGTTGTTCTGCTTGCCAATCTGACCGCAAACACTGCCGCGCCACGCCGACCGAGTGCCGGCCCTTCTTGGGGAACCCCGTGTCGTCGACGATCCAGACGCGGATCGAACCCTGTTGCTCGATGACCGGCAGCACGTGGGCGCAAACCTGGGTCAGCAGCGCCGCGTCCGACCACGGCGCCTGCCCAACGAAGTGCAGCAGGGACTGGTGCTTGGCCGCCACCCGCGCCGGCGCCGTCACGGCCGCCATCGGCTCCACGCTTTTGCGCTCCAGCGGCATCAACAGGCCAAGACAGTAGTCCCGCAGCGGACCGATCCTGTCGGCATGGCCGATCACCATGGCAAGATGATCGACGTAGGCCGAAAACGCCGCCTCGCTCTCCTGCGTCCAGTTCTCCATCGCAGCTCGCCCACTCCGTCGTTGATCGCCGACGCTACAAGCTTCTCATCCCACACCGACCATCGCCTGGCGACGCAGCAGTACTATGCGGGATCGATCAACCGACCGCGCCTGGTGGCGACGTAGGCGCGCGGCGGGATCACCTGCGGCGGCGACTGGCCGCGAACAGCGCCGCGCCGGCACCAAGCAGGAGCAGGGCTGTCGGATGCTCGCGCAGGCGGGTCGTGATGCTGATCGGATTGACGAAACCGGGATGCGTCCCGCGCTCGTGCCCATCCTCCATCGTCTCGAACAACGTACCCTGCGGCCGGCGCGCGGCTTCCCTGCGCTTTTCGAAGGCGATCACCACGGGAGGCGCCGTCAGGTCGAACAGGCGCGGGGCGAAGTTCGCGATCACGCTGATCAGCTTGCCGCCGCCGCCGACGTAGATGTCGCGGCGCGGCGTCACGGCTGCCGACAAAATCGCCCGCGCGACCTCGTGCGGCCGGTAGGCCGGCGGCGGCAGGTCGGGCTCCTCCGCCATGTAGTTGCGGGCGCGCTGCGGCAGCGGTGTGTCGATCGAGGCCGGCTTGATCAGCGTCACGGCCACGGGCACCTCGGCGTGCAGCAGCTCCATCCGCAGCGCATCGGTGAACCCCTTGATGGCATGCTTGCTCGCGCTGTACATGCCCTGCAGGGGAAAGGCGAAGTCCGAGCCGACGCTGCCGACGTTGACCAGCGTGCCGCCATGCCGGCGCAGGTGCGCGACGGCAACCAGCGAGCCGTGCACGGCGCCCCAGAAGTTCACCTCCATCAGGGCGCGCATGTCCTGTTCGCTCACCTCGTCCAGACGGCCGTAGATGGTCTGCCCGGCGTTGTTGACCCAGGTGTCGAAGCCGCCGAACCGCGACACGGCGCCTGCTGCGATCCGCTCCACATCCTCGCGGTGTCCAACATCGGCCTCAACGGTCGCCACCTCGCCGCCGGACCGGGTCAGATCGGCGGCTACGGTGGCAAGGGCCTGCCGGTTGCGCGCAGCCAGCACCAGCCTCGCGCCGCGCTTGGCTGCCAGCCGAGCGGTCGCCAAGCCGATGCCGCTGGTCGCGCCGGTAATGACGACCACCTGCTCGCGCAGGGGTTTTTGTGAGCTGAACATGAAGGCGTCCTCGTTGCGGATCCCGATCCCCACCTCGACAGGCATCGCGAAAGGTGGGTGGCTGCTGGCGAGGCAACCGGGTCGGTCCCGTGGTTCGGGCAGGACACCCCGCGTCAGGGCCTCGACGCGCGGGATAAATGCAGGGCCAACGATTTTCGGAGCGGCCGAGGCCGCTTCGTCCCGCGCTGGCGTCCTCCGATGATTCAGGACGAGGGGCCACGGGAAGACGATGCTGGACAAAGATGAGGAGTTGCCGGGCTCGGCATCCCTCACGCAACGGAAATTCGAGCGAGGAAGATGCCGGCGACGGCTGCGTGGTGATGTCGCGCCGGTCGTTCGATGAGGCTGGGCACCGAGGGGTGACGTAGACAAACAAAGTTGTCGGCCCTTTCCTTCCTCGCGCTAGAGTTGTAGAAGCAGTCAGGTCGGCGGTCCGGCTGCGCTTCAGGCTCTCCGCGCCTTGGACTCTTCATGAAGCGATCGACGTGCGGCTGAGCGGCATCGGGACGCGAATCGCCGTCGCAGCCTCGCTCAGGCGTGCAGCCAAGGTTTTCGTCGGCCTTCGCGTCACCAGCGTCGACGGCGCGAGCTTCACCAGCTCGCGCCGCCTGCGGTTCACCGCCGACGACCCGTCGATCATCTTCGAGTTCGATCAGCCGAACGCGACAGGCGAGCCTTGCCTCCTCGTCTTCGACGCGACACCGTCCCGCCCGGAGGCAAGCGGGAGGCTGTACCTCGATGACGGGCACGGCTTCAGCGAGGACCACCTCATCGCGTGGCGCTACGGAACGGCCGGCGTTTCCTCGGTCGCCCTGCGCGACCCTTCCAGCCACGTCAGGCTGCGCTGGATCCCGGACGACCTGGCTGGCGGACATATCGATATCCGTGGGGTGTTCACCCGTCCCCTAAGCCCGTCGGAAACCGCGAACCTGTCGGACTACGGGTCCGCCCTGGGCGAAGGGACCAATGCCGCCGGTTTCCACGCGCTCTACAGGTCCTCGATTGCGGTCGTACGCACAGAGTCCGGTGAGCGCGCGGAGCGGGCAGGCGAACCTTGCGTGCTGATCGTTGCCGGCCCGAACGATGCCGGGCAGCTCGAACGATCCATTCAAGCCCTCGGCGTCGCCCGCGACCGCATGGTCGTTCTCGATCAGGGCTGGGACAGCCGCACGGCAAAGGTCTGCGACACGTTGGGTGTGGTCGCCCTTCGCATCGGGGCCACGAAAACCCGCGCCCAGTGCGGCAACATCGGTCTCCGCCTCGCCGAGCGGATGAAAGCTCGCACCCTGCTCGTCACGAGCGGGCACGTCCGCTTCGTCACCGGCGTCGCGCACGAACTGGCCGCGGCTCTCGCGCAGGACGGGGGGCTCGCCATCGTCGCACCCTCGCAGGTCGTCCTCGACGGGCAGGCCGGAAGCCGAAGACTGGCGCAGCGGGCGGCGTGGGATCTCGACAGCCTGTCCTTCGCCCTCGATTTCACGGGCGTGCGGTCGGACCCCGATCGGCTCGACGCCGATTATTGCGACCTCACCTGCGCGATGCTGCGCGTGTCGGCGCTCCGGGCGGTCGGTGGCTTCGATGAGACTCTCGGGCCCGCCCTGGAGGACGCCGACCTTTGCTTTCGCCTGCGGATGGCCGGCTACGCCGTCGCCGCCCTGCCGAGAAGCCAGATCGAGAACGACGCGCCGCCGGCGGGCAACGGAGCGCCCGTCGACCGCGCGAGGGAACGCAGCGGCCGGCTGTTCGCCCGCAAGCATCTCGGCTACGGCGTCGACTACCGCGCGCTTCCGGCCCAGGCCTTCACCCGGCATTGGGCGGCGGACCTCAACCTCCACGCGCGCCTGGCCAGGGATGGTTTGATCGACGGCTCGCGACCGCAGCTCGTTCGCGGGCGCCCCGGACTTCGCGCGCCGAATTACCTCCTCACCGACCGCGATGCCAGCACCTTCCCAAGCCAATGGCGGGAGCCGAACGGCTTTCATCGCGTCGTTCTCGTACCCAGCCGCCGCCTCGAAACCTCGTTTAACGGCACCGGGATCGCGGCGCATCGCGTGCCGCCCGGCGTCGATACCGACGTCTTCACGCCCTGGGGACCGATGGAGCGGCTGTACGCGGGGCCGACGTACCTGTGCTGGGTCCGCGACCGGGATCGGCACGGCCTCGCGCTCATGCTGCAGGTCTGGCAGCGCTTCCACGCCGGGCATCGCGATGCCCGGCTGATCGTGATGGGACGAGCGGTCCTCGGCCAGGTGCCCGGCGCCGAAACGGGCGTGCGCCAGCACGTCGAAGGGCGCAGCTGCGCGATCCCCAGCCAGGGCCTGCTGGTGAGAGAAGCATCCGATGCGACAAGCGAGGCCGACCTGTCCCGGATCCTGCGCAGCGTCGACTTGCTGATCTGTCCAACGGGCGGCGACGGTTTCGGCTACCCGGTTCTGCAGGCGATGGCCTGTGGCACGCCCACCCTCGTTGCCGAGTGCGAGGCGTGGGAAGAGTTCGCACATCCCTGCTCGCTGCGGTTCGAGAACTCGACGATCGGCGAGGCCGGTGCATCCACGCGGACCGCCGTAGCTTTACAACCTGACGCGACCTCCCTCCTCGCTCGTCTCGAACAAGCCCACTCGCTCGACGACCACGCCCGTCGCCTGATCCGGGAAGCCGGCCTGCATTTGGTGCGCAACAGTTTTACCTCGCGCCACACCAGCTTCGCGCTCCGCCATGCGCTGACGCAGCTGCAGGATCAGGGATGGGTCGGCGACGATCGTCCCGCTTCAATGGAGAGCACCGCGGCACTCTCCCAGGTCGAGGTCGCCTGGAGCCTCGAGCGAGGGGCGCGCGAACAGGTGAGGGAACGCGTCGCAGCGTCGGCGCAGCGCATAGAGGCCTCCCTGTTCGAGGAGTTCGATCGCGACTACTACACCGACGCCTATCCCGACGTCGCGGCCGCCGGCGAGGATCCGCTGACCCATTTCCTCAACTTCGGCTGGAAGGAGGAACGCCGGCCGTCCCAGCTTTTTACGACGACCCAATGGCTCGCCGCCAATGCGCAGGTGCGACGCGCCCTGCTCTGGCGCGAGGGCCCGGCGAACGACCGATCGCTGCAGGGACCGGATCTCGCGCCCGTCGATCCCGGCCCGACCGCACCGCCTGTCATCCCCGAGAGCCGCAGCGCCGCGCAGGCCGGACAGGCGCGCGAGGGCGTGCTCTTCGTCGGATACGTCGAGGCCTCGCTCGGCCTCGGCCAAGCCCTGCGCGGCACGCTGACGGCCCTCGCGTCGTCATCACTGCTCCACGCGATCTATCCCTTCAACCGGCATGTGGAAAGCCGCTTCATCGGGCTGTTCAAGGCCCACCTTTACGACCAACATCACGCCTATCGCGTCAACGTCTTCGAAATGGCACCCGATCAGCTCGGAGCGGCGGTGGGCGAACTCGGTTCTTGGCGAACGAAGGGAAATCGCAACATCTTGAAGGGCTATTGGGAGCTGCCCGAGGTGCCGATGGATTGGCGACCAGCTCTCGCCGGCATGGACGAGATCTGGGCGCCGAGCCGGTTCGTGGCGGACGCCTTCGGGCGCGCGTTCACCGGCCCGATCACCCTGGTTCCGCCCCCGGTCGATACGAGCCGGGAGGTTTGCTACGACAGGGCGCACTTCGGTCTGCCGGCGGATCCCTTCACCTTCCTGTTCACCTTCGATTACGCCTCCTTCACGGCGCGCAAGAACCCGCTCGGCGTTCTCCAGGCCTTTGCCCGGGCCTTCACCCGCGGCGACACGGTCGGCTTGGTCATCAAGTCGGTCGGGTCGGGCCGGAGCAGCCCGCGGATCAAGGCCGCCATCGACGAGGCTTGCGCGGCGGACCCGCGCATCACGGTGCTGGACGCGGTGATGAGCAGGGACGAGCAGGTTTCGCTCATCGACGTCGCGGACTGCTACGTGTCCCTGCACAGATCGGAAGGGTTCGGTCTGGGCATGGCCGAGGCCATGTCGCTGGGCAAGCCGGTGATCGCCACCGACCATTCCGGCAACGTCGATTTCCTGTCCGATCGCACCGGCTTCCCCGTCGCCTTCTCGCTGCGCGCCTTGCGCCATGGCGAGTACCCGTTTTCCGGTGGGCAGCACTGGGCCGAGCCGGATCTCGACTCGGCCGTCGAGCAGATGAGGCGGGTCGTCGGGGATCCGGACGAACGCCGCCGGCGCGCCCGCGCGGGGCAGGCGCACATCGTCGCGCACTACGGGGCGGATGCGGTCCGCCACGCGATCGAGACGCGGGTCTCCGCGATCCTCGCCGGCGCGAGCGGCGGGCCACCCGCCCCTGCGCGTCAGGGACCGGATGGCGGTGACGCGACGATACCGGTGACGCCGGGGACGCCGGGCCGCTGATCCTTCAGGCCGACGCCGGTCAACTGGCGGCGCCGCGCCTCGCCGGCGAGCCACGCCAGTAGATCGGCCGCCATATCGTACGACAGCCCGTCACCGTGGATGTTGGAAATGCAGTTGCGCTCGGAATCCTGCCGGCCGACCCTTGGCGCGTGGGTGAGATAGATCCCCAAGCTGTCGGCGACGCTCAGTCCCGGCCGCTCGCCGATCAGCACGGCGACGAGGTCGGCGCCGAGGCATTCCCCGATCTCGTCGCCGAGCGCGACGCGCGCCTGCGTGGCGATGACGGGCGGGGCTAGGCGCCAGTCCGGCAAGCGAACGAGGCAGGCTCGCAGCAGGGGCGCGGCGTGGCGCTGCACGGCGACCGGCGACAGGCCGTCGGCGAGGACGAACACGGCGTCGCACGGACCCATGGCACGCCGGCCGGTGTCGAGCACCGATCGGCAGGCCGGGTCGAGACGGCGCCCGAGGTCGGGACGCCGGAGATAGGTCGCGCGATCGGGGGCGGCGCTGGCGACGACGAGCGGCGCGTCCAGTTCGTGCCGCAACGCCTCGACGTCGAGCGGCCGGTGCACGGCGTCGCGCGCCCGCGCATGGGCGAGCTGGAAGTCGAGCACGGCCGGCAGCGGCGGGGCATCGCCGACGCGGCCGAGGCCGATGCGCGCCCGCGTCGCGGCCCGCAACGCCACCCATCCGTCGGCCCATGTCGGGTTGGCGCATGTCGGGTTGGCGCATGTCGGGTCGGGACCTGTTGGGTCAAGACCTGTTGGGTCGGAACCCGGCGGGTCAGGGGGCAGCGGCAAGGAGCGGGTGTCCGTCGAGCATCAGGCGGGTCGGCGGCGATGCGGAGCGAAATCGACCGTTCGCATCGGTCATCTCCAGGCGGGCCAGCCAGTCCTCGAACTCCGGGGCGGCGCGGACCCCGAACTGCGAGCGAAGGAACAGCATGTCGTGGAACGACAGACTCTGGTAGTTGAGCATGATGTCGTCGGCTCCGGGAACCGCGATCAGGAAGGTGACGCCGGCCACCGTGAGCAGCGTCATCAGCGTGTCCATGTCGTCCTGGTCGGCCTCGGCGTGGTTGGTGTAGCACACGTCGCAGCCCATCGGCAGGCCGAGCAGCTTGCCGCAGAAGTGATCCTCCAGCCCGGCGCGGATGATCTGCTTGCCGTCATAGAGGTATTCCGGCCCGATGAAGCCGACCACGGTGTTGACGAGCAGCGGCGAGAAGGCGCGGGCGACGCCGTAGGCGCGCGCCTCCATCGTCTGCTGGTCGACCCCGCCGTGCGCGTTGGCCGACAGCGCCGAGCCCTGCCCAGTCTCGAAATACATGACGTTGTCGCCGCCGCGACGCAGCGAAAGCGCCGCCTGCCGGGCTTCGCGCAGGAGGGCGAGGTCGACCCCGAAACCGGCGTTGGCTCCCTGCGACCCGGCGATGGACTGGAACACGAGGTCGACCGGCGCGCCCTGGCGGATGGCTTCCATCGTGTTGGTGACGTGGGTGAGCACGCAGGTCTGCGTCGGGATCGCGTGCCTGGTGCGGAAGCTGTCGAGCATGTCGAGCAGGACGATGCAGTTGGCCACGCTGTCCTGCGCCGGATTGACGCCGATCACGGCATCGCCGACGCCGTGGAGCAGGCCGTCGATCGTCGCCGCCGCGATGCCGCGGGGATCATCGGTGGGATGGTTGGGCTGCAGCCGGCTGCCGAGGCGGCCGGCAAGCCCCTGGGTGTTGCGAAACGCGGTCACAACCCGGCAGCGGCCCGCCACCGCGATCAGGTCCTGGTTGCGCATCAGCTTGCTCACCGCCGCCGCCATCTCCGGGGTGATCGCGGGCGCCAGCCCGGCGAGCGCCGCTCCTGCCGCCGACAGCAGCCAGTCGCGCAAGCCGCCGACGGTGAGGTGGGCGAAGGCGGCGAAGGCCTGGGCGTCGTGGCCGTCGAGGATGAGGCGCGTCACCTCGTCGGTTTCGTAGGGCACGACCGCTTCATCGAGGAAGGTGCGCAGGGGAAGGTCGGCCAGCACCGAGCGGGCGGCGACGCGTTGTACGTCGCTTTGCGCGGCGAGGCCGGCGAGTTCGTCGCCCGAACACCGGTGCGAAGCCTTGGCCAGAACGTCGCGCAGGTCGGCGAAGCGATGGCGCTCGCCCTTGAAATCGCTGACGTAGCTCGGCATCGCAACGCTCCGTCGCCCGCTGGCTGACGGTAAACGGCCTCCGCCCCTCTGTCGAGCGAAGGCGTCGCGATCCGTTCGCGCGGGATCGCCCGGGCGGACCATGGCGGAGGCGGGAAGCAACGTCGGGCGGCAACCACCGTGTGCCGGAGCCTCGAACCGAAAACCGCTGCCCACGGCTCGGGCTGATGCGCCAGCTTGTTGTTTCGCATCGGATTCGATCTGAAATCCGCCGCGCGCTTCTCGGTCCAATGCTCTAAGTTATTTAGTCCCGGCATTTGATGGAGCGGATCGACCATGAACCGATCAGGTTCGGCTGTCCAGCGCTGACAGATGAACTCGTAGGGTGTGAGGCCCTTCAGCGTCCTCAGCCGCCGTCCGAAGTTGCAAGCGGCAATGAAGTCTCGCAGATGCGTTCGAGTTGCCGCTGACTGTCGTAATGATAGCGCTTCACCGTCGCCTCCTTGATGGTGCGGTTCATCCGCTCGACCTGGCCGTTGGTCCAGGGATGCTTCACCTTTGTCAGCCGATGCTCGATGTTGTTCTCACGGCAGCGCATGTCGAACATGTGGGTCATGGACGTCGCCGTTGGACCATCGGCGTAGCGGCGCGGGAAGGTGAACTGGATCCCGTTGTCGGTCAGGATCGTGTGGATCTCTTGGGGAACGGCGGCGATCAGGGCCTCAAGGAAGGCCGAGGCGGAGGTCCGCCCCGTTGTCTTGACCAGCTGAACAAAGGCGAACTTGGCTCGCCGGTCGATGGCGACGAACAGGTACAGCTTGCCTTCGGCTGTCTGCACCTCGGCAATGTCCCTCTCGGGGTTTGCCAGCAAACCCCTGCCGGGCAAGGGATGTGGAAATAGCCGATCGGGTCGGCCTTGAACTTCTTCTTGGCCGGGATCTCGCCCTTGACGTACGGCGGTTGCGAGATGCCGTGCCGGTGCAGCGACGAGCGCGTCAGGTGCGGGATCGTCGCCCGTGGCGCGTAAGGCAGTCGTCCAGCGGCAACAGCGTATGTATGCGGAAAGCAACAACGACCGCCTCGCCCTCGATCGACAGCACGGTGGACCTGGCCTCTTTCGGCCCGGTCGGGAGATCGCCGACCGCAGTCCGCCTTTTCCACTTGGCAACCGTCTTCTGGCTGATCCCGTAGCGCTTGGCCAGCGCTCTCAGGCTCGCTTGACTATGTTGTATCGCTTGACGGACCGCCGTAGTCGTTGTGGCGCTCCTGAGGAGAACCTAACCCGTAGCGCGACCTTCCATTCCGGCGAGAAAATTGCGCCATCGAAATCCCGGATCAAACATCTTAGTCGATCAGCTGGATCGTGGGTGAGGTATCCGCCGGAGCGGGACGTCTTGGGGCCTCTGCGGCTGCCGGTCCATGCCGTCGTCATTTCGTAACGCTGTTCCTTGACCGGCAGGTAAGAGGTTTCGACCCAAGCTGTGGCGAGGATCGGATTGCGTCATGATTCATCTCGCCGCGCGTGATTACCTGCTTCGGGAAGGTGATGCGCCGACCTGCTGCTTTCTCGTTGAGCGCGGACGGGTCGAGGTCTTGCTGGAACGCGCCGGCGGCGACCGTGTCCTGGCGACGCTGGGACCAGGCGAGATCGTCGGCGAGATGGCCCTGATCGATCGCGCCCCGCGGACCGCCAGCGTGCGGGCGTGCGAGGCCAGCGTGCTGCTGCCGATCACCGCCGAACACCTGACCAAGCGCCTCGCCGCCAGCGATCCCGTCCTGCAGCTGGTGCTCAGCACCGTGCTCGATCGCCTCCGCGCGACGCTTGACGGCATCGGGGAGCGGCCGGTCTCGATGCCGGCCTTCGCCCGACGCAACGCCGTCATGGACGTCGCGGCTCTCGCCGGGTTGCGCGTCGAACGCGAGTTCGAGGCGGCGTTGGAGGAAGGGCAGATCCGCGTGGTCTACCAGCCCATCGTTCGGCTCAGCGATGGCCAGCTCACCGGCTTCGAGGCGCTGGCGCGCTGGCTGCACCCCTCGCGAGGCATGGTCTCACCCGCCGTCTTCGTGCCGATCGCCGAGGCGAGCGGCCTCAGCGCGAGGCTGGCGAACGTGTGCCTGCGCCAGGTGCTTGCGGATCTGCCGGTCCTGCGCCGGCGTGCCGCCGCCTGCGCGGGGCACGTCGGCGACCTGCATGTCTCCGTGAACATTTCCGGCTATGATCTGACCACCCCCGACTTCATCGATAGCCTTGCGACGGCGGCCGAGGTGGATGCCAGCGGCATCGTGCTCGAGCTCACGGAGACCGCGCTGGTGCATAGCACGGCGGAGGCGACCGAAGCCCTTGCCAAGGCGCGCAGCTTCGGGTTCCGCGTTGCGGTGGACGATTTCGGCACCGGCTATTCTTCGCTGACCTACATCCGGCTCCTTCCCGTCGATGGCTTGAAGATCGACAGGAGCTTCGTGCAGGGCATGACGGACTGCGCGACGACGCGCTCGATCGTCGCCTCGATGCTGCAGCTCGCCGCCTCCCTCGACCTGCGCGTCGTCGGCGAGGGGATCGAGACGGCCGGCCAGCGATCGCTGCTGCGGATGCTCGGCTGCGAGTTCGGCCAGGGATACCTCTTCGGCCGGCCGCTGCCGCTCGACCAGACGCTGCAGGTGCTGGCCGCTTGGCGGGCGGACGCGCCGGACCACCCGCTCACTTGCGATCCCAGCGCGTGACGGCATCCCAGACGGGCGCTGGCGGCGCGGCGATGTAGGCGCGGCAGCGCGCGGCGTGGAAGGCGAACAGCCGTGCGAAACCCGCCCCGATCCCCGCGCCGATCCGCAACGCCTCGGCCACCGCGAGGGCGTCCGCGAACCGCCGCTCGCGGTATAAGCGCAGCATCGCCTCGTTCGCCTCGACCAAGGCGGCGAAGTCCGGCATCGCCGCCACCGCCTCGTCGCCGGCCAGGGTGAAGAGCGCGGTCGTGGCCTGCCGCCCGGCGACCGCCACCCGATCGACGGCAAGCCAAGCGAGGTGCGGGGCGGCATCGCGCACCGAGGCCGAGGCGAGCACGTCGACTCCGTAGGTCTTTGTCAAACCTTCCAGGCGCGACGCGAGGTTCACGTCGTCGCCGAGTGCGGAATAATCGAAGCGCAGGTGCGAGCCGAGATTGCCGACGACGCAGGGGCCGCTCGCCAGCCCGACGCCGCAGCGGATGGGCGGCAGGCCGACCGCCGCCGTTTCCCCCGCGAGGCTCGGCAGCGTCGCCAGCATGGCGAGCGCGGCGCGCGCCGCCCGCTCGGCGTGGCGCGGGTCGGGCAGCGGCGCGTTCCAGAAGGCCATGATGGCGTCGCCGACGTACTTGTCGACCGTGCCGCCGTGCGCCAGCACCAGCTCGCTCATCGGCGACAGGTAGCGGTTCATCAGCCGCGTCAGGGCCGACGCATCCATCCGCTCGGCGATCGCCGCGAAGTCGCGGACGTCGGTGAACATCACGGTGAGCGGGCGCAGCTCGCCGCCCAGCGTCAGCAGCCCGGGCTCGCGCGCCAGCCGATCCACCACGGCCGGCGACACGAACCGGCCGAAAGCATCGACCACGAACCGGCGGTCGCGCTGCTCGGCTCGGAACATCGCGGCGAGCCCGCCGCCAAAGGCCGCGAGCACGCCCAAGCCCGGCATCGCGGGATCGATCAGCCAGTGCCGGGCGACGAAGGCCCACCAGCTCGCGGCGGCGATGCCGAGCACGAGGGAGAGCGCGAGGCCGGCGCTGGCGATCGCCGGCGCGAGCGGCAGCGTTGCGGCGACGATGACGGCGAGAGCGGCCGCGACGGCGATCTCGATCCGCCACCAGGACGGACGTGACAGCGCCGTGCCGCCCAGAAGCCCCTCGATCGCCTGCGCCTGCACCTCGACGCCGGGCATGGCGGGGTCGACGGGCGTCGCCCTGACGTCAGTCAGGCCGGCCGAACTGGAGCCGACCACCACGATGCGTCCGGCGATCGTCGCCGGCTCGAAGCCGGCGTCCAGCACGCGCCAGGCCGGGATGAAGCGCTCGGGCACGTGCGGCGTGAAGCGGACGCGGGTGTCGCCGGAGTCCGAAGCGTCGACGGTGAGCGCACCGATCCTGACCGCCTCGATACCGCCGGCCTCGCGGGCGCGCACCAGGAAGGTCGAGGCGCCCTGCGCGACCCGCAGCGCCTCCATCGCGAGGCTCGGCACCAGCCGGCCGCCGAGGCCGAGCAGCAGGGGCACGCGGCGCACGGTCTGGTCGCCGTCGGGAAGCCAGTTCACGGCGCCGAGGCCGCCCGCGCGGCCGGCGAGCGCCGGCAGCGGCACCACGGCGCCGGAGAAGAGCGGCACCGCCGCGAGCGGGTCGGACCCGGTGTGGGCGAAGCCGTAGGGCGCATCGGGAAGGATGCCTGCGCCGTTCTGCGTCAGCACCAGGCCGAGCACCACCGGCGCGGTCCCGATCGCTTCGGCGAGCGCGTCATCACCGTCCGGCATGCCGCCGAGGGCCGAGCGCACGGCCAGCCGGCGGGTCTCGTCGGCGATGCCCGCGATGAGCGCATCGGTGCGGTCCCGCTCGGAGAAGACGATGTCGAAGGCGACCGCCGCGGCGCCGGCCCCCTTGAGTCGGTCGATCAGTGCGGCGATCCGGGTGCGAGGCCAGGGCCACTGGCCGAGCCGTGACAGCGAGGCGTCGTCGACGTCGACGATGCGCACCGGCGCCGTGGGATCGAAGGCGCGAGGCGCCGCGCGCTGGTAGGCGTCGAAGAGCTGATCCTGCATCCGGGTGACGACTGCAGGCTGCGCGAGACCGAGGGCGAGGACGACGGCGGCCGGCCCGGCCCAGCAGGCATGGTAGAGGGGGCTGCGGAGGGCGCGCGGCAGCGTCTTCACCATGATCGCCTCATCGACAAGGGCTGCATCGACAAGGGCTGCGCGGCCATCAATGGTTGATGAAGTCGACGTAGATGGTGTCGGCGATGACGCGGCCGGCCTGGATGTCGTGGGCGACGAGTTGGCCGCTGGTCGCGTAGGAGTTGCCGTTGATGGTCTGGCCCGACGACGAGCCGTAGCTTGTGCCGTAGATGATTTGCTTGGCGGTGATCGTGCCGGCTTCGATCGTATGAGCATAGATGACGCTGGCCGACACCGTGGCGACGTTGATGTTGTAGACGGTCTGCGTCGCGGGTTGAGCGGGGCTGGTCGCCACAGGCGTTGTTGCCACCGGCGCGGTGGCGACGGACGTGGTCGCGACCGGCGTTGTGGCGACCGGCGTGGTGGCAACGGGCGTGGTGGCGACGGGCGTGGTGGCGACGGGCGTGGTGGCGACGGGCGTGGTCGCGACCGGCGTTGTGGCGACCGGCGTGGTGGCAACGGGCGTGGTGGCGACGGGCGTGGTGGCGACGGGCGTGGTGGCGACGGGCGTGGTCGCGACCGGCGTTGTGGCGACAGGGGTGGCGGCGACGGGTGAGGTCGCGACCGGCGTGGTGGCGACCGGCGTGGTCGCGACAGGGGCGGTAGCGACGGGCGTCGTAGCGACAGGCGTGGTCGCGACGGGCGTCGTAGCGACGGATGCGGTGGCGACGGGTGAGGTCGCGACGGGGGTCGTGGCGACGGACGCGCTGGCGACAGGGGTGGTGGCAACCGGGGTCGTGGCGGCGACCGGCGTGGTGGTGACGGCTGCGGGGGCCGCAAGCATTGTCGCTAGCTGCATCGCCTGGCGTGCCTGCGCCTGGTTGCGGGCGAGGGCATTGCCGATCGCGAAGACGGAGGTGAAGTCGAGCGCATTGACGCTCGGCGGGCGCGGCACGGCGACCGGTACGTCGACGAGGTGGCCGATCGAGAGGCCGGCGAGCCGCTTGACCGCTCCGTCCTTCGTGAAGCCGCCGCGCTGGCCGCCGCGGCTCGTCGTCGCCTTCACCAAGGCCTTCATCGAGGCCACGTCGAAGCGCACGGGCTCGCCGATCGCCTGGCCGGCCGAGCCGACGAAGACGGCGTAGCCGGGGCGCGCGATCACCATCTCACCGGCGGCGTTGCGCAGGCTCATCCGGCCGTAGCCGTTGACCACGAAGGTGCCGCCGTGGAAGCCGGCGGGTACGCCGGGGATCGCGGCGAGGTCGATGCCGTCCGTGGCGTAGCCGATCGTGCCGATGCCGCCGCGGATGCCGATGGTGACCACCGGCGTCTTCACGGTGGCACCGCCGCCGTGGCT
>CAXTMA010000082.1:0-259 GCA_964245015.1 uncultured Beijerinckiaceae bacterium | reverse complement strand
GCCGCCGACGAAACGGACCACGCCCTTGCGCAGCGTCGCGCTCATCGTGCCGCCGCCGGGCTGGTAGACGAACTCGTCGATGACGACGTCGCTGTTCTCGCCGATCGAAAGGGTCGACCGGTCGAGGAAGGCCAGCTGCGCCGAGCCGCCCTTCTTCGTCGCGATGTGGTCCTTGAAGTAGATGTCGTCGCCGGGCTTGAGCGGGCGCGAGCCGTGGCCCGGCGCCCGCCCGGTCGGCGCGGCGTTGGCGGCGCCAACC
>CAXTMA010000081.1:779-15024 GCA_964245015.1 uncultured Beijerinckiaceae bacterium | reverse complement strand
GATCGGTGTTGATGCGCCGAAGGCTGTAAGCGCCAGCACGGGATCGCCGCCGCCGCCAGGAACTTAGCTTATTCTAATGATTGGCTTTTGCCGATAAGCTTGTCGTTCTGGAATGTCACGACAAGCTTGCCGTTGGGATCAGCGCCGCGCCACACGAAGACAACGGTACGGAAGCCACCCACTTCATTCTCTGAGATGGATGTTCCTTCGCAACCGATAATGCTTTCTCCTTGCTTCTGCGGCATCTTGGATTCGAGCTTGTCGTAAGCGGCCTTGGTTGCCTCGCAGCTCAAGGCAACAGTCGGGATAAAGACTAGTCCAAGCGCGGTACCTATGAGTTTCATGGTCGCTTTCTAGCGGAACGTTTGTGGTTGAAGATCGGTGTTGATCCGTCGAAGATCGATGGTACGGGTTCGCTCCGAAGCTTGAACATCAGATAGGAGCCAGTGCACGTCCGCATGAAATACAGTCTTTTGCGCTCGCTTGGACCTCCTGAGCGCATCGTGGGCATGTGCGGGTCGCCGCCTCCGTCTGTACCGGTACGGCTTCCATCTATAGGGATTGCACGGCTTGGCAGAAACGGCAAACTCTTGCTTCAGCACGGATCAGCTCGGCGCACTGTGGACATTTCTTTAAACCCTCCTTATCCGCTCGTCGGGCATCGAGCACGACTTGGTCACGCTTGAGGAAGAGAGAAACAGGGAGCGCGATGATGAGCAGCGCAAACCCGAAAAACCAAAATCCGATGAAGGAGTGACCTTTAGCTCTGGCGATGAACGCCGGGATAAAGGCGAGTACCGCTGCTAAGCCGAGCGTGAATAGCAAGCTGCTTCCTTCATCCATGATCGAACCCCTAGCCTGAAACTCATGATAACGAGCCGCTTCTAGTGCGCAACCGAGGCGAGTGGGTGAGCAGTAAAGCGTCGAGATGCAGGAAGGCACGGTATTGTCTGAGCTTGAGATCAGCCATCCTTGACGTTGACCTCGCGCTACGCATCTCCCCTTGCCATGGGCGGTGGACGCGGCGATCGTTTGACACCGATGTAGAATCCGCCGCCGGGGACTTGACCGATCATGCTGGGGTGAGCGTAGAACCTTCTCGCTTAGGTGGGAGAGTTCTAAGATGAAGCGCATAACGTGCATTCTTCTGCTCGCAGCGGCTTTTCATCAAGTGCTGCCTGTCTTCGCCGAGGATTGCAAATCGTTCAAAGAAGACGATCTGCGCCTAAAGTGCTATGACGCCGCCTACGGTCAAGACGCCGCCGATAATAATAGAAAGGCTGATCTGGAAACTGCGGGGCAGCAGTTCTGTGAGAAGAAGGAAAATACTATCGCACTCATGTCCGGGATCAACGATGTACCCGCCGTGAAAGGTGAGAACTTGGAGGTCTTAGATGCGACAAATGGCAAGGCAGAGTCTTATGACGTTGCTTCAGGGAAAGTGGTTTGCACGTACGATATCAAGTGGTCAAATTCAATTGAAGGTAAATATCGCATAACACTTGATAAAGAGTCGCTCGGACAGGAAATCATAAGATACGAGAACATAAATAATAGGTAAAAAAGAAAGCACCTTTGGCCGGTCTATGCTACATCCCGCAATTCCTGCCGGCAAGCTTCAAGGGCTGTCCCGTTCGACGCTCTGGCTAAAACAATAATCGGAAGCGGGGGGTGGTAGTGTCTCAGTTTGAAATCTAGTGCTCTTGACGCTGTTCTCGCGCCCCGCCTCCGTCCGTGCCATGCTTAGGGGAAAGCAAGGAGGGGCTATGACCGAAGGCGCAGAAACCGACCCCAACGCACCTGTTGCTCACGCCGACCTGTATCTCTTAAAAGACGGCAAGCTGGAGATGGTGGACAGATACGCCTACCGAGCCAAGACCGACCTAGAAGCTAAACAGGCAGGTATTGAATGGGCGGGAGGTCATCTGACTTCGGACGCCACGCATCTTCGTGTGCGAACGAGCAGCGGGGACACTATCGTGGACGACGCTTTGGAAAAGCTTTTTTGATGCCCACCGGACCCAAAGGCCAGAAGCGCCCCGCCGACGTGATCGGCACCGCCGTCCGTGTGATGCATATCGCCACGAGCGAGGTTGAGGAAGGCGCGCCGGTGGAAGATGGTAAAGATCCGGCCGCTGTCGCGATGGGGAAGAAGGGTGGCGCGGCGCGAGCTAAGGCGCTAGATCCTGGTCGACGTGCCGATATCGAAAAAAAACAGCTAAATCTAGATGGCAAAAGATCCCTGTTCGCGCTGAAGAAGAGTAGCTTTTGCAGCATCATCTACCATCTTCGATTCAATACCGCGTATGATAACGTAAGGCTGCATCATTGGATCGGAAAACCTGAATGTTTGCTGTTTATCTCCTCCCCGTTTGATGAGTATATTGCCGCCGTCAGCTGTCGAAAACCGCTTTAGATGTTTCTCAAAATGAGCTATACGTTTCTTCTCTTTCATGATAGCACTATACGGCTCCACCAGATCATTGGCAGTGAAGAAACCTTCGGCATCAGTCTTTGCTAGTGCGCAAGCAAGCAAGGACTGCTGAAAGAAGTTTTCTTGGTTGCTGCGTGTCGCGTCGCGATAAGCATTCTTGAATATAGCTTCAGAGTCTTGAATAAACCTACTCATTGAAGACTCAACATCATCATTGGTAACATTGATGCGTCGGTCATCAATAGCGTGCAAAGCCGCATGTTTTGATAAATTCTGAGTAAAGTATGGAAGTCCTCGTGAGAGCGTAATGATTGTCCATACGGCGTCGCCGGAGAATGACATTACCGTCCTATTGGCTCTTTTCTGAATTATCTCCTTGAGTTCGGCATTAGACATCCTACACAGGGGGATTTGGATCAACGCGCGAGCTGCCGAGGGATGATCGCCGAGAAGATCAATTATATTATCCGCTACGCCAACGACAATAATTGTCGTCGTGACGCTGAAATCATAAAATTCTTTAATTAAGTTTGCGGTCAAAACCTTTGCATCTTCGTTGATTACCTCATTGTACTCATCTACGATTACGATCGGTAGCGCATTTGGACCAATCCTTTGCAGTTCTCGACGAACTATAGTAGGCGTTACGCCCTCAAAATCGGTGTTGAAGTTCACGTACTCCGATTTGCCTTGTGCAATTCCAGAAGCTTTAAGTTCTTCCAAAGCTCTTACCCAAAGAGAAGAAAAGTTATCGTGAGGACCGGCTTGCACACGAGCAACGATAAAACTGCGCAAATTCGAGTTGAAGCGCTTCCAAAATACATTTGTCAGAGAGGTTTTCCCTACTCCTCGTTCACCGAACAGCACGACATGTTTTGAGCGCGAAAAAACAGCATCGAGAAGTCGTTTCACCTCGGTAGATCGACCGGCGAACAGGTCCTCCTCATCGATCGGCGCGCCATCAAAGAGAGCTGAATTTCGAATCCGAGGATCGCCCATTCTTCGAGAGTGGCAGGCTTCTTGGGTTTTGGTTGCAAGACAGCCTCCAATGGCGGGTTAGGGTGTTGCTATCACATAAAGGGCGTTGACTAAAAACCGCAATGCGTTGATTAGCGAGTGTTGTCGCTTGAACGGATGTGGCGTGCTGGCGTTGTGCCTGCCTTTGGAAGGGAGGCGTGATGCTGTCGGACGCGCAATGGGCGGAGTTGGCGCCGCTGGTGGAGGCATGCCGTCCGAAGGGCAAAACGGCGCCGCAGGACCTGCGCCGCACCGTGTCGGCCATCTTGTGGCGGCATGGGAACGGACGGGGCCAAGTGGCGGGCCATCCCGGCCGAGCTCGGGCCGTGGTGGCGTGCGGCGCAGGTGTTTATCAGGTGGGCACGCCATGGCGCCTGGGAGCGGCTGCTCGCCCTGGTGCAGGAGCGCGGCGTACAACTCGGGATGGTGTTCCTCGACGGCACCAACTTCCGCGCCCACCAGAAGGCTGCGGGTGCCAGGCGAAAGGGGGATCTCCAAAGGAGCGAGACCGCCGCGAAGCGCTTGGCCGCTCACGTGGCGGCTATGGAACCAAGGCCTGCGTGATCGCGGACGGTGCCGGCCGTGCCGTGGCGTTCCGCTTGGCGCCGGGTCAGGCGCACGAACTGCCCCATGCCGTGCCGCTGCTGGCCGCCTTGCCCGGCGTGCCGCGCTGGGTGGTGGCGGACCGCGGCTACACCGGCCACCAGTTCCGCGAGCACATCTGGGACATGGGCAGCAGGCCCGTTATCCCGCCGCGGCGGGATGAGGCGCCGGTTGCCTGCCCGGCGTGGATTTACAGCAACCGCAACAGGGTGGAGCGGCTGTGGGCGAGGCTGAAGGAGTGGCGGGCCGTGCCGTGACGTCGGTGCCGGCAGGTGCGATCCTGCCCAACCCGTTCGTGACGCCCGGCGCCATCGATCCAAAGATCACCCTGTCCGACATCTGCAACGGCACCACCAGGAGCCGGCGCCGGGTCACGGCCGCGACACGCGCCAAGGTGCTGCACGATTACAACATGCCGGCGGTCACGACCGATGACTACGAGCTGGACCACCTCGTTCCGCTGGCGATCGGCGGCACCAACGCGGCCGCGAACCTGTGGCCACAGCCAGCGCCGGACTACCACCTCAAGGACGTGCTGGAGGTCGAGATGCAGCGCCGCGCCTGCGTCGCCTACCGGACGCTGCTGCCGAGCGAGGCCGCTCAGGTGCTGCGGCAGGAGCAGCGGGACATTGCGGATGACTGGATCGGAGCGGTTCGCCGCTACATCGCCCCGTAGCACCTGTGCGCGGACATCATTCGCCCCTGGCCGCACCTTCCGGGTGCCAGTCCTGTAGTGCCTCATGGTTCAGAAACAGCGCGCACCAGAGCCGCCAGAGCTTGATCGTTCGCGCCCTTTGTTCGGGATCACGCATCTGCCGCGTACCGCGCGAGAGGAGGGTCGCGAAGCTGTGCGCGTAAAGCCTGCAACCCGCGCAATCCATATTGGGGGAGCAGCACTTGGCCGTGCTCGACGACAGATCAGTATTGAAGTGCCGCAGCGAGTTGGTCAACCGAACGGCGCAGTCCTGCGCAACTCCCGAGGCGTCCAGAATCGGGTGCATGCCGACTGGATCGTGGACGCGCCGATTGACATGGTCGTCATAGATGATCATCCGGCCATGCTTCTTCATGAGCGCCGTGATCGTATCGCGCGAGCGCGCCAGGTCGTCTGCGGACAAGCGCAGGTCATCGGCGGCGGCGTGGGAATGGTGGTACTCGTCGCCCGCTGCCTTCTGCTCGATGAAGTCGATGTACTTGGTGGTCGGGCTGTAATGGTTGAAGCTCAGGGCAATGCCCTCTCCGGCGCAGATCTCGGCAAGCGGCTCGATCTCATCGATGTTCTTGGACGTGACCGTGACGACGAAGACCGCACGCCGGTCACCCTTGTAGTTCGCGATCTGCTTGCACAGGATGTCCGCACCGCGCAGTTCACGGCTGCGGGCGGGCAGGCCCCAGAGCGAAACGTGGACGCGGTAGGGGATCTCGGCACTGATGCGCTTGATGCCGTTGGTGAACACGGTCCCGTAAGGGATGTGAGCGGCTGCGGTGATGAGCTTCGGCATGACGAGCGACGGCTCGGCACCGCCGAAATAGCCGAACCGGATGCCCCGCGCCGCCTCGGAGGCGAAGAAGGCGTCGATTTGAGACCGGTCCCTGACATCGATGCGTCCGCTGTAATCGTCGCCCGAGAAGTAGAGGCAGCCTTCACAGGTCAGATTGCAGGTCGAGGTCATGTCGTACTGCGACGGACGCAGCGGGAAGACAGTCCGCCTCAGCGCGCTCCAGAACGCTTCGTCGCTGCTGACCGGTACGTGCATGTTCATGGCTGACCACCTCTCGCGTTTGGCAAAGGCCGATCGTTCGCCGGCGGTGTCACGCGCCGGCGCTGTAGCTTGAGCATCTGCTGGTATTGCCGGTGCCGCCCGATTCCGTCGTGAGGCGGCTAGTTCCTTCGATCGCTGCGGGGCACAGCGGTCCTGTCTTCGACGACAGCTCTGAGCACGGCCGCGATGTTGTGCTCACCGAAGTTCTTGGCGAGGCGCGCGAGCTGTTCGAGCATGTCGAACAAGTACTCCCTTACCTCGTCCGCGCTCGCTACTGGCAATTCGTCGTGACGTTGCATGGGCATGTGCACATATTCTTTGGCGTTGGAGTGCCGAAGCGAAAGTGCGCCAAGTTCAGGCTGCCTGCTTCGCTCCAGGACGTTCCCAGACCACCGGGAAATCAGGGCCGGCCAGCGGTTCACCATCCGCGAGGCGGGTCTTGTGGTGAAACTGCTGAGGCGCGCCGGGACGCGTGCGGAACCGGATATCGTCGCCGCAGTAGCGCAGGCTTGCCGCGCGGCGAGGCTGATAGCGACTGGTGTTGCCGCCGGCGCCGTGGATCGTCTTGTAGTTGTGCACGAGGATGTCGCCCGGCTCCACGTCGAAGCTGACGACGTCGTAGTGTTCAGAGTGCGCCTCGATGTCCGGCAGAAGGTCACCTTCAGCGCCGGGCATCCGCGTACGGCTGATGAACACGTTGGCGGCATAGAGATCACCCTTGTGCGATCCCCGCACGTAGGTCATGGCCCCGTTCTTGGCCGTGACCGGATCGACGGGAACCCACATCACGCAGCACTGGTCGCCTTCGACTTCGAAGTAGGACGCGTCCTGGTGATAGGCGGTCTTCTCGCGCGAGCCCGGTTCCTTGACGAAGATCTGATCGCCGAGGAAGTTCACCTTGGCAGACGCGAGCAACACCCCCGCGATCTCCGGCAAGGCACCTCGAAGGCTGAACGTCTTGAACCCGGAGATCCGCTCCCCAATTGCCGTGTCGATCATGAAGCGGCCGTTGCGCTCGGCTGCCTGCTCCAGGAGAAGCGGCTCGCCGCTGGCCCTGATGTAATCGCAGATCCCGGCGACGTCATGCTGTCGGTCGCTTTCCTTGTCGAGGAAGTCGCGATCCCTCGCCTCGTAAGCCTGCCTGACCGCGTTCAGGTCGTAACCGGCTGGGCTCTCATGCAGCGAGTCCGTGGCATCGTCGATATGACGGCGCAACTCGTTCACCGTTCGCAGGTCCAGAACGCCGCGCAGCAGGACGACGCCGTTGAGATGAAAGGACGCGATCTCGTCGGGCGTGATGGAGCGGGTGAGCTTATGCATGTCTGCCTCCCTGAAAGGTCAATGGACGGTTGCGAGTGATGCGGTGGATCGGTCACGGCCGGCGTGGGCCCGCAGATCGTCGAGCAGGGCCGGCGTCAGGTCCCATCGGAACGCTATGCAGCGCCCTCCGCCCTGGACGCGGGGGCCACCGCCGTAGTCGTGAGGAAGACCGAGCGGGCGGGTGTGCATCGTCATCGCGACGAAGGTCTGGAATGCGCTGAAGTCGACCACCGTCTGGATCTGGCGCCCGCCCTGCGCGAGCACCCATTCAGCCGCCGCGACGCAGATCTCCGACCTGACATGCTTGGCGATGTCCTGCCGCCGCAGGTCCGAGCACAACGCGAAGCGCGTGCCCTCGTACAGCGTCGGCCCACGAGGTGCTTCGCCGGTCTCGATCAGGTGCGGGAAAAGATCAGCGAGCAGGGAAGACTGCGGCGTCGGGTTCAGGCGGGCATAGCCCTGAATGTGGCCGCCTATTTCATCGAGAGCGATCAGGTAGGCGGCATCGATTGTGTCGTACTGATCGATGTCGCAACCATCGCGAGATGGTAGAGACCACTTCCGCCGTACGACGAAGTGTTCGTAGCGGAGGCGAAAAATCGCATCCATCAGGTCACGACGGGCTTCTTTTTCTTTGCCGTGGAGAACTAGGATCACTTGATGCGGCCCCTTCTTGTGGGCCGAGACCTATGATCCCCGACGAACGATGTCTGTCCACCAAGTGGTTGATTGACTCTGGGTAAGCTCGGTTAACGCCGTGTTGGAAGGTGGAACGGTGGACCATGGCGGACAGCATCTCGGACGACTATGGACGGCGCACGCTGGAGTTCGTCGCCGCGGCAGCCAAAGCGAGCAGCCGCGCGGAGGTCGTCAGGCTCACCTTGGCCGAACTCGACTGGTACGGGCTGACGTATCTGACGAGTTGGTCGGCACCGAGCGAAGGTGGAGGCTTGGCGGAAGCGATCAACATCAACACGAGGCCAGCAGACTATGTTGAGCACTACTTCCGAAACGACTTGTTCTGGCGAGATCCCGTCATTGCCGCGCTACGGCAGTCGCTCGACACGCTGACATGGAGCGATGTCAGGAGCAGGCTTACCTCAAAGGCGGAACGGAACCTCATCGAGGAAGGGCGTGAGTTCGGGGCCACCGATGGCCTCACGATCCCGGTTTTCTCGCAAGGTACCTGCATCGGTGCCTTTGGGGCGTGCGGCAGGGAGCCAAACCTATCGCCTCGTGCTCGCTCCGCACTCGAACTCGTCGGTCTCTACGCCAACCAAGCGCTCGCGCGAGCCGACATGCAGGGGGCGAGACAAGTCGCTCAGCACGTCGCTCTGACGCCGCGCGAGCGCGAAGTGATGCGATGGGTTGCTGTCGGCAAGACCAATGACGAGATCGCCGACATCCTCACGATCGGAACGGCGACCGTCAAAACAATCTTGGCGCGGGCGCAGATCAAGCTCAACGCGACGCGGCGGACTTACGCCGTCGTGCAGGCATTGAGGTTGGGTGAACTTGATATGAACTTCTGACGTGATGCGGCCGCTCCGCAACTACGGTCGTTCTTACCCGCCGTTCCCGGTCTTGAGGTCATCGTCGATTGTCACCGAGGCCGAAGGTTTCTGCTCGCCCATGAGCGCTTCGGCGGCCTCGATGAGGCGGTCGCGCGCCGCCCTGTCACGGATCTGCACGAAAGCGAAAAGCAGGCGGTATGTCTCCTGCACATCAGGCTGAACGCGCACCGGAAGCCGATCCTCGATCGCATCGTTCATCTACACCACTCCTACATGTACGTTTCCCATCGAGGTCGAGAAAGCGGTATCGAACCGATGCGAGCGCAATCGTAGCTTGGTAGGTATGCGACCAAGCGCAACTCAAGATTGAGCTTCTCGCGGAAATTTGACGACTCAAGGTCAACGGCTACCAGTATGCAGCCACGCTCCCGCCTGCATGGCTATGCCAGCGGAAGGGACAGCGCCGTTGCTTACGGGTGCGTCTCGCCAGCCACCGCACTGCGGGTGCGCTGAGTGGTCATACTCAGAACTTCACCGGCAGCAGCGGCGGCCCTAACGGGGCCATCGAGCCCGTTCAGCACCTCGCCCAGCGTCGTCTACACTACGATCCGTCCGCCGGCCCAAGCCATCATTGCGACACGCGCGCCCAGCACGACCCGATCTATCTCGCCGGCATAGTCGGCCCGCAGCACCTCGCGAACGAACTCCTCCGCCGAGGTGTCGCTGAACCCGAACACGATCACGGGCTGCGCGCCGGGATGGTCGATCAGCAGATCATAGGTCGGCATGGCGAGCCTCCCTCGCAGCCGGCATCCCGGCCGACACCACCGGCACCTCGGCCAATCGCGTCGTGTACCGCGGCGAGCGCATCTCGAACTTCGTCGCCCAGCCCCGCCGGCTGGCCGGCTGCCCGGCGGCGGCCACTACAACCGTGCCTCGGCCGAACCGCGCGTTGCAATGGTCCAGCGCCATCATCAGCGCGGCTGCTTTAGCGCGGTCAGCTTGCCCGACGCCCGGCAGCGCGCGCTGGCTCGCCTCCAGCCGCACCAGGTCGACCGTGACGACGCCGGCCTTGCTGTAGCGGTAGCCCGCCCGCCAGACCTGCCGGACACCGGCCGTCGCCGCCGCGACCAGGACCAATGTGTCGCTCGTCGCCTCCGGCAGTGTCATCGTGATCGCCGCCGAGCGCTGCGGGGCGCCGGCGTCGTGCTCGGAGGTGTGGAAGAAGACCCCGACATGGTCCGTGCCGAGGCGTTCCCGCCGCAGCTTCTCGCCGAGCCGGCTGGCGTGCGCCGCCACGGCCTGCTCCACCGTGGCGCGGTCGGCGACCCGGCCCGAAAAGCAGCGGGTGACCGCGCAGCCCTTGCGCGTCGCCGGCACGCTTTCGAGTTGGAGGCATGGGAGCCCCCGCAGTTCGTGGATGATGCGCTCGCCGACGACCGTCAGGCCCTTGCGGGCGAGCTTGGGGTCGAGGTCGCGAACATCGGCGACGGTTTCGCAGCCCATCGCGCGCAGTTTGGCTTGGCTTGCCGGGCCGATGCCCCAGATCTCGTCGAGCGAGGTGCGGGCCAGCCACGGTTCCCGGTAGGTTGGGTCGGTCAGATCGCAGACGCCGCCCATCTCGACATGCCGTTTGGCAAGATGGTTAGCGAGCTTGGCCAGCGTCTTCGTCGGCCCGATCCCGACGCAGGTCGGCAGCCCCGTCCAGGCCAGCACCGTGGCGCGGAGGTCGCGGCCGAGTTCGACGCGATGCGCCGGGTCCACGTCGGCGACGTCAAGAAAGCTTTCGTCGATGCTGTAGACCTCGACGGCGTGGGCGAAGCGGTCGTAGATCGAATTGGCCCTCGCGCTCATGTCGCCGTAGAGGGCATAGTTCGAGGAGAATACCCGGACACCCTCGCGCCGGCAGAGGTCGCGAATCTTGAACCAGGGGTCACCCATGCGGATGCCGAGCGCCTTGGCCTCCGCAGTGCGGGCGATGGCGCATCCATCGTTGTTGCTGAGCACGATGACGGGCACGGTGCGCAGCCTGGGGTCGAACACCCGCTCACAGCTGCAATAAAATGCGTTGCCATCCACCAAGGCAAGGGAGGGCGGCCGCGCCGGCGCGCTCAAACCCTGGTCGCCCGGCGCCGCGGGTTGCAGGAGCCGGACACCACGCCCCACACCTCGACGTGCGCCGCTGGGTCCAGCTCGAAGGCGGGGTAGCGCAGGTTGGCGAAGGCGAGGGCGACGCTGCCGTCGCGGAGCGACCACACCTTGAACGAACGCTCGTCGTCGATGTCGACCACCACGACGTCGCCGTGCTGGGGCGTGAGCGAGCGGTCGACGATCGCGATATCGCCGTCATGCAGGCCCTTCTGGACCATGCTGTCGCCGGCGACCTTCACCAGGAAGGTGGCGGCGCGATTGGTGATGAGCATCGCCTGGATGTCGATCGGGCCTTCGATGAAGTCGTCGGCCGGGCTCGGGAAGCCGGCGCGAACGGGGCGCGCCAGCATGGGCACGGGCATGGGTGTGCTGTAGACGAGGCGCGCGATCTGCACGGGCTCTTCCTTGTTCTTCCGAGGCGTTGGAGGTGAAGCCGCTAGGCGGCGGCGAGGGCTTCGATCATTTCGGACGGCACCTGCCCGATGGCGCGCAGCAGCCTGGGTTCGGCGTAGATGTCCTGCTCGGGGTCGGACTGCTCCTCCAGCACGACGAGACCGGCGTACTGGCCGGTCATGCGCTCGGCGGCGGCAAGCGCCCTGACGGCGTCCTTGGCCTTCTGCGGGGTGCCCGGCACCAGCTTGCCGCCGCGCTTGGCGACGACGAAGGGCAGGATGAGGTAGTTGATCGCCACGGCATGTCCTCCAGTCGGCAAGAACATAAAGGGAACGCTGCGGCGGAGTCGATCGGCGACGCGGGGCGGCCTGTGGATAACTCGAACGAGTGAGTTCGCGCTGTTTGTGAACGCTAAAAGCCCCTGTCGGCCAAAGCCAGTGGGGCGAGCGTCTGAGGCCGATTATCGTCTACCGCACCCTCCCGAGCAGATTTCGTCACAGGCCGGTGTCCTTCTCCTTTCGGCAGGCTTTGCCTTGGCAGTAGGCGACCCGGTGCTGTGCCCTGTTGTCCTGCCCATCGGAGTTGAAATGATCAGAACCGCTTTAGCTCTGCGACGCTCGCGCTGATCCGACCGCGCTCAAGGGCATGAAGCTGCACGTTCGGTCGAACCTGCTGTATCTGACAAGCGTGCGGGGACTGGTGGTGAAGGAGAGGGAGCGGAGAGAGGCGCGGTCACGCTTGCAAGAATAATGGCCGTGCCCTTCGGCGTGCAAGATTTCTAAAACGGCAGTAGGATCTTATCGAAGACATAGGCAATGCTGTCATCAGTCTTGATTGTGGCTACACCGTCAGATATCGACAGACGCTCAACGATTGTCCCGGCGCCTAGCATGTAACAATTGCCGTCAGCAAAAATGCTACTTACCTTCTCTGCATTATTGCTGTAAGAGGCATCTCTCATACGCTTGAGCGTGCTTGGATCTCTGCAGGCAGCACCCCCGTACTTCATGTGAACGCGTTCGCCAGCCTGTGTTGCGCTCGCCGCTACTATTATGGCCAACGTCACTAGCCCGATCGCCGCCCTACCCAGCATCGTCGCCTCCTTCAGTGGGCATTATCTATGAGGAACAAAGAAGCGGCAACGGCGAAGCGTTGCCGCCGCGCTCGCGCACGATGATGACGGATTTGCTCGTGCCAAGGCTGCCCGCCTCGGCCGGCGGTAGGGAGAAGCGCGTCTTACTCACTTCGTAGTGCTGAATACGAGCGAGCAATTTCCAGCTTGTTCTTGACTGACGGTTTCTATGCGACATGATCGTCTTCGGAAGCACGCATGTCGGTTCGCAAGCGGAGATGGACGTCTGGCGGAAAGGAAAAGACTGCTTGGGTGGTCGACTATGTAGATGCCGCAGGCAAGCGGCACCTGGAGACCTTCGACACGAAGAAGGCTGCCGACGCTGCACAAGCGCGAATCAAGGTCGCTGTCGGGCATGGCACCCACACTGCACCGAGCGAGTCGGTCACGGTTGATCGCGCGTGCGCCCTGTTTCTCGACGGCTGCCGCGCGAAAGGACTGGAGCGGACGTCGATCGAAGCCTACCGGCAGCACCTTGACCTTCACGTCAGGCCCTACCTCGGCCGGCAGAAGCTGACAGCCCTGACACCCGCTGTGGTCCGAGGCTTCGAAGATGATATGCGGGCCGGCAAAGCGGCGCCGGGTGGCGAACAGCGCGCCCGTTCGGCAGACATGGTTCGTCGCGTCCTCCGCACTTTCGGGACGGCGCTCGCCGATGCGCAGGAGCGCGGCTTGATCGGCCGGAACGTCGTGGCGGAGATGCGAGGCACCCGGCGCCGCGGCGGCGAACGGCGGCTTGTAAAGCGCCACCAAGGCCGGTTGAAGGTCGGCACCGACATCCCCACGCCCGCCGAGGTCAAAGCCGTCCTGGCGGCTTCTGGAGGACGATGGCGGCCGTTCTTGTTGGTAGCGGTGTTCACCGGCCTGCGGGCGTCAGAGCTTCGCGGCCTCCGATGGGTCGACGTCGACCTCACCCGCAAAGAACTTCATGTCCGCCAGCGCGCCGATAACAAGGGCGTGATGGGGAGTCCCAAGAGCGAGACGAGCGAGCGGACGGTGCCTCTCCCGCCGGCGGCGCTCGCCGCGCTACGCGAATGGAAGCTCGCCGGTCCGAAGGGCGAGGCCGGGTTGGTCTTCCCGACAAGCACCGGCCGGGCGGAGGGGCACGCCAACATCGTGCAACGGGGCTGGCAACCGACGCAGGTCCGCGCCGGCGTGGTCGCACTTAACGCGAAGGGCAAGCCGATCCTCGACACGGACGGGCGGCAGCAAGCGCGGTATCCCGGCCTCCATGCCCTTCGCCATTTCTTCGCGTCATGGTGCATCAACCGGCCGGCAGATGGCGGCCTCGGGCTGCCGCCGAAGATGGTGCAAGAGCGGCTCGGGCATTCGACCATCGTGCTCACAATGGATCGCTATGGCCACCTCTTCCCGCGGGGCGACGACGCCGACGAACTAGCCGCCGCGGAGCGCGCCCTGCTGGCTTGACGCGACAAGGACGCGACACACAGTTAGAAGAGTCAACAATAACAACAGTAGAAAACGGTTTCCTAAACCGTAGGTCAGGGGTTCGAATCCCTTCCGGGACGCCAAAAGTTCCTGTTTCGTTGCAATGCTTTCGTCGGGACCGTCGCCTTCGGATGGGTGTCGCTGCCCCGTGCGTACCGGGGTGTTGTACCCACTTTCGTGCCGAGCGTGTTGGCACACGCTGCCGAGGAGAACACCCTGCAGAGGAGAACACCCTGCCGGTGCTGTCTGATGGCGTTCGCGCTCCGCACAAAAGTGGGCGCACGCGAGATGCCTGATCGGGCCGCCATCTTCTTCTCGGTTCTATGCCGCAACGCTCTTCGCCGCACAGCCAAGCTGCCCCTGCTGGATATTCGGGCAATCTACGAACGTCAGGTCGAATACGAGCTATGACGCAAGCACGTCGAGCGGCACCATGCCGAGATCCACGCCCAGGTCCTCCATGGTTTCC
>CAXTMA010000081.1:0-769 GCA_964245015.1 uncultured Beijerinckiaceae bacterium | reverse complement strand
GACCCGGCATCGACCGGCGGCAGGTAGGCGATCAACGCACTGACCGCGAGGGCTTTGCGCGAGAGCTCCCAGGCAAATCGTCGGCGCTGATCGTCCGCGAGACGGTGATTGAGGCAATCCCGCCAGGATCGTCGGCGGGTCGGCCATGGTGGGGCGGCACGCTGGGCGCCGTCCCGGTCGATCGGTGCAGGTCGAGCTGAGCGAAGCTGTCGGAGATCGCGCGCCGGTAGGTGATCACGAGATCGAGCCACGCTTTGAGGGCCTCCTTTCCGGCAGGGTCTAAGCAGGTTTGCGTTGGCAGGCCAACGCTTCACCCGCTGAGCCTTTGCTATGCCGCAGGTTTTGATCGCAAAATCGCGGGGCACTTTTGCGAAACCTGCTTAGTACTACTGCGTCATGAATTGGGTGGGTGGTGTCGTTTGTTGGTCTGGCGGCAGCAGGGACATCGGGCGAGGCGCCGGATCAGGGCGACGATGAGGCTCTGCCGCACGGTGGCGATGGAGGTGGGCACATGACGCTCGGGCCGAACCGGCGGAGCCGCGGGGTCGGCGAGCGCTGGGAAGGCAAGGCGCCGGGCCAAGCCTGGGGCGAGCCGAAGCTGAGGGGGAAAGCGCTCCGCGAAGGGTGATCAGGAATCCACAGGCCGCGATGCACAGGCTGGCATGATGGTGGAAACCGCGCCATCCCCGGCCCTCGTAGTGCCCTAAACCAAGTTCCTGCTTCAGGTCCTGGTCGTCCCGTTCGATGCGCCAGCGCAGCTTGGCTGTCG
>CAXTMA010000080.1:2140-15285 GCA_964245015.1 uncultured Beijerinckiaceae bacterium | reverse complement strand
GTGATGATCGACATCACCTCGGCGATGCGGCCGTATTGCACGTCGTGCGAGCCGCGCACGTATACGCGCTCGTCGGTGCCGGCCTTGGCCAGCTCCTTGAGCTTGTCGGCGAGCGCATCGGCCGCCACCGGCTGGTCGTTGATGTAGATGTCGCCCTTGGGGTCGATCGCCACCGACAGCGGCTTCTGGTCGATGTTGAGCGCCGCCGCCTTGGTTTGCGGCAGATCGATCGGCACGCCGGTGGCGAGCAGCGGCGCCGCCACCATGAAGATGATGAGAAGCACCAGCATCACGTCGATGAAGGGCGTCATGTTGATGTCGGCCATGGCGCGGTAGCGCGGCTGCCCGCGCCCCCGCCGTCGTCCGCCGCCGCCCGAGGCTACGCTGCCACCCATGGGATCCTCCTCAGGCCGCGCGGTCGCGTTGGGTGGAGTGCTGGTCGATCTGCCGCGACAGGATGGCCGAGAACTCGTCGGCGAAGCCTTCCATGCGCGCCTGCTTCTTGGCCACCTCGCCCTGCAGCTTGTTGTAGGCCACAAGCGCGGGAATGGCGGCGAACAGGCCGAGCGCGGTGGCGAGCAGCGCTTCGGCGATGCCGGGCGCCACAACCGCGAGCGAGGTGTTCTTGGAGGCGGCAATGGATCGGAACGAGGTCATGATGCCCCACACCGTGCCGAACAGGCCGACAAAGGGCCCGGCGGAGGCGACGGTGGCGAGGAACAGGAGGTTGGCCTCGAGCCGCTCGACCTCGCGGGCGATCGACACGTCGAGAACCTTGTCGATGCGCGCCTGCAGGCCCATGAACGACGAGCCGACGTTCGACACCGAGCGCTTCCATTCCCGCATGGCGGCGATGAACAGGTTGGACATGCCCTGCGCGGGACGCGCCGACAGCGTCGAATACAGCTCCTCCAGCGAGGTGCCGGACCAGAACACGCCCTCGAACTTGTCCATGGCGCGCTGGAATTGCGCGTACATGATCGACTTGTTGACGATGATCCCCCACGACCACACCGAGGATCCGAACAGCGCCATCATCACGAGCTTCACCAGTAGCGAAGCCTGCAGGAACATGCCGAGCACGGACACTTCCGCCACCGGGGCCGCCGCGGCGGCGGTGGTTGCAACATCGGCAGGGTTCATCGCATGGGTTCCTCGGGCCTGCGCGGTCGAGCACGCGCGACCTCGGATCTTACGCGCGAATCCGCCAATTTGACGGCTCGGGCGCGGCAGCAAAGGCGCTTCATCGTGAGCTGGCCGCGACAGGGGGAGTTAAGCGCGCCGCAATCTTAAGGGCGGGTTAACGCGGCCCTGATGGCCCGGCCTGCGCTCATCCCTTCAGGGCGAGAAAGAAGCGCATCATCTCACGGCTGGCATCGGGGCCGCGCGGCTCGGTGTAGGAGCCGGCCGGGCTGCCCCCCGACCAGGCGTGGCCGACGCCTTCCAACGTCCACACTTCGGCGACGACCTGCCGACCCCTGCGATAGACTTCGCGCGCAAAGGCGACGCCGCCCGGCGAGCATCCCCGCGTGAGCTTCGGCGCATCGAGACCGGCGACCGCCCGCTCGACGACATGGCCCGCGTTGGCCGGGTGGACCGTGCGGTCGGCCGTGCCGTGGAACACGATGGTCGGCGGCGCCCTGCCCGGCGCGGCAACGGGCCCGGAGGCGGCCGGCGCGCCCGCCCGCATCGCGCTCAGCGCCGCCGACAGGTCGTGCGCCGCGCCGCAGGCCAGACCGGAATGGACGCCGACCCCGGCGAACAGGTCGGGATGGGTTTGCGCCAGCACCGCCGCCGCCGCCCCGCCGGCGGACAGGCCGGCCACGAACACCCTGCGCGGATCGAGGGCGAAATGCGGCCCGACCTCCCGCCCGATCTGCCCGACCATGTCGGCGATCAGCGAGGGTTCGCCGGCATCGCGGCGCTGGTCGCCCGGCTTGAACCAGTTCCAGCATTTCGACGCGTTGGCGGCCCGGCTCTGCTCGGGATAGGCGACAACGAACCCAAGTTCGTCGGCGATGGCGTTCATCCGCGTGCCGGCGGCGAAATCGTCGGGGGATTGCGTACAACCGTGCAGCATGACGACGAGCGGCAGGGGCGAGGCGGCCGCGCGCCCGGGGAGGTACAGCTTGTAGCGGCGCGCGCCGTGGGCGTTGCGCACGCTGTGCTCGGTGAAGCTGCCGGGCTCGGCCGAGACCGCGCGCTCGCGGGGTGCGGCGCGTGCGGACGGGTCGGGTGCGGCCGTCTCGGCCGGGTGCCCTTTGGGTCGGCCGGCCTCGAACCGGCCAGCTTGGGATCGGCCGGCCGTCGGAGCCGAGGTCCAGGTGGCGTTCGTCCAGGACGGGTGCTCCGCGCGCTCGCCTCGGGCGGCGTCCGGCGCAGGGCGGCGTGCGTCGAAGCCGAGGCTGTCGCGCAGCAAGGTCGTGGCATCGCCGAGGCGTCCGGCGCGGGTGAGCTTCAAGACGTCCTTCAGCGTGCGTCGGGGGACGACGGCCATGGTGTGCACTTTCTGCCGGTTCGGCATGGACGTGGGGATCAGTTGGTCCGGTCGCGCAGCGCCGCCCTGACGTCGGACGACGCCTGCAGGGTTCCCAGCACCTCGACCGAGGCGATCGCGGCCCGGGCCAGTTCGGGCGACACGTCGGGGGCAATGCTGGCAAGGCCGAGGACGTGGATGCGGATCGGCGCCCCGGCCGAGCGGGCCGCCTCCAGCTCGGCCCGTCCGTAGTGCCGCAGGCCGAGTTCCAGGCCGCCGCGGGCGACGGCTTGCGCGAGCGTCGCATCGTGCCGGTCGATCAGGGTGCGGATCGCCGTGCGGATCAGGTCGGTGCGGTTGGAATAGAAGCCGTCGCGCACCAGCAGATCGATCCGCCCGAGATCGACGTGACCGATGTTGAGCGTGATCTTCTCGCTGTCGGGCGCGCGAGGGCGGCTTTCCAGGGGCTTGGCGTTCATCGACCATCTCCAGACCATCCATGTGGATGGCGCATCAGGGAGATGCAAGGGCGCTTGAGCGAGCATGGCTTGCCCCGGCTCCGAAATGTTCCGGCTACGAATCGCCGAGGAAGCGGGCGAAGGCGTCCAGCGTTTCCCGGCTGACGTGGTGTTCCAAGCCTTCAGCATCGCGCCGGGCGATCTCCGGCCCGACGCCGAGCGCAAGAAGGAAGGCTTCCACGATGCGGTGGCGCTCGCGCGAGCGCAGGGCGATGGCCTGGCCGGCGGGGGTGAGAACGGCGCCGCGATGCGGCGGCTGGGCGACGAGTCCCTCCTCGGCGAGGCGCTTCAGCATCTTGGCGACGGTTGGCTGGGCGACGCCGAGGCGGGCGGCAACGTCGACCTGCCGCGCCTCGCCGCCCCCATCCGTCAGATCGGCGATCAGTTCGAGGTAGTCCTCAACCAGCGCCGAGCGGCGGGCCGCCCGCGCCTGCCGGAAGCCTTCGACGTGCAGTTCGGTGGCGGGAAGCGTCGGTACGGCGGCTGGCGCGGCGGCGGTTGAGGCGAAGGACTCGGGCGGGATCCTGGGCATCGGCGCTCCGGCGACAGCCTTGCGACGATGATCCGCGTCGCCGGCGATTGGCAAGCCTTCCCTTTCCGCCAACACCACGTCGCAGCCCCGGAGGCGGCGGCGCGAAGCGGGCTGCCGGTACCTGCGATCCGGGTCGGCCGGCGACCCGATCCCGTCCCGCTTTTCCTTACGCGTCGGGCTGGAAATCGGCCGGGCCCGGCCCGAAGATGAGGCCGGTCGACCGGGATCGAGTCATGCTGCGCCTGCTGCCGATGCTTCTGGTTCTTCTCACCGTGCCCCATCGCATCGCCGAAGAGCCGCCCCGCGATCCCCTGCACCCCTTCGCCGCGCCAAGGTTCGCTGCGGCGGTGCGGGTCAGCGGCGCCGTGCGGGCGCGGTTCGCCCTTGCCGCCCAGGCCGGGGCCTGTCACTTCATCGATAGTCTGTACGGCTACAACCTGCTGCTGTCGCATTTCAACAGCGAGCAGCAGCTGCCGATCGCCCAGGCCGCGCGCGAAGGTGCGAAGCAGGGTGCGCAAAAGGTCGCGAACCTGACCACGCTGCCGTCCGCCGTTCCCGGGTCCGGCATCGCGGACTGCCCCGCAGCCCTGCAGAAGCTCCATGCCGCGGATGATGAACTCGTCGTGCTGGCCGAACAGGTCGCGCTCGGGACATCGTCCCGCTGAAGGTGCCCTGGCAGCGTTGCGAGGCTGGCCACGTTTGAGGTCGCCTTTTCGACGCGGCATCGAAGCTGCTTCGAACTCGCGGTGTAGGCGGGCCTGCGAAAGCCTGCGTGGTCTTCACGCTGCCGCATGCTTGGCCTTGACCTTGCCTGAAGCTGCGTGTTCCTAAACGCATGGCGATGATGTCGATCTCGCAGGGCGGACACCATCGCTGGAGTCTGCCCAACCTCCTCACCTACGGCCGGATCGCGGCCGTGCCGCTCGTGGTCGGATGCTTGTACTGGCCAAGCGTGGAGGCCATGCGCTGGACGGCCTTCGGCCTTTATGCCGCCGCCGCCGTCACCGACTTCCTCGACGGCTACCTCGCCCGCGCTTGGTCGCAGCAGTCCTCGCTCGGCCGCATGCTCGACCCGATCGCCGACAAGCTGCTGGTCGCCGCCGTGCTCTTCATGCTGGTGAACGACCGCACCATCGGCGGCGTCAACGTGCTGGCGGCGATCATCATCCTTTGCCGCGAGATCCTGGTGTCGGGGCTGCGCGAGTTCCTGGCCGAGTTGAAGCTGTCGTTGCCGGTCAGCCAGGTCGCCAAATGGAAGACCACCGCCCAGTTGCTGGCGCTGGGCTTCCTGATCTGCGGTCCGGCCGGCGGCAGGTTCCTGCCGGGAACCACCGAGATCGGCCTCGTCCTCCTTTGGATCGCCGCGACCCTCACCATCTATACGGGATGGGACTATCTGATCTCCGGCATCCGCCACATCATCGCCATCGAGGACGCGGCCTCGTGAGGGCGCCGCGTTGAAGGCTATTCCTTGAAAGCGGTCTATTTCGCCTGGGTGCGCGAGCGCATCGGCAAGACCGACGAGACCCTGTCGCCGCCGCCCGCCGTGCTCACGGTGGCCGACCTGATCGGCTGGCTGCGGGAGCAGGGTGAGAACTACGAGGCGGCCTTTGCCGACGCCGGCTCGATCCGGGCCGCGATCGATCGCGGCCACGTCAAGCACGAGGCGCCCATCGCGGGGGCGCGCGAGATCGCCTTCTTCCCGCCGATGACCGGCGGCTAGCTCGCGTGGGCCAGGACGGGGGCGTGAGCGTGCGGGTGCAGGCCGAGTCGTTCGACGCGGCTGCGGAAAGCGCCGCCCTGACGGCGGGACGCACGGATGTCGGCGCGGTGGTGACCTTCACCGGCCTGTGCCGGGACGATGCGGGTCCAACGGGCGGTCCGCCCGCAGCCCCGTTGGCCGCCTTGGAGATCGAGCACTATCCCGGCATGGCGGAAGACGAGATCGCGCGCGTCGCCGGGGAGGCGCAGGCACGCTGGCCGCTCATCGGCGTCACCCTGGTGCATCGCTTCGGCCGGATCGCGCCGGGTGAGCCGATCGTCCTGGTGGTGACGGCGAGCCGCCACCGGCAGGCGGCCTTCGAGGCGGCGGCGTTCCTGATGGACTACATGAAGACGCGGGCTCCATTCTGGAAGAAGGAGCATCGGGTCGACGGCTCGCAGAACGGATGGGTCGCGGCCAAGGCGAGCGATGAGGCGGCGAGTGGGAAATGGGACCGGCCGTCCAGCGATGGCTGACCTTGGGTTTACCCGGTCTGGTTCGTCCCAAGCACGAAAGCGATGGCCGAAGCCGTGGTGGCAGGCCTTCCGCGAAGCGGACAAGCAGCTGCCGCTCCGCTGCAGGACGAGCGGCGCCCCAGAGGCGTGACATCCCCGAGATCGGACGAAAGAATGCGCGGCGGTTTCCGCTGCGATGGGGTTGCAAGGCTTGGCGCATCGGACCGGGTCCCATCCAGGGTCCGGTGACTCAAGCTGCGGCAGCCCCCTCCACCGCCGGCCGGCGGGTCTCCTTCCCCATGCCGCGCACGGGGAAGGATGGGCCCCGGCGAGTTACGGGATGGAAACGACCGGCGTGCCCACCTTCACGCGGCTGTAAAGGTCGACCACATCCTCGTTGAGCATGCGGATGCAGCCGTAGGAGGCGGCGGTGCCGACCGACTTGCGCATCTTGATCGTGGTGCCGTGGATCGCCACCTGGTCGAGCTGCAGGGTGAGAGCGGCCGCGCCCATCGGGTTGTTGGGCGCCCCACCGGGAATGAACTGCGGCAGCTCGGGATGGTCGCGCGAGACCACTTCCGGCGGCGACCAGTCGGGACGGATGAACTTGCCCTCGACGTAGGTCTGGCCGCGCCACGCCTTGCCGGTCTTGCCGATCGCCACGGGGTAGCGCACGGCGGTGCCATCCCCGTTGGTGAAGTACAGCTGGCGCTCGCTCTGCTTGATGATGATCATGCCGGCCGGATAGGTCGTCGGCACGGCCACCGACTGCTTGGCCTGCGCCGGCGCCAAGGCGGCTCCGGCGAGAAGCGCGCCCATCGCCAGGGCGCCTGCGGTCAGAGCGCCCTTGAAAGCGGACGCGACGATCACTTCGGCCGCAAGGCCGTTGATGTACCTCTTCATGGTATCCCCGTTGGACTTACCCGATACGCTGGCGACCCGCGCCCCCCAGCCCGTAACGAGGAAGATACCAAGAGAGATGTTGGATTAGCGTTAAATCATAAGGTAAGCGAAACCTTGCCGGCGGCTGTTGCCGGGAAGTCGCAAACTTGCCGCAATCCGCCACATTTTAGCGTCGAATTAACGGGTTCCAGCACACCGCGGGTTTTTAACGAAACCCGCGGTGCTGCGCTCACGGCGTTTCAGGCGCTGGCGCGCGCCGCACCTTTGGGTGCCGGACGATTCGCCACCAGCTCGTCAACGACGCCGGGGTCGGCCAGCGTCGAGGTGTCGCCGAGCTTGTCGACCTCGTTTTCCGCGATCTTGCGCAGGATGCGGCGCATGATCTTGCCCGAGCGCGTCTTGGGCAGGCCGGGGGCGAACTGGATCACGTCGGGCGAGGCGATCGGGCCGATGTCGCGGCGGACCCAGGCGACCAGCTCCTTGCGCAGCTCGTCCGAGCCGCTCTGCCCTTCCATCAGCGTGACATAGGCGTAGATGCCCTGGCCCTTGATGTCGTGGGGAAAACCCACCACCGCCGCTTCCGACACCTTGGCGTGCGCCGCCAGCGAGGATTCCACCTCCGCCGTGCCCATCCGGTGGCCCGACACGTTGATGACGTCGTCGACCCGTCCGGTGATCCAGTAGTAGCCGTCGGCGTCGCGCCGGCAGCCGTCGCCGGTGAAGTACTTGCCGCGATAGGCCGAGAAGTAGGTTTCCACGAAGCGCTTGTGGTCGCCGAAGACCGTGCGCATCTGACCGGGCCAGGACCGAGTCAGCACGAGGTTGCCCTCGCAGGCGCCCTCCAGCACGTTGCCCTCGGCATCGACCACCTGCGGCAGCACGCCGAAGAAGGGCAGGGTCGCCGAGCCCGGCTTCAAGACGGTGGCGCCGGGCAGCGGCGTGATCAGGATGCCGCCGGTTTCGGTCTGCCACCAGGTATCGACGATGGGGCATCGGCCCTTGCCGATCTTCTCGTGATACCAGTTCCACGCTTCGGGGTTGATCGGCTCGCCGACCGAGCCGAGCACCCGCAGCGAGTCGAGGCTCACCTGCGCGAGCTTGTCGTCGCCGGCCCCCATCAGCGAGCGGATGGCGGTGGGCGCGGTGTAGAACAGGTTGACCTTGTGCTTGTCGACGACCTGCCAGAAGCGCGACGCGGTGGGATAGGTCGGGATGCCCTCGAACATCAGGGTCGTGGCGCCATTGGCGAGCGGCCCGTAGACGATGTAGCTGTGCCCGGTCACCCAGCCGACGTCGGCGGTGCACCAGTACACGTCGCCGTCGTGGTAGTCGAAGATGAGCTGGTGGGTCATCGAGGCGTAGACGAGGTAGCCGCCGGTGGTGTGCAGCACGCCTTTGGGGGCCCCCGTCGAACCGGAGGTGAAGAGGATGAACAGCGGATCCTCGGCACCCATCTCCTCTGGGTGGCACTCGGCCGGAACCTTGGCGACCTCGTCGGCGTACCAAACGTCCCGGCCCGCCTTCATCGCGACCTGACCGCCGGTGCGCTTGACCACGATCACCGTGTCGACGCCGCCGACCCGCTCGATGGCCGCGTCCGCGTTGGCCTTCAACGGCACCTTCTTGGAGCCGCGCAGGCCCTCATCGCTGGTGATCACGACGCGGGAGTTGCAGCCGGCGATGCGGTTGGCGAGCGAGTCCGGCGAGAAGCCGCCGAAAACGATCGAGTGCACGGCGCCGATGCGCGCGCAGGCGAGCATGGCATAGGCCGCCTCCGGGATCATCGGCAGGTAAAGGGTGACGGTGTCGCCCTTGCCGACGCCGTGGGCCTTGAGCACGTTGGCGAGGCGGCAAACGTGGCCGTGCAGCTCGCGATAGGTGATGTGGGCGGAGTCGTTGGGGTCATCGCCCTCGAAGATGATCGCCGTCTGGTCGCCGCGCTTGGCGAGGTGGCGGTCGATGCAGTTCACCGATACGTTGGTGGTGCCGTCCTCGTACCAGCGGATGTGAAGGTCATCCGGGTCGTAGGAGACGTTCATTACCTTGGAATAGGGCTTGATCCAGTCGATGCGGCGGCCGTGCTCGCCCCAGAATCCATCGGGATCCTTGATCGAGCGGGCGTACATCTCGTTGTACCGGTCGTGATCGACGAGGGCGTGCGCCGCCACGTCCTGCGGAACGGGAAACGTCTTCTCCGACACGGGATCCTCCCTGGATTGGCACGCGAACTGTGGGGCGTTCGCGAGCCCGGAGGTGTTTATAGCGCACCCCGGGGGAAGCACATCCCGCAATGGTCTAGCGCCACGTTTCCCGCCGGTCGGGCCGCTGCGACGAAGACTTGCCGAACGGGCGAAGCCGCTCCGCGCCGGCGACGGGGTCCGCTACCGGCAGTCCTTGCCGACGCGATCGAGCGCCTGCTTCAGCCCGGCCAGCGAATAGCTGTCCACCGTGGTCGGGCCTTTCACCGGCGGCGCCTTCACGATCAGCTTGCCCGAATGCTGCAGCGCCTCGACGAACTTGGCCTCGTCCTCGGGGTTCTTGATCCAGGCGTTGGATCCCTTTGCGACGAGGTCGAAGCTCGCCTTGCCGACGAGCGCCTGCGCCGCCCCGCTCTCCTTGATGGGGAAGCCCATCATGATCGAAACTTCGTTGTGCACCTTTTCGCCCGGGCGGTCGGCGATGAAGACGTAGGCCGACTCCTTGTGGCCGTCGGGCTTGCGGTCCTTGGGTTTGGCGAGGGCATAGCAGGTCTTGCTCTTGCCCTTGGCGAGGTAGGCGCCCCAGTCCCCGAAGGTGCCGACCTCGACCGGCTTGCCGGCCTCGCCCTTCTTGGGCGCCGGTTCGGCCTTTTCGGGCGCGGGTTTGCGGGCCTGCGCAGGCAACGACGCCACGCCGACGATGGCGGCAAGGGCGATCGAGGCGGGACGGATCAAGGTTCGGAACATGGCCGCAGCATCCAGAAAAGCCGTTGTCATCTGGTTAACGGCCGCGAACTTAAGCGCGTGAAGCGGGCGAAATTCGGGACGGCCGGCGCGACGGACTCACGCGGCCTCGACCAGGACCTCGCGACGCAGGCCGAGCTTCGCCACGCCGATCATCAGCTCCAGGATCTGCCGCCCGCTCATCTCGACGGGCGAGAACACGCCCGCGCGCAGATGGGGCTGGAACAACGGCGCGGTCGCCGCGCGGCGCACGGCCAGTCCCATCCACCAGTTGCCGAAAACGCGCTCGCCCACGTCGACCATCTCGACCAGCAGCGTGTCGCTATGGCGGTCATCGCCGGCGATGCGCTCGAACGTCGTCCAAACCGCTCGCCTCTCGCCCTCCAGCGCTTGCAGGAACCAGCCGTCGTCGAAAACCAGGGCGCCGGTGATGCCCTGGGCCGAATTGTTGCGCTTGGACGCCGAAAGGATCGAGCCGAGCTGTTCGATCATTGATCCGCGGGCCGGGTCGATCTGGTTTTCGCTGATGTAGATGAGGCGAGAGAGCGGCATGGGCATCCCGACATCGTCGTGCTGCCGGCGCGCTGGGCCCTGCCCCGGCCGGCTCGCCCAAGAAGAACGCGATTCCCACTCCCGTCCCTTACCCGATGGCACCGTGACGGGCGAAATCAGCGGCGATGGTGAACGCCTTCTTGCCGTCGCGGCCCGACTCAGGTGTTGGCAGCCGCCTTCGGCATATCGTCGAGGTAGGATTGCAGGTAGGACCTGATCGCCAGGGACAGCGCCTGGTTCTGCATTTCCCGCAGCTCCGGGCCGACCGGCTCGGACGCTTGGAGGGCGGCGTGTCCCCAGATCGCCGCAACAAGGGCGTCGGTGCGGAGCTTGGTCGGCGTTTCGGTATCCATCCCAATTCCTCGGACGGCCAGGCCGCCGATGCCCTCGTCCATCGCTGCGCATCGCAGCGGACCGGCACCCCGTCTCGATCCGGGACGCTTGCGCTCAACCCAGCAAATTCCGCGCTAGAGCATCGGGCCGGCCATCGAATTCGGTCCGATGCCCTGCGGCGGCGGCGGCGCCGTTGCCAGGCTCCGGCAGGGTTTTCCCCGCTTCGCGAGGGAGAGCGTCCCCGCCATGCGTCGTTCGTCCGACTCACCCAACAATGGCATCAGCCAGGGCCGGCGTTGCCGCGACGGGAAAAAGGCCCCGTCGCGGCAACGGCCTTTCGGAGGATGTCGGCGTGTGATTCGTTAATGCAGCGTCTTGTCGCTTCGCAGCCGGGCGATCTCATCCTTGAGCATGAGCTTGCGTCGCTTCAACTCGCCAACCCTGGCCTCGTCGGCGGAGGGGTGGAGCTTTTCCCTGGCGATCTCCTGGTCGAGCGCGTGGTGGCGGCGCTCCAATTCCGACAGATGATTCTGCAGCGACATTCGGAAACGTCCTCTCGTTCGTGTGGACGTCCTCGAACATGACAGGATCGCGACAGGCCGCAAGCGCCTTCGCCCGAAAAGGGGAGCCGTCATCCGGCACGGTTCGTCCGGGGTGGAGAAGGTCGGCGGGATTCGCCGCGAAACCGGGGCGAATCTGCCGCGGCCCGAGCCCCTACTCCATCGCTTCGAGCTCGGCGATGAGCCCCTCGATCATGCCAAGCCCGATGCTCCAGAAGCCGGGGTCGGTGGCATCCAGGCCGAAGGGTCGGAGAAGCTCGGAATGGTGCTTGGTGCCGCCCGCCGCCAGCATCGCGAGATAGCGCTCGGCGAATCCCTCGCGGGCCCCCTCGAACACGCCGTAAAGCGAGTTCACCAGGCAATCGCCGAAGGCATAGGCGTAGACGTAGAAGGGGGAATGAATGAAGTGCGGGACATAGGCCCAGTACACCTCGTAGCCCGGCATCGGGGTGATCGCCGGCCCCAGGCTCTCGCCCTGCACGCCGAGCCAGATCGCGCCGATGCGCTCGGCGGTCAGCTCGCCGTCGCGGCGCGCCGCATGGAGCCTGCGCTCGAACGTGTAGAAGGCGACCTGGCGCACCACCGTGTTGATCATGTCCTCGACCTTGCCGGCGAGCATGGTGCGGCGCTCGGCCGTCGAGCGGGTGCGGGCGAGCAGCGAGCGGAAGGTCAGCATTTCGCCGAACACGCTGGCGGTTTCGGCAAGGGTGAGCGGCGTCGGTGCCATCAGCGCGCCCTGGCGCCCGGCCAGCACCTGGTGGACGCCGTGGCCGAGTTCGTGGGCCAACGTCATCACGTCGCGCGGCCGGCCCTGGTAGTTCAGCAGCACGTAGGGGTGGCTTGAGGGCACGGTGGGGTGGGCAAAGGCGCCGGGCGCCTTGCCGGCCCGCGTCGGCGCGTCGATCCAGCGCTCGTCGAAGAAGCGCCGGGCGATGCCGGCCATCGCCGGCGAGAAGCCGTTGTAGGCATCGAGCACGGTGTCGCGCGCCTGCGTCCAGGGCACGACCGGCATGGCGACGTCCGGCAGCGGCGCGTTGCGGTCCCAGTGCGGCATGGTTGCGACGCCGAACCACTTGGCCTTCAGCCGGTAATAGCGGTGCGACAGGCGGGGATAGGCCGCCGTGACCGCCGCGACAAGGGCGTCCACCACCTCGCGCTCGACGCGGTTCGACAGGTGGCGGGAGTCGGCGATGTCGGCAAAGCCGCGCCAGCGGTCGGATATCTCCTTGTCCTTGGCCAGCACGTTGGTGATGAGCGAGAAGGTGCGGATGTTGCGCCCCAGACCCTCGGCGAGCCCCTGCGCCGCCGCCCGGCGCTTGTCGCCGTCGGGATCCTGCAGCAGCGACAGCGTCGGCTCCAGCGGCAGCTCGACGCCGTCCACGGGGAAGCGGGTCGCCGCCAGCGTTTCATCGAACAGGCGGTTCCAGGCGACGGCGCCGGTCGCCGACTTTTCCAGGAACAACCGCTCCAGGTCGTCGGCGAGCTGAAAAGGCTTGTCCTTGCGCAGATCGTCGAGCCAGGGCCTGTAGGGGGCGAGTTCGCCCGCCGCGACGGCATCGAGCACCGCGTCGGGGATGCGGTTCAGCTCCAGGGGAAAGAACAGGAGGTCGGCCGAGGCCCGCGTGACCTTGTCCTGCACGTCGCCGTAGAACTTGGTGCGGGCGGGATCGCTGGTGTTCTCGGCATAAACGAGGCCGGCATAGCTCATCAGGCGCCCCAGCCTGTCGTCGATCGCCTCGTAGCGGCGCACCGCCGCCAGCAGCCCACCTTGTCGCGCCAAGCCGTCGAGCCGTCCCTTGAGGTCGGCGGCAAAGGCCGCGCAGTCGGCGAGAACCGCAGCGACATCCCCGGCAAAGGCCGGCGAGTCCATGCCGGGGTAGAGATCGCCGAGGTTCCATTCCGGCAGCTCGCCCAGCCCGGCCGGCTGGCGGGCCACGGGGTCGGCGGGCGAGAACGGGCGACTCATGAGCTGACTTCCGCGACAAGGGGCAAGTTGTGGTGGTAGCCGCGCCCTCTCGTGCGATCAAGGGAGCGCGACGCTCCGCCCCCCCCCCCCCGGGGCAACCCCGGGCCGTGGGGCCCGGGCCGGGGGTGGGGGGGTAACCCGGCCGT
>CAXTMA010000080.1:0-2130 GCA_964245015.1 uncultured Beijerinckiaceae bacterium | reverse complement strand
CCCCCCACCCGCCCCCCCCCCCCAGGGCAAAACCCTGCCGATGGCTCACTCTCCGGCTTTGGCGGCTAACACCGACCTTTCCGGTTGGCTCCGCGCGTCCAGATCGGCATCGAGCTGCCGGCGGAGCAGCTCGGTCGGTGCGGTCCAGTCCTCGATGAAGGGACGACGCGCGCCCGGACGCTCGTCGCGCCACGCCGTGACGCGGGCGGCCGTTTCCGTGCAAAGCCGGAGCAGGCTGTTGGAGGTGGTGATGGGAAATTCGCGGTGCGCCTCGATGTCGGAGGCGATCACCGGCAGTCCCATGGCGAGGGCTTGACCGATCCCGAGGTTGTAGCCCTCCCAGCGCGAGAAGTTCATGTAAAGGTCGGCGACCGCGTAAAGGTCGATCAACTCGGCGTCGCTGACGTTGGCCAGCACCGTCAGGCCCTCGCGCTCCATGGCGCGCACGTCCTCCGCGTCGCCGCGCCCGACCAGCACGAAGGTGCAGTCGCGCCGGGCCTGCGGAGCCAGCATCGCCAGCTCCCTCATCACCTCGACGTATCGCTCGAGGCCCTTGTAGGCCCGCTCCTGCCGGTGGAAGCGGCAGACGTTGAGGATGACAAAGCGGCCGGCGAAGCCGCCGGCACGCCGGATGTCGTCGCGCCGCTGCGCCCAAACGCTTGTCCAGATCTGCAGATGCGAGTTGCCGTTGCGCGCCACGATCGCGTCGCGACGGTATTGCTGGTCGTAGATCGTCTGCGAAATGGCGAAAACGCGCCCGGCGAAGGCGATGGAGTGGCGCTTTTCCAGGTTGACCGACCGGCGCCGGTCCCGATCCTCGAAGAAGTCCGGGTTCGGCTCGCCGTGGTCGACGGCGTAGACGACCGTGTCGTCGCCGAGCAGGCGGGCGATGTTGAAGAAGGGCGGCGTGTGCGCGACCACGGCGTCGACCGCCTCGCCGACGGCGAAACAGGCGGCCTGCAGCGGCGTCTTCACGGCGATGCGGCGGCAACCCTCGTAGGCGACGTCGGTGTCCGACACCGGGCCGCCGACGATCACCTCGTAGCCGTGCCGGCGCAGGGTGGCTGCCTGCTTGGCGAGCACGACCGGCACGCCGTAGCCGTGCATGTGAACGATGCTGAGCAGAAGCACGCGCCGGCGTTTCGCCAGGCGGCGCCACGGCCGCACGACCCGCGGGGGGAAGGCAAGGGCGTCGATCTTTGCGAGCGACAGGTTGGGATTGTAGCCGGGATCGTCGCGAAACAGCGACGCGAACTCGCCCACGGCGTAGGCCGCCTCGCGCGCGTTGCGCTCCTTCATTTCCACCGTGACGTCGAAGCCGCGCGATCTCGACTCGTGATGGATCATCAAGGGTTCGGCCACGTAGATGTTGCGATAGCCGGCCCCCAGGGCGACGGCACACAGCTTGACGTCGTTGAAGGCGATCTCCAGCGCCGGATCGAGGCCGCCCAGCGCATTGAAGAGCGCCCGCCGGATCGCCATGCAGGCGCCGGTGACGGCCGACAGTTCGCGCGTCACGTCGGGCGGGTCGATCCCCTCCTCGCGAAGGCCGGCCAGCCGGTGCGCCCCGACGCCCTCGATGCCGAGGATCACGCCGCCGTGCTGGATCGTCCCGCCGGGGTAGAGGAGCTTGCAGCCGACGATGCCGACGCTCGGATCGGTGGCGAAGCCGGCGAGCATGCGCAGCCAGTTCGGCCGGTTCACGCTGGTGTCGTTGTTGAGCAGCACCAGCAGGTCCGCCGTCGACGTCGCCACGCCGTCGTTGTTGATCTTGGCGTAGTTGAAGACGCCGGGCGAGGCGACGACCCGCACGCGGTGGCGCGCGGCGGCTTGCGCCAGATACGCGAACGTGTCGGGCAGCACCGAGCCGTTGTCGACGACCACGATCTCGAAGCGGTCGGTGGGATAGTCGGTGCGCTCCACCAGGCTGTTGATGCAGGCGCGCAAAAGGTCGACCCTGTCCCGCGTCGGGATCACGATGCTGACGCTGGGCAGGTCATCGGCCGATGCGAGACTCTCGGGCTGGCCGGGAGCGGGCTTGTCTTGGGCGGGCTTGTCTTGGGCGGGCTTGCTGGCTGCCGGTCCGGGAAGCGCCGGGGCGTCGGCCTCCTCGCGAAGATGGTAGAGGAT
>CAXTMA010000079.1:2891-15330 GCA_964245015.1 uncultured Beijerinckiaceae bacterium | reverse complement strand
CCCGACCACTCGCCGATGTAGTCCCAACCTTCGACGCAGACGTGGCGGATCACCTCGTCGACCTCGGGCAGCGCCTTGATCTTGTCCAGCGTCCACGGCGTCTTGTCGGCGACCAGCCCCGACACGTCCAGCTTCCAGTCGTCGGGATCGACGGGATCGACGTCGGTGACGTCGTAGTACGCGTTGAACTTCGGCGGCTTCAAAACCATCGACTTCGGGTAGGTCGGCGCGAGCTTGCTCGGATCAAACATCCAGGCCTGGACGTCGTCGTTGAAGCCGGACACGCCGCGCAACGCGCCCTCGACCGCCCGGGTGCTGCCCAGGTCGCAGCCGCTCAGCAGGGTGAGGGCGCCCAACGACAGTCCCCCTTTGAGCAGGCCGCGCCGTTCCAGCGAGCGGATCAGCGGCCGATGCTCGTCGAGCACCGCCTTGGCCGATGCGGCCTTTGCGGAGAACCCTTTCGGGCGAAGGAGCGACCTCACGGCTGCACCGCCTCGCCGACCGGCATTTCGTTGGCCGGCATTTCGTTGGCCGGCATCTCATTGGCCGGCACGTCGCGTTCCCCCACGTCGCGCAGCGCCCGGAGCCGCCGCGGCGACAGGCGCGGGCCGCCGGTCAGCATGGCCCACAGGGTCTGCGGCACCAGCAGCGCCAGGGCGACGTGCACGGCGAGGAAGCCGACGATCACCGACATGCCCACGAAGTGGACGATGCGCGCGCCCTGGAATCCGCCGAGCAGGCTCACGAGGCCGGAGAACTGCACGGGCTTCCAAATAGCCAAGCCGGTGACGACTTGGCTGATGCCCGCGAGGATGACGGCGATGTAGAGGAGCTTCTGCACCGCATTGTAGACGGTGAGGTCCTCGTGGGCGATGTGGAAGTGCAGCGTGTCGCGTACCGTTTGGATGAACTCCGACACCCGGATCGGCAGAAGGCGCTCCTTGAAACGGCCGGTGGCGATCCCGTAGACGAGGTAGGCCAGGCCGTTCAGCATCAGCAGCCACATGCCGGCGAAGTGCCAGAGCAGGCTCTCGGCCGCCCAGCCGCCGAGGCGGAAGTCGGGCGAGAAGTGGAGGCCGCGGATGATGACGTCGTCGTCGTAGATGCCCCAGCCCGAGCCGATCATCACGATCATGACGACGGCGTTGATCCAGTGCATGATCCGCACCGGCCAGGGGTGAAGGCGGCGGCTTGGTCGCTCGGCGACCGGCGCAGAACCCTCGGTCGCGTCCCGAACGATGGCGGTCATCGCTGTTGTTCTCCCACCGGGAACGGGGGCGTCCCCGCCCATGCGCGCTTCGCTCTGTGACCGGGCGCGGATCGCAGGCGCGGCCCGACGCACGGACCGACGCGCCCGTGGGGACCGGCGCGTCCGAGATGGGCCTGCCCCGCACCGCTGAAGATCCACAGCCGGACCTCGTCCATCAGGTTCGAAAGGGGTGCCATGCGTCCTCGACAAGGTCAGATTCGTAGCAATAGCCTGCCGCTATCGTAATCGGGATGCGGGCGGCCCTCGATGCTCCGCCGCGCCGCACGTTGCGATAGCTTCACGCCCGATGAGTCTTCGCCCGATCCCCGCCGCCGGTTACAGCGCGCACGGTGCGACGGTGCGGCCCAGGGATCAGCCTGAGCATCGGCGGGGTTGGCGCAAGCGCTCGTCCCGTCTCGGATCCGACACAAAACTCGAACGATAGCGATTGCTGCCGGATCGCAGAACCACTGCGGCGGCGGCTTCCGTCGCCTCGGACATCCGCCTGGCCGCCGGCTTGGCCAGAACCGTGCGGACCGACATCCCAGAGCCCTCGATGAAACAAACGTAGCGGATCCGATGAATCTGCATGATGCCGATCCATGCGGCACCCGGTCGAGCGGGCGGACGCGACATTGATTGAACAACGTTCAATGGCTGCCGCGGGCGTCGGGTTACATTGAGATCAGCTTGCATGGCGATCAGCGCGTCGCGCGCCGCTCGGTCCGGCTTCAGGTCAGCCGGGGCGCGAGAGGAGCCGCCTCCTTAGGCTGCGCCCGCCTCAGGCGCGCGACGACCACCTCGCTGAGCGCGATGGCGAGGAAGGGGAAGAAGATCAGGGCGCCGCCGCCGTAGAGGTTGGGCCAGTCCAACAGGTTCATGAAGGTCGCCGCCGTGGTCAGCCACAGCACCGACCACGAGGTGACAAAGCACAGGAAGGGGACCAGCCACGCCACGTACCAGACGTAATGCGGCGAACTCAGGAAGGTGAACGCCGTGGCGATCAGAAAGGCGCCGCGCATGTCGAGCCTGTCGCGGTCCCGACGCAGAAGCGTTGAAAGGGCGAAGCCGGCCATCACCAGCGCGGCGAAGGGCGCGAACAGGCCGAAGACGCGCTGCGGGATGTCGGGAAAGAAGTGTTTCAGCGCGATCCAAAGGAACACCCCGGTGCCGTCGCGAAAGCCTTCCTCGTCACCGTAGGCGTTGAGGAAGCCGAACATGTGCCGGCCGGCGCCGACGTAGGGCAGGTAGAGTGCCACCAGGGTGAGGAAGCCGGCCAGCGGCAGCCTCCAGTCCCAGCGCCGGTACAGCGCCGGGCCGATCGCGACGGGGAAGAACTTGACCAGCGTGGCACCGCCCAGCGCGATGCCGGCGAGCACCGGCCGTCGCAACTCGGCCGCGACGAGCGCCGCGCAGATGCAGGTGATCGCCACCGCGTCGACGTGACCCTCGTTCGAGAACTGCCAGACCGGCACCGGATGCCAGGCGTAGAGCAGGACGCGGGTCGGCGGACGTCCGCGCAGGACGAGCAGGCGCAGCAGCAGCAGCATCGTCGCCACGTCGAACAGCGTCATCGCCGCCTTCATCGCGACCAGGGTCTCGCTGACCCGCGTGACCAGGAAGAAGACGATCTGCGCCAGCGGCGGATAGATGGTGGGGGCGTAATCCTTGCGGTTGATCTCGGGATAGATGTCGTCGTCGCGCAGGTCCTTCAGCGCAGGGTCGGCGGGGATGTATCGGTAGGGGTTAATGCCGGCCGCCTGCACCCGGCCGTCCCAAACGTAGCGGTTGACGTCGGTCGACACGGGATCGCTGGGAACGAGCATGACGCGCAGGATGACGCCGACCACCAGGATCGCCGCCACCGCCCGCCGGGTCGCGGCGGCATCGGTGCCGCGGTCGCACAGCACCACCAGCACCGCCGCAAGATAGATCGGCACCTCGACCCACATGTAGTCGACGATCAGGTCGTCCGCGTCGACGCCGAAGCGGCTGGCGATGACGGCATGAACGGCAACCAGCAGCGTCGCCAGCCCGGCGAGGCAGATCAAGGATCGACGGCTCATGCCGAGCCCCGTCGCGGCACCCGGCGCGGCAACCGTCGCACCGGGTAGAAGCCCGGCATGAGCGCCGCGCGGCGGCGGTCCTGGTGCAACATCGAGCGTCCCTCCGGCCTTGGTCCGCGCCCTGCCTCCGCAAAGCGGCGGAGGTCCACGACCTTGGCGGCCTCCTTACCCCGCCCGAACAGGCAGGCAAAGAGCGCCCGACCGGCGAAAACCTGCCGATGTCGCGCGACGGCGGCCAGCCTCGATCGGCGCCTGCTCGGACCGCCGCCGTCGTAACGATCGGGCGAGCGCCGGCGAAAGATCATCATTGACGCGTTCGGACCAGATCGGCTGAGCCGTCCTGCCGTAGGACCGGCGCGGCGGGGCGATCAGCCGCCTCCGGTCGGTCAACGACTGAACCCTGGCTTTTGCGCATGCTTCGCCGCACTCTCGCTCAATGGTCTCCGCTCAGCCCTTCCGGTCCGACATGCTCATCCTCTCCCTGCTGTCCTGCCTGCATGCGCCATGTTCCACAGCCATCGCCCGGGAACGGAACGCGCCCTCGACCCTGCTCAGGATCGCGGGAACGGCCCGGCTGTGGCCGGCGGCGATGTCCGACGACGACAGGGCCACGCTGCACAAGCAGCTGATGCGGAAGGTCGAGACGATGGACAGCTCCGGCCAGGGCATCTTCAACGAGGATGTCACCGCCATGATCGCCCCCTACTTCCCAGCCGGACAATCCTTCAAGGACGCGGCCGCCACCGTTCGCGACCAGGGGCTCGGCGACCTGCAGCCCTTCAAAGGCAAGACCGGCCCCGGCGATGGCACGATGTTCGTCTCAAGCTTCAGCCTGATGAACCAAGCCTTCGCGCATGTTTTCGTGGTCCTGCACTTCGGGTTCCGCAAGGTGGACGACCGCGCCCTGGCGCTCGACCATGTGCGGGCGTTCATGCGCTCTCAAAGCATGTGAGCGGCTCACGATGATGGAAACCATCGCCATCTACTTCTCGCCGCTCGCCTCGACAAAGATCCTGGCCGGCGTCGGCTTCGGCCTCGCCTACCACATGGCGCTCGTTTACACGAACGCGAGCGGCCTCAGCTTCGGCGCCAGTTCCGGTCCCTCGGACCATATGACGGCGCAAACCCCCGGCTACGCGATCCACGCCCTCGCCGACATGGCGAACGATCGGCCTTCCGCCTTCGGCCTGCTGGTCTCCGATCCCAACAACAACCATCCGTTCGTGATCGGGCACCCCGAAGATTACTACACCCAGGATTTCACCGGCGAGGCCTATCCCAGCGCCGTCGTGGCCACGGGTTCCGATCTGTCGGCGCGGTGGCGGCTGATCCTGCAGACCTATACGAAGATCGGGGGACTGCACCTGACCTACTCACCGTTGTCGCAGAACTCGAACAGCTTGGCCGGCAGCGCACTGCGCCGGGCCGGGTTGCAGATCCCGTTTTCAAGCCGGACCGTGTTCGCGCCGGCCGAGTTCACCGATCTGACCGAGACGAGGTTCGAGGGTCGGCCCTGAGTGACCGGCGTGCGATCCGCCGATTGCGCCCCGCCGCGTAACCCTCGTCGGTCGTTGAACGAAGGAGTGGGTGGACCGATCGGATATGCCGGACGCAGCCGGTTGAATCGGCAGGGGATCGACGCCCAGCTCTGCCGCCCAGCCTGGCCATCCAGCCTGGGCGCGACACGGCAGCGGTCCAAATTCGCCGGGGCCATGAGATCGCCGGAACCGTGACATCGCAGGTCGACCGGGTGACGCGCGAACGGATCGAGCGCGGGGAAGCGCCGGGCCGGCCGGAATACCTGCGGCTGGTCCCCGCTGCTGTTTACGTTCGCTGCTGTTTACTTTCGCTGCGGTCAAGAAAGGTGCGCGGCATGAATGACGACGTTACCGACGCCCGCCCATCTTTCGGATCGCAGCCGACGCCGCGCGACCAGCTGATCGAGCATCTCGTGGCGGACCTCGCGCCGATTCAGCGCCTTCGCAACCCGGCCCTGCGGGCGCTTGGCTGGTCCGCCCTGGTGCTGGTCTTCGCCGCGGTGCTGGCGTGCAAGGCCGACCTTCCTTCGATCGCCGGTCGGCTGTCGGCCGTTCCCGACATGTGGCTCGCCATGGCCGGCTCGACGCTCACCGCCGGCCTCGCGGCCTTGGCTGCCTTCGAACTGTCGCTTCCCGACCGTTCGCGGCTTTGGGCGTTGCTGCCGCTGCCGGCCATCGCCCTTTGGATCGGCGCTTCGGGAATGGGTTGCGCCCGGTCGTGGCTGGTGCCGGGAACGCGCGAGGCCACCTGGGGCGAAACCCGGCTGTGCCTGACCTTCATCGCCGGTTGCAGCGTCCCTCTGTCGCTCGTCACCTTCGCGATGCTGCGACACGGCCGCTCGCTGTCGCCCGCCTTGACCGGAGCGACCGCCGGGCTCGCCGTGGCGGCGGCGGCGGCGACGCTGCTCAACTTCTTCCATCCCTATGACGCCACCCTCGACGACCTCGTCGTCCACGCGGTAGCGGTGGCGATCGTGGTCGCGGCCAACCAGATCGGGGGCGCGGTGCTGTGGTCGGCGCGCCATTCCCTCGCCGGCGTGAAGCGTCGCGCGGCAGCCAGGGCCGCCGTCGGCCTGAACGCGAGCTGAGGCGAGCCGCAAGCTACCTTCCCGTTCCCGACGGGAACTCCTCCACCATCCCGACGGAGGAGGTTGCATCCGAGAACAAGGCGGTATCCCGTCTCGGAACGGGCTGCGACGTCGATGGGCGGCGGCAGAGGACCGGATTAGGGTTAGTGTCGGTCGCTGTGACCAAGCTCTTCGAACCGGAAGCACTGGCAGGGTCCGTCTCACGGAGCGCGGAGGACGTGGCCGATCCGCGCGGCTTGCGCGAGGCAACCGGGCTTGTCGCGCCGGCACCCTCCCCGCTCGGGAGGATGATCGAGATCGGTTTCCTCAACCTGCTACCCGATGCGGCGCTGGGCAGCGGCGAGCGGCAGGTTGCCGGTCTCCTGCGCGCGGTCGCGGGCCCGCTCCGCCTTCACCTGCGCTTCCTCACCCTGCCGGCCATCGCGCGTGGCGCCGCCGCCCGCGCCCACCTTGCCGCCGCCGGCTATGCCGACGCCCCGGCAGCCGGCCGGCTCGACGGCCTGTTCGTCAGCGGCACCGAGCCGCGCTCGGCCCGCCTCGTCGACGAACCGGTCTGGCCGCAGCTCGCGCGGATGGTCGATTGGGCGCGAACGAACACGCGCTCGACGATCTGGTCGTGCTTCGCCGCCCATGCGGCCGTGCTGCGCCTCGACAACGTCGAGCGGCAGCCGCTCGATGCCAAATGCTTCGGCCTTTTCCCCGTCGAGTCGGTCGTTCCCTCGGCGCCTCGGCCGGGTGTGGCAGGCAAAGGCCCGGAACCGGTCGTGGTGAGCCATTCCCGCTGGAACGACCTGAACGAGCGCAGCCTGATCGAGGCCGGCTACGAGATCCTGACGCGGGGGCCGGCCGGCGTCGACAGCTTCACCAAGCGGGTGAGCCCGATCGCAGGGCCGGACATCGAGGGCGCTTCGGGCAGCCGCTTCCTGTTCTTCCAGGGTCATCCCGAATACGACGCGGGCGCGCTCGGGCGCGAATACCGTCGCGACGTCGGGCGCTTCCTGTCGCGCCGCAGCGACAATTACCCCGCCCTGCCCGTCGCCTATTTCGCGGCGGCGACGGAGGATGCCCTGCGCCGGTTCGCCGAGGACGCGAAGCGCCACCGTTCGCCCGATCGCCTCGCCCGGCTGCCACCTCTCGACCCCGTGCCCGACGGCGGCCGACACCTCGCCTTCGGCAAAGCGGTTTTTGGCGACTGGCTGCGCGACCTCGGGAGGCAAGCGCCTTGAACTCCGGCGCGATCGGGAAAGAGCGGATGGGACCGGCGCCCGTACGGCGCTGCCCGAAGATGTCCGCGAGCATCGAGAGGAGGAATGAGCGCAGGCGCGGTTCCGCCCGAAGTCGTCGCGCACGGAGGCACCATGGCGAGTGACAGGATGGCCAGTGACAGGACGCCGGACCCTCGACCCGTCGAGACCTGGACCTTCTTCGAAGGCGCGTGGCATCCCGGCAATCACCCGATCATGGGACCGCGCACCCATGCCGCCTGGCTCGGCACCACCGTGTTCGACGGCGCCAGGGTGTTCGAGGGCTGCGCGCCCGACCTCCGCCCGCACTTCGAGCGGGTCAACGCCTCCGCCCGCGCCTTTCTGCTCGATCCGGTGGTGCCGGTCGCGCGCTGGATGGCGCTGGCCCGCGACGGGCTGCAGCGCTTCGAGCCCGATGCCGCCCTCTACATTCGACCGATGTATTGGCCCGAGCACGGGGCGGCCGGCGGCGGCGTGCGCTTCGATCCCGCCTCGACGCGGTGGTGCCTGTGCCTTTACCTCGCCGCGATGCCGGCGCCGACCGGCGTCGCCGTCACCCTGTCGCCGTTCCGTCGCCCGAGCTGGGAATGCGCGCCGGTGGAGGCCAAGGCCGGCTGCCTTTACCCCAACGGCGCCCGCGCGCTGATCGAGGCGCACGCGCGGGGGTTCAACAACTGCGTGATGCTGGACATGCTGGGCGATGTCGCCGAATTGGCCAACGCCAACCTGTTCATGGTCAGGAATGGCGTCGTCCGCACGCCGGCCGCCAACGGCACCTTTCTCGACGGCATCACCCGGCGCCGGGTGATCGCGCTGCTGGAGGGCTGCGGCGTCCGCGTGGAGCAGACGACCCTGCGCTACCGCGACCTCCTCGACGCCGACGAGATCTTCAGCACCGGTAATTTCGCCAAGCTGATGCCGGTCACCCGCATCGAGGAGCGGGCGCTGGCCGTGGGCCCGGTGTACGCCAAGGCGCGCGAGCTTTACTGGGCCTTCGCCCGCTCGCAACCGGCAGCACGCGCCTTCGATTGAGCCTCCACGAGGTCAACCTCCGTGGTGATCGCCAACGCGTCGAGCGAGGTTCTATTCAGGGCGTGTCGCCCCGTTCGCAGTCGGCCCGGTCGTGCCCTCGTTCGTGGCCGCCTCGTCGCCGTCCGTCCTGTCGTTTTTGACGGAGGCAGCATCCATGCGCTTGAGTTCCCGCTCCGCGGCTTCCCAGAACTGCTGATGCTTGCCGTCGGGGCGACCGGCGGCATTCCAAAGCTCGTAGGCGCGATGACGGATCTGGTACTCCCAATCATCCCCTGCCAAGGCAACCTCCGCTGTATCCCACCGGCGTGTTACCCTTCCGGAGCGATCCGATACAGAGCGAAAATTCAGCCAGGACTTGCGCTTGCCGCGGCGATGGAGAACCTTTGCATCATCGCCGCGACGCGTTGCCGGTTTCCCGTCAGGACGTCTTTGGAGATCGCGTTCAAGATCTTGCGGCGCGCATCATGGCGGGATGTTGCCTGCCCCGGAGGCAGAAGCACAACAAACTAGCTCTCGCCGCGCCCTCTGCCGAAAGAATGCGCTTTCCCCTCCGGACCCGCTGTTTACAAGCCTTCCAGGTTTCATCGTCCGGATATGGTTCTGCCGTTGGCGCGTCCAGGCTGCCCGATCGAACGCCGGCATTGCCGATGTCGCGACGGCAGGCGGGGAGATGTCGGTTGTCGAAGCCGGACGGTTGAGGCTGAGCGGACTTCGCAGCGGCCGGTCCAGCCCAGGCGTCGCCGAACCGACACGGCGAAGCTTGCGGCACGAACCCGAGGGCGCGAAGCCCGGCAGCACACCCCGCTTGCAACACTGGCAACGGTGTTGCACGTCACGGATCACTGAGGAGGAGCGTCGAGATGGAGTCGATACCGATGTTTTTGAACGGGGTGTTCAGCTTTTCGGGCAGCGGGCTCGACAAGCCGTCCCTGCTCGACCCGGCCCTGGCCTACACGGTATCGCCCGACAAGCGAGCCCAACTCGTCTACCTCCGCGCCGGCAACTCGTCCGATGCGCTGGTCTGCCTCACGCTGATGCGCGACGGCAAGCCGATGCGCCTGTTCCCGGTCGGCGCCAAGGCGGCCGAGCATGTGCCGCTGACGGTGGTCGAGGACCTGCATCCCGACACCAAGCTTGCCGTGTTCTTCGCCGCCCCCGAAGGCGTCTCCGGCCAAGTCGTCCTGGATCTGGGTTTCGTTGAGATTTGATCGCGGAACGGCCGATCGCTGGAGCGCGCCGCCCCCCTTCGCGTAGCAGGATTTGATTGATGCCCAAGCAGAAGCTCGTCGTCGTCGGAAATGGAATGGCCGGCGCGCGCGCCGTGGAAGAGGTGCTCAAGCGCGGCGGCGCGGAGCTGTTCGACATCGTCATGTTCGGCGACGAACCCTACGGCAATTACAACCGCATCCTGCTCTCCAACATCCTCAACGGTACCCAGACCGCCGAGGAGATCACGATGAACTCCCTCGACTGGTACAGGGAGAACAACATCACCCTGCACGCCGGGCAGAGGGTGGATACGATTGACTGCCTCGCCAAGGTCGTGGTGTCGGCCGGCGGCGTGCGCGAGCACTACGACAAGCTGTTGATCGCCACCGGCAGCCGCGCCTTTATCCCACCGATGACCGGTGCCCGCATGGCAGACGGCAGCCTCAAGCCTGGCCTCTTCGGCTACCGCGGCCTCGACGACTGTCACGGCATCGTGGAATACGCCAAGACATCAAAGGTGGCGGTGACCATCGGCGGCGGCCTGCTCGGGCTGGAAGCGGCGCGCTCGATGAGCGTGCTCGGCTGCGAATCCCACGTCGTGCACCTCGCCCCGCACCTGATGGAGATGCAGCTCGACGTCACCGGCGGCGCCATCCTGCGCAAGGCGATCGAGGGCATGGCCATCGCGGTCCATACCTCCAAGATGACCACGGAGGTGCTCGGCGATACGAAGGTCACCGGGCTGCGCTTCAAGGACGGATCGGAACTCGCCTGCGACCTCGTGATCGTCGCCGCCGGCATCCGGCCGAATGCCGAGATCGCGAGGCGCGCCGGGCTCACGGTGGAACGCGCCATCGTCGTCAACGACCACATGCAGGCGGTGGACGACATGAACGTCTACGTGGTCGGCGAATGCGCGCAGCACCGCGGCAAGCTGTACGGGCTGGTGGCCCCGCTATGGGACCAGGCCAAGGTGTTCGCCGATCACATCACCAACACCAACCGCGACGCCGCCTATCACGGCACCAAGCTCGCCACCAAGCTCAAGGTCACCGGCGTCGACCTCGCCTCGATGGGCATCACCGAGCCGCGCGACGAGCGCGACGAGGTCGTGCAGTTCACGGAAGCCAAGCGCGGCACCTACAAGAAGCTGATCGTGCGCGACGGCCGCCTCGTCGGCGGCATCCTGATGGGCGACCTCAGCAAGGCCTCGTTCCTGATGCAGGCCTTCGAGCGCGACGCGCCGCTGCCCGAGGAGCGCCTGTCGCTGCTGTTCGACATCGGCACACCTTCGGCCAAGGTGACCTACGACGAGATGCCGGCCGAGATGCAGGTGTGCAACTGCAACGGCATCACCAAGGGCGGCATCGCCGCCGCCGTCGAAGGCGGGTGCCGCACGCCCAAGGCAGTGATGGCCTCGACCCGGGCCGGCATGGGCTGCGGCGCCTGCAAGGAGCAGATCGCCGACCTCGTCGCCTGGCTGTGCGGCGGCGAGGTGGAGGAGGACGCCTCCGTGCACTACTACGTACCCACGATCCCGCTGCGCAAGCCGGAGCTGACGAAGGAGATCGTCGCTCACGGCCTCAAGTCGGTGTCGTCGGTCTGGGCGCACTTCGGCGGCGAGGACGCCTCGTGGAAGCCGGCGCTGGCCTCGCTGCTCATCACGATCTGGAAAGGCGAGTACAAGGACGAGCGCGACGCCCGCTTCATCAACGACCGCGTCCATGCCAACATCCAGAAGGACGGCACGTTCTCCGTCGTGCCAGAGATGCCCGGCGGCGTGTGCTCCCCGGAGGAGCTGATCCGCATCGGCGAAGTCGCCAAGAAGTGGAACGTGCCGCTTGTCAAGCTGACCGGCGGGCAGCGCGTCGACCTCGTCGGCTTGAAGAAGGACGACCTGCCCGGCATCTGGGCCGACCTCGGTTTCAAGGCCGGCTATGCCTGGGGCAAGAGCTACCGGACCTGCAAGAGCTGCATCGGCATCGACTATTGCCGCTTCGGCCTCGGCGACTCGATGGGCTTCGCCCACCGCATCGAGCGTCGATTTCGCGGCATCGACGCGCCGGCGAAGCTCAAGCTCGCCACCGCCGGCTGCCCGCGCAACTGTTCGGAAGCCTACGTCAAGGACGTCGGCTTCGTCGCCATCGGCGGCGGCAAGTGGGAAATCTACATCGGCGGTGCCGCCGGTGCCCACATCCGCAAGGGTGATCTGCTCGTCACCTGCGACAGCGAGGAGGACGCGATGCTGGTGGGCAGCCGTTTCATGCAGTTCTACCGCGAGAACGCCAAGTGGAAGGAGCGCACCTACACCTTCGTGCCGCGGATCGGGCTTGAGCGGATCAAGGCGGTGGTGGTCGAGGACTCGGAGGGTCTGTGCGCCGGGCTCGATGCGGCGATGCAGAAGTCGATCGACGCCTGCGTCGACCCCTGGCTGGAAGCCAAGTCGCCCAAGACGGCCAACCAGTTCGCCTCGGTGATCCCGGTCGCCGGCGTGCCGGTCGCGGAGGACGCATGAGCGGCCAGCTTGTCGGTGACGAGGTTCTCGTCACCACCCTCGACCAGATCCCGGTCGGCGAGGGCCGGACGTTCCACGTGACCGGCGGCGAAATCGCGGTGTTCCGCCCGCACGAGGGCGGCATCTACGTGACCCAGGCGTACTGCCCCCATCTCGGCGGCCCGCTGGCCGACGGGTTGACCGGGGGCACAGCCGCCAACCCGGTCACCATCGTGTGCCCGCTGCACGACCGCGTCTTCGACCTCGCAACCGGCTGCGGCCTGACGCACGAGTGCACCGACATCAAGGTCTACCCCGCGCGTCTCGACGAGGGTGGTCGCATCTGGGTGACGCTTGGCGCAATTCCCCATCGCGAGCCCGTGCACGTCGGGGCGGACGCACACCGATATCCCACCTCGGGAACGGACGGTGCTGGTTCACCATAGTGAACGCTTGCGGGCGGCAAGAAGCGTTCCGGCGGTTTTCGATCCGATGCCCTGACCTGCCGCATCGGATGCA
>CAXTMA010000079.1:0-2791 GCA_964245015.1 uncultured Beijerinckiaceae bacterium | reverse complement strand
TCCGATGCCCTGACCTGCCGCATCGGATGCACCCGAAAACCGCTGCGCACTCTTCGGTCCGATGCCCTAGCGGCGAACCACTTCCGCCAGTTCGAGCAGGAGGCGGGACAGGCTCAAGGGATCGTTTCCCTTGAAGCCGGCGATCTTGTGCCGCAGGTCGCCGGTCCGCCTCAGTTCCACCTCCAGCGTCGCCTCGGCGAGATCGGCGCGAAGGCTTGTATCGCGAAGCTGCTCGATCAGCTCCAAGACCGTCTTCGCAAGCTCCGACACGACCTCCTCGCCAGTCTCGGACAGGCGCACAAGCGTGATGATCTCCTCGACGTACAAGGATCGCCTCTGCTGATGAGCCCCGATCGCGCGGGAAGGCCGCTCGGCCAACTCGCGCGATAATGTCGGCGCAGCGGTGACGAATCCACTCGTTTTCGCAGTCTCGGCGCTGGATTCTGAGACGGCTCACAGGGAAAGGCGGGTAACGAACACCGTCCCGTTCGGGAACAACGCGCGATCCGCGAAACGCCCCGACTGCCGATCACCAAGTGCGATGATGGGCGCGAACCGCTCGATTTCACCAGACGGGAACGATGGTGACGAAACGATCGTCAACCGGGTCGCACCGCTCCGCGGCACGGCAAGTCGCACCCTGCGCTTGAGCGGCCCGTCGCCAAGCGACGAGCTTCGACAGCGTGCCCTACTCGGAGAGCCTGTTGCCGGCGTGATCCTGTTCCTGCTCGCTCTCGATGCCTTTGCTGTCGAGCCCGCGGTTCTCGGGATGACGGCTCTTGTCGCGGTTGGAAAGGATCATGTTCTCGCCGACCTGATCCTTGTCGAGTTCGGTCATCGCTCCGCTGCCCGAGCCCTTGCCCTGCGCATCAGGCCCGATGTGGTGCTTGCTGGCCTTGGCCATGTCGCGGTCTCCCCTGTTGGCCGGCAGCACGCATGGAAGTCCATTGCGTGCCTACCAAGCACCCACGGAGCATCCAGACGGCGACCGATGCGGTTTGCCAACGGGCGTCGCCCGGCATGGTTCGCCGGGCGGTCGAATCTGCGGCCGTCGGTCCGGATCGAGAAGCGGCCGGGCCGTTGGTCCTGGCAACCCGGCCGATGCGGCTACATGTGCGGCGGTTTGGGCGGCTCGGCTCCCGAGGCGATCAGCTCGGGATAGGTGGTGACCATGGATGCGCCGAGCAGCGGCTTGAAGGCGCCCTGGTGACAGGTCGTGCAGTTCACCTTGGCGACGTCGCCGTGCGGACCGAGCCGATAGGCTGGGAAGGTGGTCTGCAGCGACTCCAGGTAGTTGTTGTCGATGTCGCGCACCATCCGGATGCCGTACCAGGCCGAGACCCGCTGCGGCGTGCTCTCGCTCCAGTTATAGAAGGCGCGGGAGTTGTGGCAGTAGGTGCAGTTCACGCCGAGCGAGTTCGCCATGTGCATCATCAGCGAATAGGTGCCCTCGGTCTGCTTGATCGACTGCCGGTCGCCGCTGGGCAGGGCGGTGGTGGAAGCCACGCGGATGGGTCCGGCTTCGTCGAGGTAGGGCGTGTAGGGGTCGGTCAGCAGGCTGGAGCCGCCGCCTGCGGCCGTGGCGACCGCCATCCCCGACGCCGGTCCCGGATTCTTGAACCAGACGTAGCTCGGCACCGGCTGCCCGCGATGGCAGGTATAGCAGGTCACGCCGGTCTTCTGCACGTGCGGCTGCCAGTCGGCATTGATGTGGCGGGTCATCTGCAGCATGCGCCGGGCGACGCGCTTGGTGTAGAGCGCGTCGGAGGCGAAGTTGCCCTCGTTGCCGTGGCAGTAGGCGCAGCCCGCCTGCGGGCCGTCCTTGGGCGCCACCCAGGCGGCGAAGCTCGCCATCAGGCGGTTGAACTCGGCCACGTCGACGTCGCCCAGAACCTGCACGTTCTGGTACACTTCCGAAGATTTCTGCCCGGCCTTCTCCACCTCGTCGATGGCGTCGGGCAGAGCGTTGTTGGTCTTGGCGGCGATCAACTCGGCGCGGTCATAGACGAGATCCATGCCCGTGCCGCGGTAGCCGTGCTGCGCGGAGCGGGTGAAGGGCGCGTGGAAGGTTGTGAAGACGATCGCAGCGACGGCGAGAACGGCGACGACGGCGAAGAGTCGGATGCCGAGACCGGCGGGCAGTCTCATCATTTGCCTCCCGTGGCGAGAGCGGGATCGATCACAGGGGCTCCGGCATGGGGATAGTGCGGCGCGACACCGTGCTTCACGGCCCAAAGATACCAGTTATCGACCGCGGTGCCGGTGAGCAGGATGCCGATGCCGCCGACGAGCGGGGTGAGCACGGCGAACCACCAGGCCCAGCGGTGCACCGATTCCATTGTGGCGTTGAAGCCCATCGTCCAACGCCAGAACAGCGAAGCGCGCTCGGCCGCGGTGCCGCGATCGACGATCTGCTCGATCTCGCGCTCGCCGCCGAGCCGGCTCACCGCCAGAATGGTGGCGCCGTGCATGGCGAAGAGCAGGGTCGATCCGTAAAGGAAGACGATCGAGAGCATGTGGAACGGATTGTAGAAGAGGTTGCCGTAACGCAGCGAGAAGGCGGCGGTCCAGTCGAGATGGGGAAAGATGCCGAAGGGCACCGACTCGCCCCACGAGCCCATCAGCAGCGGGCGGATGAAGCCGAGCACCAGGAACAGCCAGATCGCCGAAAGAAAGGCCCAGGCGGCATGGGTGCCCATGCCCAGCGCCTTGGCGCGGCGGTAGATGCGAACCCACCACAGCAGCACGGAGGTGGTGAGGAACAGGCCGGCGATCTGCCACCAGCCGCCCT
>CAXTMA010000078.1:0-15427 GCA_964245015.1 uncultured Beijerinckiaceae bacterium | reverse complement strand
CTGACGCGTCAGCGGAGATCGATCAGCAAACATCATCGAGATCGCGTCAGACCCAGTATTGCAGGCTGATTGACAAGGACGCGCTACCAACAATCCTGGCTGACAATCAATCCTCTTTCAGCGGCCTGCTAGTGCAGACGGACGCCCAGCTGGATGTCAGCCGTGCCATGGGCGAACGGTTGATGGGCGACAGGCGCCATGCGGTTGCCTTTTGTTTCCGGCGTCGAACGACGATCGCGCGAAGAGGATGCATGCCGTCCGACGATCGAGCGCGGCCCGCGCCGGCTCCGCAGCGACGACCGGACGGTTCGCGACCGTCGGGCCGCTTGCCCCTTGTCAGCCGACCTCGCCGCCCAAACTTTGGCGGCGATCTCACTTTCCGGAGCCCCAGCCCATGGCCACACCGCTGCGCTACGACCCGTCCTTCGAGCATGTCGCCGATGACGAAGCGGAGACGATCCAGGGCATCGTTGATACCATGCGCGCGATCACGACCAAGACCCTGGACGACTCCGGCCACGCCAACCGTTCCGTCCATGCCAAGGCGCATGCGCTGCTGGTGGGCGAGATGAGCGTGCGCGACGACCTGCCGGCCGACTATGCGCAGGGCCTCTTCGCCAAGCCCGGCACCTATCCGGTGGTGCTGCGCCTGTCGACCAACCCCGGCGACATCCTCGACGATCGCATCTCCGTGCCGCGCGGCTGCGCCCTCAAGGTCATTGGCGTCGCAGGCGAGCGCCTGCCGGGGTCGGAAAGCATGAGCGTGCAGGACTTCGTGATGATCGATGCGCCGATCTTCACCGCGCCCGATGCCAAGGCGTTCCTCAAGTCGCTAAAGCTGCTCGCCGCCACCACCGACCGCGGCGAGGGACTGAAGCGGGCGGCGTCCTTCATCCTGCGCAACATTGAGAAGGTGGTCGAGGCGTTCGGCGGCGAAAGCGGCACCGCGATCTCGATGGGCGGGCATCCCATGACCAACCCCGCCGGCGCGACCTACCACACCCAGGTCCCGCTCAAGCATGGCCCCTACGTCGCCAAGGTGTCGCTGGCGCCGGCCTCCGCCAACCTGAAAACCCTGGCGGACGCGCCCGTTGACCTTGCGGGCAAGCCGGACGGCCTGCGCGAAGAACTGCTGGAGCTGTTCAGCCGGGAGGGCGGCGAGTGGGACCTGCGGGTGCAGCTCTGCACCAATCGCGACACCATGCCGGTGGAAGACGCCACCGTGCAATGGCCGGAGGAGGAGAGCCCGCACGTCGCGGTGGCCCGCGTCCGCGTCGCGCCGCAGCCGAGCTGGGACGAGCGCCGCCATCTCAGGCTTGACGAGGGGCTGGCCTTCAGCCCATGGCACGGGATCGAGGCGCATCGTCCGCTCGGCTCGGTGATGCGCGCGCGCAAGCCGGCCTACGAGATGTCGTCGGGCGTCCGCGCCGAAGCCAACGGCTGCCCGATCCACCAGCCCCGCACCGCCGCAGACCTCGCGGTGTAGGGCAAGCCTCATGCGGGGGCATCGCGCCGGCTGACGGTTGGTACGAACGGTCGAGGGACGATCCGTCATCGCAACGGTCGATCCGTCGGCTGGGGAATGTATGGCACCGGACCGTACCGGGACCGGTTTCCTCGATGGTGGTTCACGCCGCCATTGTAGGAGGACCAGCGTGAAGCAGCATTTCATCGGAATCGCTTTCGCCATCGGCGTCGGCTGTTCGCCAGCCATCGCGGACAGTCCCTCGCTGCCCGACGCGGCCTTCGTCAGGAAGGCGTCGGTCGGCGACATCTTCGAGCAGGAGGAGGCCAAGCTCGCCCTCACCTGCGCGACCGACCCGCGGCTGAAGGATTTCGCTTAAGGCATGATCAGCCAGCACGCCGATGCGCAGAACAAGCTCGCAGCCGCCGCGACCAAGGCCGACGACAAACTCGAAACGGCGCTCGACGCGTCCCAGCAAGCCATGCTGCACAACCTGATGGGTTTCCAGGACGCCGACTTCGACAAGATCTACTTGGCCGATCAGTTGCAGTCCCACGCCGTGACCGTGTCCCTGCTGTCGGACTACGTGCAGAACGGTGGCAACAGCAACCTGCGCTCGTGGGCGAAGACGGCGCTGCCCATTGTCAAGGGGCACCTCGCCGCGATCGACGGGCTTTGAGCCTCGCCTTCACCATCCCACTCCCGAGGACTTGCATGACCTTCAGCCGCTTCACCCCGGCGCTCGCCACCATTCTCCTGTCCGTCTCCGCCGCGATCCCGTCGGCCTGGGCCCAGGAGGCTCGACAAAACAACGCGCAGCCGACCACCGGCGACACGCTGAGAAGCACCTATGAACAGGTGACCGGCAATCCGCTCGGCGGCGCCGACACCGACATGCGCCACGTCGTTACCGCGCTCGGCTCGCTCGCCTCGCTTGGGCCGAAGCTGTTGCCGAAGCTCGACGCGCCCGAAGCGCGACGGCAGCCGAGCGCGGCCGATGCCGCTATGGAGATGCTGCGCGAGCAGGGCAAAAGCACGCTGCCCGATCCAAGCGAGACGACGAAGAACATCCTCGTCGACGGCGCGCAGGGCAAGATCGCCGCCACCGTCTACAAGCCGGAGAACGCTGCGGGCACGCTGGCGGTCATCGTGTATTACCACGGCGGCGGCTTCGTCATTGCCAACACCACCACCTATGCCGCGAGCTGCATCGAACTGGCGAAGGGCGTCGGCGCGGTCGTCGTCGAAGTCGAGTACTCAAAGCTCCGGAGAACAAGTTTCCGGCCTCGCACGACGATGCGGTGGCCGCCTACAGGTGGGTGACGCAGAACGCCGCCAGTCTCGGCAGCGATCCCAAGAAGATCGCGCTGGCCGGCGAGAGCGCGGGCGTCAATCTGACGGTGAACGTCGCCATCGCCGCGCGCGACCAGGGCGTGCCCAGGCCGGTGCACGAACTGATCGTCTATCCGATGGCCGGCACGGACCTCGACATGGCCTCCTAGAGGCGACCGATAGCAGCAGCGTGGCGCCGCTGAACAAGGCGATGATGGCGTGGTTCTACGGCAAGCTGACGCGCTCGCCGGCCGAGATGAACGATCCTCGCCTCGACATCGTCGGCCATGCCGACCTGCACGACCTGCCGCCGGCGACTGTCATCACCGATGAGATCGACCCGCTGCACGACGAGGGGTGGCTCTGGCGCGCAAGCTGCAGGATGCCGGCGTCAAGGTCGACGCGCACGACTAAATGAGCGTGACGCACGAATTCTTCGGCATGGGTCAGGTCGTGGAAAGCGCGGGAGGCCGAGGACGTCGCGATCCGCAACCTCAAGCAGGCCTTCGGTTCGTCAAGCTGAACGGGGCAGGTTGAACGGGACATGCCGGAGGCGGTCGCGGCGCGTCGATCGCGCCTCCGAGCTGGTTCGCCCATGAGAAACCATGCAAGTCAGGGATCCTGCATATGACGATCATCGACAGGGTCCTCGGCGGCGCCAAGGCGTCCCCGCGCGCGGCGACGCGCGTCGCGACTGAATGGCTCGACGTGGAGCTGTTCGACGAGGGGCCGCGCGGCGCGCCAGTCGTCCTGCTGCTCCACGGCTGGCCGGACGATCCCTTGACCTGGGCGGCGGTGATCCCGACGCTGAACGCCGCCGGCCTGCGCACCGTCACGCCCACCCTGCGCGGTTTCGGCGGCACGCGTTTCCGCGACGGGGCAACGCCCCGCACGGGGAATTCAGGCATCCGCGCGCAGGACGCCGTCGACGTGATGGACGCGCTCGGGATCGACCGCTTCTTCGTTGCGGGTCACGACTGGGGATCCAACGCGGCGGAAGCGCTCGCGGTTGGCTGGCCTCAGCGGGTGCCGGGGATTGCGATGCTGTCGACCCCCTCGCGCCTGGGCGGTGCGCCCACCCCGCCGTTCCCGCAACGCCAGCGGCAGTGGTACCACTGGTTCCAGGCGACGACGCGCGGGACGAAGGCGGTGCGCGACGACCCCAAAGGATTCGCGCGCATCATGTGGGACAACTGGAATCCCGCCGGCTGGTACGACGCGGCCACGTTCGACGCCGTCGCGCGGGCGTAGGAGAACCCGGATTGGGTCGACGTGACGATCCACTCCTACCGCGCCCGCCGGGACGAGGCGGCGCCGGACCCGCGGTTGGCGGCGCTGGAAGCGAAAATCATCGCAACGAAGCAGGTCGCCACGCCGACGCTCTACATCAGCGGCGCTGTGGATGGCGTGAAACCGCCCGAAGCCGCCAAGGGCGTGCCGGCCAAGTTCTCAGGCCCTTTCCAGGCGATGCTGCTCGACGGCGTCGGGCATTTCCCGACCCGGGAAGCGCGCGACGTCGTCGCGGCGGCCTTGATCCGGCATTTCGGCGACATGCACCCGGATTGATCCGGCGGCCGTCAAATTCTCAATGGTGCAAGCAAAGGACGAGTTGGCTCTCGACGCCGTGGCCGTCGATCGATATCGGCGAGGCCAGCACGGCTGCGCGCCATGAAGGCGAGGTGATCCCCATGAACCATCCGCATCCCTACCCGCGTTTGTTAATGGTCGTCGCTGCGGCTGCGACGGTTCTGTCGACCTCTGCCGGACGGGCGGCGCCGAGCGAGACGAACAGCGTCGAGATCGGCCCGTGGAAAGTCGAAGCAGACTTCCACGGCTCCAGGTTCACCGGTTGCGCCATGAGCCGGACGACGCCGGACGACATCGAAGTGAGGATCGCGCGCGACGCTCAGGGCGTGCTGCTGCGGATGACCTCGCCGAAGTGGCGCCTGGGCCGGGGCAAGTCGTACCCCGTCGACCTCGTCGTCGGGAACCTGGACGAGAAGGCCGACGTGTCCGCGAGCGGCGATGCCGTTGCCGTCAGGCTCACGGATGACGAGTTCATCGGCAAGCTGGCGCGGGAGAACGAGCTCGATGTGAAGGGCGCGGGATCAACGATCAAGGTCGCCCTCGATCAGAGCGCCGCCGCCCTCGACCGGCTCAATAGCTGCTATGAGAAGAATTCCGTGAGGTCGACGGACACAAATCCGTTCGTCGCGCCCAGGCAGAAGCCGTAAAGAGTCGGCGTTGCAAGGTTCGGATGTCAACTCCCTGACGCGGGAGCAGCTGGAAGCGGAACTGCGTCGACTGCGGGCACAGACTGATGCCGCGCACGTCGGCGCGGCTCGCCACGACGCGATCTTCAACAGCGCGGTCGATTTCGCCATCGTGACCACGGATCGCGAGGGGGTCATCACCGGCTGGAACAGCGGCGCCGAGCGCATGGTGGGCTGGACCGCCGCCGAGATGCGCAATCAGGACGCGTCCCGCTTCTTCACGCCGGAAGACCGGGCCGGCGGCCGCGTCGAATACGAGATGTCGATCGCCCTGCGCGACGGCCGCGCATCGGACGAGCGCTGGCACATGAGGAAGGACGGGTCGCGGTTCTGGGCCTCCGGCGAGATGATGCCGCTACGCGACGAGGCGGGCGGGCACCTCGGCTTCCTCAAGATCATGCGCGACCGCACCGCCGGGCACCTTGCCGGGATCACCCTGCGCGACGGCGAGCGGCGCTGCGACGCCCTTCTCGGACTCAGCGATCAACTGTCCGAGACGGACGGTGATATCGCCGGCCTCACCGACGCCGCCTGCGGCATCATCGGCCAAACTTTGGGCGTGCAACTCGTCGGCTTCGGTCTGGTCAATCCCGACGCTGAGACGATCACGGTCGAGCGGGACTGGACCACCGGCGGCGCGCGGTCGCTTGCCGGCACGCTCGGGTTCCGAGAGTTCGGGTCGTATATCGACGACCTCAAGCGTGGCGAGACGGTTGTCGTGACCGATGCCCGCACGGACCCGCGCACGCGCGCGTTCGCCGACGCCTTGGAGGCGCGTAGCGCCCGCGCCTTCGTCAACACGCCGGTCTACGAGCACGGCCGCTTCGTCGCCCTGCTCTACGTCAGCACCGGCGAGGTCCGCGACTGGACCCGGGAAGAGCTGCTCTTCATCCGCGAAGTGGCCGCGCGCGCCCGGGCGGCAACAGCCCGGCAGCAGGCCGAGAACGCCCTCCGCGCGAGCGAGGCGGAGCTTCGCTTGGTCGCCGACGCCTCGCCCTTCCTGATCGCCTTCGTCGACCGCACGCTGACCTACCGTTTCGCCAATGCGGGCTACCTCGACTGGTTCGACCTCCCACCTGAGGAGGTGGTCGGCCGGACCATCAGGGACATCACCGGCGAGCAGGGCTTCGCCGCCCGTCGTCAATGCATCGAGAAGGCGCTCGCCGGTGAACCGGCGCGGATGGACCTGGACTGGCCTTCGCCGGACGGGCGGAGGCGCATCGCCGACATCCGCTACACGCCCCGGCGCGACGAGGGCGGGTCGGTGGATGGCTTCTACATCTTCGTGCAGGATGTGACCGCGATGCGTGATGCGGCGGCCTACCTTGCTGACCGTGCGGACACCCTGGCCCTGGAGGTGGCGAACCGCACGGCCGTTCTCGACCGGTCCTGGCGGCTTTCGCAGGAACTGCTGGTGATCGCGCGGCCGGACGGCACGCTGGAGGCGGTCAACCCGCTGTGGACCGTACTGCTGGGCTGGAGCGAGCGGGAGCTGGTCGGCTCCCGGTTCGTCGAATACACGCATCCGGATGATCTCGCCAAGACGCTTGAGGTCCTCGCCAGCGTCTTCGAGAAGCCGCTGAGCACGCCTTTCGAGTACCGCTTCCGGCATCGCAACGGCTCCTACCGCTGGTTCAGCTGGACGGCGGCGTTCGAGGACGGAAAGGTCTACGCGTCCGGCCGCGACACTTCCCTGGAGCGACAGCAGGCGGACGCCCTGCGCCAGTCGCAGAAGATGGAGGCGGTCGGCCAGCTCACCGGCGGCGTCGCCCACGACTTCAACAACCTGCTGACCATCATCCGCTCGTCCGTGGACCTGCTCCGCCGTCCCAACCTCAAGGAAGAGCGGCGCAAGCGCTACATGGACGCGGTGTCCGACACGGTGGATCGTGCGGCCAAGCTGACCGGGCAGCTGCTCGCTTTCGCGCGACGGCAGGCGCTCAAGCCCGAGATCCTCGATGTCGGCGAGCGGTTGCGCGCGGTGGCCGACATGCTGGACACCGTGACGGGCGCGCGAGTGAAGGTCGCGACCGAGTTGCCGTCAACGCCGTGCTTCATCCGCGCCGACCTCAGCCAGTTCGAGACCGCGCTGATCAACATGGCGGTCAATGCCCGCGATGCCATGCAGGGCGAGGGCACGCTGACCCTGCGCCTCGGCTGCAACCATGCGATCCCAGCGATCCGCGGCCACGCCGGCAATGCCGGCCCCTTCGCCAGGATCGACCTCAGCGACACCGGCAGCGGCATCGCCACCGACGCTCTGCCCCGGATCTTCGAGCCGTTCTTCACGACCAAGGAGATCGGCAAGGGGACCGGCCTCGGCCTCAGCCAGGTGTTCGGCTTCGTCAAGCAGTCCGGCGGCGACGTGGACGTGACCAGCGCGCTCGGAGCAGGCACCACGTTCACGCTGTACCTGCCGCAGGTCGAAGCCGATGAGAATCGCGACAAGGCCGAGGAGGAGAGCGGCCCCGCGCCCGGCGGCAGCGGGCAGCGCGTGCTGGTGGTCGAGGACAACATCGAGGTCGGCCAGTTCGCGACGCAGATCCTCGAAGATCTCGGCTACGAGACCGCCTGGGCCGCCAACGCCGAAACCGCCCTGGCGCGGCTCGGTGCGGACGGCAACGGCTTCGAGGCGGTGTTCTCCGACGTGGTGATGCCGGGCATGGGCGGGATCGCCCTGGCCAGGGAACTGCGACGACGGCTGCCCGAGCTGCCGGTGCTGCTGTCGTCGGGCTACAGCCACGTGCTGGCCGAGGACGACGCCCACGGGTTCGAGCTGCTGCAGAAGCCCTACTCGGCCGATCAGCTGTCCCGCGTGCTGCGCCGCGTCATCGCGAAGAAAGCGATGCGGGTGGTGCGCTCGTGAGCGCCGGAATGTCGTGGACGGTGAGCCAGCCGTGAAATCGCGGCATGAGCAACCTCACCGGCGACAGGGCTGCCCGGCGTGGCGGTCGCTCGGGACGGCGTCCCGTCATTCCCGCTTCTTGCGCCAGCGCTCGATCACGCCACCGCGGCGGATCACGTCGACCTGCCGCTCCGACAGATCGTGGCGCAATTGCAGCGTTCGGCCGCCGGGCTCGACGCTGGCCTCGATCTCCCTATTGCTCAACGCCTTTGCGAAGCCGGCGATGGTGATGCGGTCGCCCGGCTTCAGCGCTTCGCCGGCGCCCTCATCGGCAAAGGTCAACGGCAGCACGCCGAAGTTGACGAGGTTCTGCCAATGGATGCGGGCGATGCTCTTCGCCAGCACCAGCCGCAGCCCGAGGGTGCGCGGCGCCAGCGCGGCGTTCTCGCGGCTCGACCCCTGACCGTAGTTGTGGCCGCCGACGATCGCATGCGCCTCGCCCTTCTCCAGCACCGCCCTGGCCTTCTGGGGATAGTCGCCGTCGACGTCGTGAAAGGCGAAGTCCGCCGTCTTCGGGATGTTGGACCAGCGCGGCAGAACCAGCGTGCCGGCTGGCACGATGTCGTCGGTCGAGACGTCGTCGCCGGCCTCGAGCAACACGGTGGTGACGATGTCCTCTTTGGGCGGATCGTGCGCGTCGAGCGAGACGATGTTGTCGGTCTTCTCCAGCCGCACCGTGCGACCGACCGCCGGCTCGGGCGGCGGCACCAGCTTCAGCTGATCGGCCGGCGGCCCCTGCGGCTCGGCGATCTCGGGCCAGGGCTGATCGAGGTCGCGGGGATCGGCGATCCGCCCGGTCAGCGCCGAAGCGGCGGCGGTTTCCGGCGAGCAGAGATAAACGACGTCTTCCTTGGTGCCGGAGCGGCCGGGAAAGTCGCGCGGCACGGTACGCAGGCTCGGGCGGCCGCGCGCGGGCGCCTGACCCATGCCGATGCAGCCGTTGCAGCCGGGCTGGTGAACCCGCGCGCCCGCCGCGACGAGATCGGCCATCGCGCCGGTGGCGACGAGCTGCTCGAACACCTGCCGCGTGCTCGGGTTGATGTCGAAGGACACGCGGTCGTGGGTTGAGCGTCCCTTCACCATCGCCGCGCGACGGCGAAGTCGCGGAAGCCGGAGTTGGCGGAGGAGCCGACATAGGTCTGGAACACGTCGACCTTCGGGCAGTCGCGCACCCGCATCACGTTGCCGGGCGAGGACGGCGTCGCGATCATCGGCTCCAGCGCCGACAGGTCAATGGTCTCGTGGTGATCGTAGGTGGCGCCCTCGTCCGCCGCAAGCGGCCGCCCGTCGTCCTCCCGGCCGACGTTGCGGAGGAAGGCGCGGGTGCGCTCGTCGGAGGGGAACACGGTGGTGGTGGCGCCCATCTCGGCACCAAGATTGGCGATGACGTGGCGGTCCATCGCCGAGAGCGAGGCGAGGCACGGCCCGTGATACTCGACGACGCGGCCGAAGCCGCCCTGGACGCCGTGGCGGCGCAGCATCTCCAAAGCCACGTCCTTGGCGCTGACGAAGGGCGGCAGTTCGCCGACCAGCTCGACGCCCATGATCTCGGGATAGCGGATATGGAAGGGCTCGCCCGCCGCCGCCAAGGCGACGTCCGCGCCGCCCATGCCGACGGCAAACATGCCGAGCGAGCCCGCCGCCGCGGTATGGCTGTCGCAGCCGACGAGGCAGGCCCCTGGCTTGCCGAAGTGCTGCATGTGCGTGGGATGGCTGATGCCGGTGCCGGGCCGGGCGTACCAGAAGCCGAAGCGCCATGCCGCAGGATCGGCCAAAGTCGAGCTAAGTGAACGCTGCACCGCCAAGCGCCCGAGGTGGGGCCGGGAGCCTCAAACGGTCCCGCTCGGATCGGTGCGGGGAGCGTCAAGAATGATCATTCCTAACGAGCTCGGCCATATTGTCCTCAGACAAGATGAAATGTGCTTGTCCCTTTCAGGATTCGCGCTCTCTAGATATTGCGTCAAATCATTTTCCTAAGCTATGGTCTGGAGAAATCGATGGTGACGTCGCGTCGACACCTATCGCGTGCATCGTAGAAGGTGAAATCTCTATCGACATGTGAACTTCTCATAGAATCCGGGAAGATCGATCTCTTCTAAAAAGTGAGGTGTTATGAAAGTTGTACTACTTGCTGGAGGTCTAGGCACGCGCCTTTCAGAAGAAACGGCACTGAGACCAAAGCCTATGGTGGAAATCGGCGGACGGCCCATACTTTGGCATATTATGAAGACCTATGAGGCCGCTGGCATAACCGATTTTGTGGTCTGCCTCGGATACCTTGGCTATACGATCAAGGAGTACTTCTCGAACTATTTTTTGCACATGAACGATGTGACGATCAGAATTGCCGAGAACGAGGTCAAGGTTCATACAAGTCGCGGAGAGCGATGGTCGGTGACCCTTGTCGATACAGGCTCCGAAACGATGACCGGCGGTCGTCTCCGGCGGGTTGCGGCACATCTTGGAAACGAGACGTTCTGCATGACCTACGGCGATGGTGTTGCCGATATTGACATCAGGAAGCTCGTCGCCCACCATCATCGAAATGGACTCGCAGCTACGGTTACCGCCGTGCGTCCTCCCGGCCGCTTCGGCGTTCTCGAGCTTGTCGGAGACCAAGTCAGGGGTTTTACCGAAAAGCCGCATGGAGACGGCAGCTGGATCAGCGGCGGATATTTCGTGCTGGAGCCCTCAGTCATCGATCGCATCGGCGGTGACGAGACGACCTGGGAACGCGAACCGCTGGAAGCCCTTGCCCGAGATGGCCAACTTTCTGCCTACAGGCATACCGGCTTCTGGCAGCCGATGGACACTCTGCGTGACAAGCGTTATCTCGAAGAACTATGGCAGAGTGGCAAGGCCGATTGGAAGGTTTGGTGAGTGCAAGGGTAAACCCGAGCCGCGCATTCTGGTCAGGTAAACGCGTCCTTGTCACCGGCCACACTGGATTTAAGGGTAGCTGGCTGGCGTTCTGGCTTGAGGCGATGGGCGCAAGCGTCGTCGGCCTATCGCTCGCCCCGGAGACGGAGCCGTCGCTTTGGAAGGCGCTGGGCCGGCCGGGCGGCACGCACCTTGGACGAATTGTTGGGTTCGCCGATATCCGCGACGCCGACGCCGTCGCCGTCGCCTTTGAAACATCGCCGGAGATCGTCCTGCACCTTGCAGCGCAGGCGCTAGTCCATCCTTCCTACGAGCGACCAGCTGACACGTTCGCCACCAACGTGGTCGGGCTGTGCAACGTGCTCGATGCCGCTCGTGCCACCCCAAGTGTGCGCGCCGTGGTCAACGTCACTAGCGACAAGTGCTACGAGAATGTTGAGCAGGTCTGGGCTTACCGCGAGGACGAGCGGATGGGGGGATCGGACCCCTACAGCGCCTCCAAAGGCTGTGCCGAGTTGGTCACGGCGAGCTATCGCCGCTCGTTCTTTAACCGCGAGAATGGTCCGCGCCTCGCCTCGGCCCGCGCCGGCAACGTCATCGGTGGCGGTGACTGGTCGCGCGACCGTTTGCTGCCGGACTGCGTGCGTGCTTGGCAGCGAAGCGAGGCGGTAGTGATCCGCAATCCGCTCGCGAGCCGTCCCTGGCAGCACGTGCTGGAGCCGCTCGCCGGCTATCTCGTGCTGGCCGAGGCTCTGTTCGAACGCGGCGCAGATGTTGCCGAAGGCTGGAACTTCGGTCCTCACGACGCCGACGCTTGGCCGGTCGGTCGCGTGGTGGAGCGATCGGCCGCTCTTTGGGGCGACGGTGCCGGTTGGCGCCGCGATTGCGATACCTGGCCACACGAAGCCATGCTGCTGCGTGTCGACGCCGCCAAAGCGCGCCACCGGCTCGGCTGGCAACCTCGCCTTACCGTCACCGAGGCGCTGGCTTGGACGATCGGATGGTACAAGGCAGCTGCCGCCGGCACGCTGGCTCGCACCCTCACCCTCGACCAGATCTCGTCCTATGAGGCGCGATCGGAGCCCGAAGCATGACGCATCACTGCCGCTTCTGCCGCCAACCCTTGATGACCACCTTCGTCGATCTCGGTATGTCGCCGATTTCGAACAACTATGTGCAGCTCGACCGAGCTTTCTCGGCCGAGCTGTTCTACCCGCTGCACGCCTACGTCTGCGACCACTGCTTCCTGGTGCAACTCGTCGACGTCGAACGGGCCGATAGCCTGTTCACCGAGAACTACGCCTACTTTTCTTCCTATTCCGACAGCTGGCTCAAGCACGCCAAGGCCTATGCCGAGGCCGCCATCGCGCGCGAGCGCCTCGGAGCGCACTCGTTGGTAGTGGAAATTGCCTCCAACGACGGCTACCTCCTGCAATACTTCGTGCAAGCTGGCGTGCCGGTGCTTGGCATCGAGCCGACCGTCAACACTGCAAGGGTTGCATTCGAGGAACGCGGTGTGAAGACCGAGGTGGCCTTCTTCGGTCGCCAAACCGCGACGAGGCTGCGCGAGAGCGGCCTGGAGGCCGACCTGATAGCGGCCAATAATGTGTTGGCGCACGTACCCGATATCAACGACTTCGTTGCCGGCTATCCCATTCTGCTGAAGCACGGCGGCGTCGCCACAGTCGAATTCCCGCATCTCCTTAGCCAGATCGAGAACAATCAATTCGACACGATCTATCACGAGCATTTTAGCTACTTGTCCTTCACCGTGGCCCGCAACATTTTTGCAGCCCACGGTATGCGCGTCTACGACAAGGAGGAGTTGACGACACATGGAGGCTCGCTGCGGCTCTACGTGGCTCACCACGCTGACACGACTCGGCCTGACACGCCGGCCGTCGCTGCGATGCTGGAGCGCGAGGCGAGGGCGGGCCTTGGAAATCTCGACACCTACCAACGCTTCTCCTGTGGCGTGATCGAGGCGAAATATGATCTGCTTGACTTCCTGGTGGCGGCGCGCCGCGCGGGCAAAACGGTGGCCGGCTACGGTGCGCCGGCGAAGGGCAACACGCTTCTGAACTACTGCGGAGTGCGCGACGACCTGCTGGCCTACACGGTCGATCGCAGCCCGCACAAGATCGGCCGACTGCTGCCGGGTGTGCGCATCCCGATCCTGCACCCTGACGAGATCGCCGCCCGCCGCCCGGACTACCTGCTGATCCTGCCCTGGAATCTCAAAACCGAGATCATGGAGCAGATGGCCTACGTGCGGGAATGGGGCTGCAAGTTCGTCACACCGATTCCGCGTCTCGAGGTGCAGGCATGATCTTCGCGGCGACGCTGCTTAGCGGAGTTGTCAAGATTGAGATGGAGCCGACCGAGGACGAGCGCGGCTTCTTCGCTCGGACCTTCTGTGCCGAGGACTTCACGGCACAGGGCCTACCTGGCAGCTTCGCGCAAAGCTCCTTGTCGCGCAACGCGCGCGCGGGAACGCTGCGGGGCATGCATTTCCAGAGCGGCTCGCGTGCTGAAGCAAAGCTCGTCCGCTGCACCCGCGGACGCGTGTTCGACGTCGTCGTCGATCTGCGACCCGCATCGAAGACGTATCGGCATTGGATTGGCGAAATCCTTTCCGCGGACAACGGGGTCGCGCTTTTCATCCCGCCCGGCTTCGCGCACGGTTTCCAGACACTTGAAGATGTAAGCGACGTATCTTACGCGATCACTCCGGCTTATCAGCCGGGCTTCGACGAGGGCGTGCGCTGGAACGATCCCGCCTTCGGCATCGTGTGGCCTCGTGAACCGACAGCGATTTCGCAGCGCGACAGCGCCTACCCCGACGTTTCATCATGAGAGTACTCGTCACCGGCGCATCCGGCTTCATCGGTCGCTTCGTCATCGCCGAGCTGGTGCGATCGGGAGTCGAGGCGATCGCTACGGCGCGCCGTGCCCGCTCAGACATCGCGGATGTAAGATGGATCGAAGCCGACCTCCTGAAGCCAGGTGTCAGCTCGGAACTGCTGCAGGCAGCGGCGCCAACTCATCTCATTCATCTTGCGTGGTATGCCAAGCCTGGGCTGTTCTGGCGGACACCCGAGAACCTGGACTGGGCTGCCGCCACCATCCAACTCATGCGCGCTTTCGCGATGGGAGGCGGACGGGGCGCGATGTTCGCCGGAACGTGCGCGGAATACGGGTGGGACCATCCCCGCCTTAACGAAGGCGATGTGCCCGCGCCAGCGACGTTCTATGGGCGCGTCAAGGATGCTACCCGCGCTGCTGTACTCGCTGCCGGGGACGAGTTCGGCATTCCCTGCGGCTGGGGGCGGATCTTCTGGCTCTATGGGCCGCACGAGGTCGCCGGCCGACTGGTATCCGATACCGCATCGGCCTTGTTGCGCAACGAAGAGGTCGCATGCAGCGAAGGGCTGCAACGCCGGGACTTCCTCCATGTCGCCGATGTCGCCGCCGCGTTTGTGGCTGGCCTCCGCAGCGGATGGCATGGGCCGCTCAACATCGGATCGGGAACGGCGGTCGCAGTGCGGGACGTTCTTGAGGCGATCGGTGACCTGACTGGTCGACCCGAACTGATCCGCTTCGGCGCCCGACCCATCTCTCCGAATGAACCCCGGGAACTCGTCGCAGATGCCGGCCTGCTCCGTGATCGGCTTGGGGTCTCGCCGTGCCACGGGTTGCGCGATGGTCTTGCCGAAACCATCGCATGGTGGAAAGCGCAACAGATACCAGCAGGCTGAGGAGAAACCAGCTCGCGTGATGCGAGCGAGGTGGCTCAAGCATCTGATCGCAATCGCCGGAGCTTGGGATGCTGGGTTTGGATCAGCGCTCGGGCTCGCTGTTCTCTTAGTGTCTGTCCGAGATCCGAGCGTTGAAAGTCATGCTTTTCTCAATCGCGAAGTTCTTTCCGTAAAGCCGGCCTTATGGGCAGAGCAGTTTCCAAACGAGCTAAAAATCCAGGCTTCCCCTCTGAAATGATCTCGGACAGACACTTAGAGCATCAAACCCTAAACCGAATCCGGTCCGACGCTCTAACTTGTTGTGTCGCATCGGACTTGTCCGAAAACCGCTGCGCACTTTTCGGTCCGATGCTCTAGCACGACCTGGTCATGTTTTGAGCTGAAGCCACTAAAATCAATGACTTACCATAATTCGCCGTTTTCAGTAACTGCTTGAACTGACTTGCTGGTGCCCGTCTTGCTCACGTAATGCTAGAACGCGTTATGAACCTGCAGCAAGTAGAGCGGCCTTTTTAAGCATCAGGCAGACAAGGGCGACGAGGTGCAGGCCGGCCATTGTACTGGCGTAGGCCTCGTAGTCCTTGACCAGTCGGCGAAAGCGCGTCGCCCAAGCAAACGAGCGCTCAACCACCCGGCGCCGGGGAAGCAGCACGAAGCCGCGCTTGGCTTCGGGCAACTTGACCACCTCCAGCCTGATGCCCTGCTTCTGCGCCGCCTTGGCCGGCTTTTCGCCGGTATATGTGAATAAGCGTGCAGTAGGGGTCTGACTCATTCTCGATGATGTTTGCTGATCGATCTCCGCTGACGCGTCAGC
>CAXTMA010000077.1:0-15574 GCA_964245015.1 uncultured Beijerinckiaceae bacterium | reverse complement strand
CGGGCGCTGACCGAGCGCAACCAGGCGCTGCTCGCCACCGAGAAGCTGCGCAACGACTTCGTGCACCACTTCTCCTACGAGCTGCGCTCGCCGCTGACCAACATCATCGGCTTCTCGCAGCTGCTCGGCGGCGGCACGGTGGGGCCGCTCAACCCCAAGCAGAGCGAATACCTGTCCTATGTCGTGAAGTCGTCGGCGGCCCTGCACGCCATCATCAACGACATCCTCGACCTCGCCACCATCGACACCGGCGCGCTGGAACTCAACCTCAAGCACATCGACGTGCTGGACACCATCCGCGCCGCCGCCGAGGGCGTGCAGGACCGCCTCGCCGACGTGCCGCTGCACCTGCAGATCGTCGCCCTGCCCGACATCGGCGGCTTCCGCGCCGACGGCAAGCGGGTCCGCCAGATCCTGTTCAACCTCTTGTCCAACGCCATCGGCTTCTCGCAGCCGGGGCAAACGGTGACGCTGGCGGCGCTGCGGCGCGGCACCGAGATCGTGTTCAAGGTGTCCGACCAGGGCCGCGGCATCCCCCACGATGCGCTGGCCCAGGTGTTCGACCGCTTCCATTCCAACGTCGCGGGCTCGCGCCACCGCGGCGTCGGGCTCGGCTTGTCCATCGTCAAAAGCTTCGTCGAACTGCACGGCGGCCGCGTGCTGATCGACTCGGCGCCGGGCGTCGGCACCACCGTGACTTGCATCTTCCCGGCCCAGAATGAGACAATCAAGGACGTGGAGAAGGCGTGAGCGCGCCAGCCCTCGGGCAGGTTCGCGCCGCAGCGCGAACGCGAAGGCTCACGCCCGGGCCAAGATCTGAGGTGCCGTCGGTGCTGCCACCCCTTCCCAACCCGCCCGGCCAGCCGATGATCGCCGCGAGGGAACTTCGATGACGGTTGACGCGGGCGCCGATCCCGTCCGGGCGACGGCGGGGAGCGCCGCTCCCGATGCCGATCCGGGCCTTGCTCCCGGTGCCGCCTGGCACCTCGACCTCGCCGACGAGGGCGCCACGGTCTCGCTGGCCGCCGACATCGCTTCGCTGCTCAAGCCCGGCGATCTCGTGACCCTGTCGGGCGAGCTTGGCTCGGGCAAGACGACCTTCGCTCGTGCGCTCATCCGGGCGCTCACCGGCGATCCCGAGCTTGAGGTGCCGAGCCCGACCTTCACGCTTCTGCAGGTCTACGACAGCGCCCAGCGCGACGGTGCGCGCTTCCCCATCGTCCACGCCGACCTGTTCCGCATCAAGGAGCCGTCCGAACTCGCCGAACTCGGCTGGGACGAGGCGGCCGAGGGCGCGCTGGTGATCGTGGAATGGCCGGAGCGGGCCGGCAGCAACCTCGGCGGCGACCGCCTCGACATCGCCTTCCACACCGACACCGGCAAGCCGCCGGGATACCGCATGGGCGCGGTGACCGGCATCGGCGCCTTCGGCCGGCGCCTCGCCCTGTCGCGGGCGGTGCGCGGCATCCTGGAACAGGGCGGCTTCCTTGATGCGGAGCGAACCTTCATGATGGGCGACGCCTCGACGCGCGCCTACGAGCGGCTCGCCAAGCCCGACGGCACCCGCGCCATCCTGATGATCTCGCCCGCGCGTCCCGACGGGCCGCCGATCCGCTTCGGCAAGCCCTACAGCGCCATCGCCCATCTGGCCGAGGACATCCGCCCCTTCATCGCCATCGACGGCGTGTTGCGCGGGGCCGGCCTGTCGGCCCCGGCGATCCTCGCCCATAACGGCGCGACCGGCCTCGCCATCATCGAGGACCTCGGGTCGCAGCTTCTGTATGACGAGAACGGCATCATCCCCGAGCGATACGCCGAGGCGGTGGCCGTGCTGGCCAGGCTGCACGGCGCCATGCACGGCGACACCGCGCCGACAACCGTGCCCGACGGCGACGGCGGCCGCTACGAGATCCCGCCCTACGACGTCGAGGCGCTGTGCATCGAGATCGAGCTGCTGCCGGAATGGTACGCGCCGCACATCGCCAGGATGATGGTGTCCTCGGGCGCCAAGGCCGGTTTCGCCGCGCAATGGCGGGACCTGTTCGCCGACATCCTCGCCGCGCCGCAGACGCTGACGCTGCGCGACTACCATTCGCCCAACCTGCTGTGGCTGCCGGAGCGCGACGGGCTCGCCCGCGTCGGCGTGCTCGACTTCCAGGACGCGGTGCTGGGCCACCCGGCCTACGACGTCGCCTCGCTGCTCCAGGATGCCCGCCTCACCGTGCCGGCCGACCAGGAGCTGCGCCTGCTCGGGCTCTACGCCAAGCTGCGCCGCGAGCAGGATCCGGCCTTCGACGTCGCCGCCTTCGCCAAAGCCTATGCGATCCTGGGCGCGCAGCGCGCCACGAAGATCCTCGGCATCTTCGCCCGGCTCGACAAACGCGATCGCAAGCCGCAATACCTCGTTCACCTCCCGCGGTTACAAACGTACCTGCGCAAGAATCTGGCGCATCCGGCGCTGGCGGGGATCAAGTCATGGGTCGAGCAGAACGTGCCGAGCATCCTGGCGATCCCGTCCTGACCCCGGTGCGCCGACCGGCTCTTCGCGCCGGTACGTCGCAGGCCGCGCCGGTCCAACTCCATCCCGCCGCGCGGTCGCAGGCCGAGGCCCCGGTCGACTGTTCGGGGATGCCGCGCACGGCGATGGTGTTCGCCGCCGGCCTCGGCACCCGCATGCGGCCGATCACCGATGCGATGCCGAAGCCGCTCGTGCCGGTCGGCGGCAAGGCGCTGATCGACCACATGCTCGACCGCTTCGCCGATGCCGGGCTGGAGCGGGCGATCGTCAACGTGCACTACCTCGCCGACCAGATCGAGGCGCACCTCGCCCGTCGCCAGCAAGGCGGCGCGCGTCCCCGAATCAGCGTGTCGGACGAGCGCGCCCGCCTGCTCGACCAGGGCGGCGGCATCCGCAAGGTGCTGCCCGAACTCGGCGGCGAACCTTTCTTCATCTGCAACACCGACGCCTTCTGGATCGAGGGACCGCAGTCCAACCTGCACGCTTTGGCGGCGCGCTGGGATCCGACCACCATGGACGTGCTGCTGCTCGTCGCCGCCGCTGCCACCAGCGTCGGCGTGGACTGGCCGGGCGACTTCACCCTGCTTCCCGACGGGCAGCTCGTGCGCCGGGAGGAGCGCGGCGTCGCCCCGTTCGTTTACGCCGGCGTGGGCATCATCAAGCCGGAACTGTTCGAAGCCTGCCCCGAGGGTCCTGTCCGCCTCGCCCCGTACTTCTTCGACGCCGCCGAGCGGGGCCGGCTGTTCGGCCAGCGCCTCGACGGCCAATGGCTGCACGTCGGCACCCCCGAGGCGATCGCCCAGGCCGAGGACACCATCAAGCGCTCGGTCTACTGAAGGTCGCTTCAGGTGGGCGGGGTTCGTGGCCCCGCGCGACGGCCACCAGTGCCCTGATATCGCGCCGCATCGGATGAACCTGAAACCCGCTACGCCCTTTTCGGTCCGACGCTCGACCCCATCGCATCGATCGGCGGGGCGGGCGCGTCAGGCCCGGCGCGGCGCATTCGCGCGTCGTGGTGCCACACGTAGAGGCACAGCAGCGCCACCGGCGCGCCGATCAGCGACGTGCCGATGAAGAAGCGTGGGTAGCCCAGCCCCTCGATGACGTAGCCCGAACCCATCGCGAGGAAACTGCCGGGCAGGGCGACGAGCGAGGTCATCAGCGCGAACTGGCTGGCGGCGAAGGTCTGCGCGCACAGTTTCGACATGTAGGTGATGAGAACGATCGAGGCGAAGGCGTAGGCGAAGCTGTCGAGGCTGACGGTGAAGGCGAAGAACCAGAACTCGCCGCCGCCGCGGTCGCCGTGCGCCGCCAGCCAGGCCAGGGCGAGATGCGACGTCGACCCGGCGACGGTGCCGATCAGCAGGGTCGCCATCATGCCGATGCGCGGCACCAGCACGCCGCCGAGCGCGGTGGCGCCCAGAGCCACCCAGAAGCCGAACAGCTTGGTCACGGTTGCGATGTCGGTGTTGGAATAGTGCAGATGCTTGAACAGCGGCACTTCCATCGCCGACGACACGTATCCCGACATGCGGAAGCCGCCGATGAGAAGAAGGGTTGGCAGCGCCATCCACCCCAGGCGCCGGACCAGCTCGACGACGGGGGCCGCGATCGTCGCGAACAGCGCGTGGATCGACAGGCGTGGGACGAGCTTCGCTTCAGTCGATGCCTCCGGCGATGCGGCCCGCTCGCGGTCCGCGTCGGGCTCGGGCGCCAGCCAGGCGGTCACCATGCCCGGCAGCATCAGCACGGCCATCGCGAGGTAGGCGGCGTGCCAGCCGACATGGTCGGCGAGGATCAGGGCGCCGGCGCCGCCGGCCAGGTTGCCGATCCGCCAGCCGATCTCGGCCCAGGACGACATCACGGCCTGCTTGTCCGGCGCCACCGCGATGCGCCAACCGTCGATCACCACGTCCTGCGTCGCCCCGGCGAAGCCGAGCGCCAGCGAAAAAGCGACCGTCATCGCGAGCCGGTTGGCGGGATCGCCCGTGCCGATGCCGATCAGGGTCGCCACCACCAGCAGCTGCGAGGCGAAGATCCAGCCCCGCCGCCGGCCGAGCAGCGCGCCCAGGACCGGCGGGTCGAAGCGGTCGAGAAAGGGCGCCCAAAGGAACTTCAGCTTGTAGGCGAGCGTCAGCTCGGTGAGCAGGCCGAGCGTCCTGATCGACACGCCGGCCTCGCTCAACCACGCCGATTGCGTGACGTACACGAGCAGCAGCGGCAGCCCCGACGAGAAGCCGAGCCCGGCCGCCGCGGCGACCCGCCGGTCGGCCAGCAGGGCATCGAGCAAGGCCAGGCGCGTGATCCGACGCGTTGCGGGAAGCTCCATGCGGTCCGGCTCGTGGTCGCGATGCCCGCGCTTATAGCGCGGCTGCGCGGCTGCAACACGCTCGATTTCGCTCCTGGCCGCGCTTACAAGGAGGCATGACGCCAAACAGCCAGCCGTCCGCCGCGCCCAATCCCCTCCTCGAACCCAATCCCCTGCTTGAATCCTGGACGGGGCCGTTCGGCGCGCCGCCCTTCGCCGCGATCAGGGCGGAGCATTTCCCGCCGGCCTTCGCCGAGGCGCTGGCCGCCAACGTCGCCGAGGTCGCGGCCATCGCCGACGCCCCGCAGGCGCCGAGCTTCAACAACACGGTCGAGGCCTTCGAGCTGGCCGGCGACAAGCTCGACAGGGTGTGCAGCGTCTTCTTCAACCTGGCGGCGACCGACACCACCGACGAGCTGCAGGCGATCGAGCGCGAAATGGCGCCGGTTCTGTCGCGCCATTCCTCGGCCATCTACCTCAACGCCAAGCTCTACGCCCGCATCGATGCGCTTTGGCAGCGCCGCGGCGACCTCGGCCTCGACCCCGAGCAGGCCCGGGTGCTTGATCGCTACCACACCATCTTCTCGCGCGCCGGTGCCGGCCTGCCGGCGCAGGCCAAGGACCGTCTCGCCGCCATCTCCGAGCGGCTGGCGACGCTGGGGACCCGGTTCAGCCAAAACCTGCTCGCCGACGAGAAGGGCTACGAACTGGTGCTCGACGGCCGGCATGACGGCCAGAATGACGGGAGTGGCGACCTCGCCGGCCTGCCGCCCGCGCTGGTGGATGCGGCCGCCGGTGCCGCGGCCGAGCGCGGTCATCCGGGCAAGCACGTCATCACCCTGTCGCGATCCTCCGTCGAGCCGTTCCTCACCTTCTCGTCGCGGCGCGACCTGCGCGAGCAGGCCTTCGCCGCCTGGGCCAAGCGCGGCGACAACGGCGGCGACACCGACAACCGCGCCATCGCCGCCGAAACGGTGGCGTTGCGCGCCGAGAAGGCCCGGCTGCTGGGGTTCGACAGCTTCGCCGCCTACCGCCTCGCCGACTCCATGGCCGGCACGCCGGCCGCTGCCCGCTCGCTGCTCACGGCGGTTTGGGAGCCGGCGGTGGCCCGCGCGGCGCGCGAAGAGCACGAGCTGCAACCCCTGGCCGCGGCGGAGGGCAACAACCAGCGTGTCGAACCTTGGGACTGGCGCTACCTCCAGGAAAAGCGCCGGCTCGCCCAGTTCGACCTCGACGAGGGGCAGATCAAGCCGTACTTCGGGCTCGACCGGATGATCGAGGCGGCCTTCTACACGGCCACGCGGCTGTTCGGCCTTGGCTTCGTGCCGCGCCCCGACATCGCGCTCTATCATCCCGACGCCCGCGCCTGGGAAGTCCACGACGGCGCCGGCGAGCCCATCGCACTGTTCATCGGCGATTATTTCGCCAGATCCTCCAAGCGCTCGGGCGCCTGGATGTCGTCGTTCCGCGACCAGCGCAAGCTCGGCGGCCGCGTCCTGCCGGTGATCGTCAACGTGATGAACTTCGCCAAGGGGGCATCAAAGGGAGCGTCGGGAGGGGCGCCGGAGGGCGAAGCGAGCCTGCTGTCCTTCGACGACGCGCGAACCCTGTTTCACGAGTTCGGCCACGCGCTGCACGGCCTCCTGTCCGATGTCACCCATCCCCTGCTGTCGGGCACCGGCGTCGTCCGCGACTTCGTGGAGTTCCCCTCGCAGCTCTTCGAGCACTGGCTGCAGCAGCCCGACCTTCTGCGCCGCTTCGCCCGGCACAAGGACACCGGCGAACCGATGCCCGAAGCGCTGCTCGATCGCCTGCTCGCCGCGCGCAACGCCAACCAGGGCTTCGCTTCGGTGGAATACACCGCCTCCGCCCTGGTCGACCTCGATCTCCACGCCAGCGCCGGCGAAAGCCCGGTCGACGTCGTCGCCTTTGAACAGGCCACGCTCGCCAAGCTCGGCATGCCCCACGGCATCATCATGCGGCACCGGACCCCGCACTTCGGGCACGTCTTCGCCGGCGACGGCTATTCGTCGGCCTATTACTCCTACATGTGGTCGGAGGTGCTCGACGCCGACGGCTTCGACGCCTTCCTGGAGACCGGCGACATCTTCGATCCCGCCACCGCCCAGCGCCTGCGCGACTACGTCTACGCAGCCGGCAACACCCGCGACGCTGACGCCGCTTACCGGGCGTTCCGCGGCCGCGACCCTTCGCCCGCCGCCCTGTTGAAGAAGCGCGGGCTGGTGGACGCATGAGGGCCGCGCGCCTTATCGCCCTTGTTGCTCTCGCCTTCGCCTTGCCCCCCGGCATGGCGGAAGCGCAATCCGGCCTGGCAGGGCCGGTGCAGTGCTCGAAGTTCCTGCACAACGCCGACGGCAGCTGGTCGTCGTTCTGGAACGGCGACGTGCTGGGCAGCTACGGCCCGGTCGTCATCCACCCCGGCGAGCGCTTTCGCCGCGGCGGCGACAAGCGCCGGGACGACATCGCCCGCATCCTCGACGGCCTGTGCCGGGACGACGGGTAGGCAGCGGGGCCTGACCGCTGCGCAGCCTTGCGTGGCTTGCGAAAGCCTGCTTGGCGCGCTCCGCGAGGGGGCGCTGAACCGCCGCGCCGCGAAACCCTCGGCGCGTGCTTAACTCGGATAATGGAATCCTCGCGCGAACGGAGAATTGGCATGGCACCCCTTGGCTTCGCACCGCTCGGCTTGGCTTTCGTCGCGGTGACGGCTCTTTGGACGGCGCTGTCGCTCTACGTTTCGCTGCGCCAGAGCCGCTTCGTCGCCGCGCACCGAACGCGGGTGCCGACGGCCTTTGCCGGCACGGTTACCCCCGACGAGCATGCCCGCGCGGCCGACTACACGCTGGCGCGCGAGCGGGTGACGCGGGTCGAGCTGGTCGTCGATGCCCTCGTCACGATCGGATGGGCGCTGGGCGGCATCGGCGTCTTGTATGGGGCGCTCGGCTTCGTGCACGCGCCGCTGGCGCGCGGCGTCGCCTTTCTTCTCGCCACCGGGATCGTGGGCACGCTTGTCGGCCTGCCCTTCGCCATCTACCGAACCTTCGTGCTGGAGCACCGCTTCGGCTTCAACAACACGGATGCGCGCACCTTCGTCGGCGACAGGCTGAAGGGCGCCGTCATCTCGCTCGCCGTCGCCGTGCCGCTGCTCACCGTTCTTCTTCTGGTGATGCGCGAACTCACCGGCCTGTGGTGGCTGTGGGCGTGGTTCGGGCTGCTCGCGCTGATGGCGCTGGCACCGACGGTGTTCATGCGCTTCATCGCGCCGCGCTTCAACACCTTCGCGCCGCTGGCCGACACGTCCTTGCGCGAGCGCATCGAGGGGCTGCTCGCCCGCGCCGGCTATACTTCATCGGGCCTGTTCACCATGGATGCGTCGCGGCGGACGTCGCACGGCAACGCCTTCTTCATCGGTTTCGGCCGCTCCAAGCGCATCGTGATGTTCGACACGCTGCTGCAGCGCTGCGCTCCCGACGAGGTCGAGGCGGTGGTGGCGCACGAGCTCGGGCACTACCTGCACCGTCATGTGCTCTTCGGCCTGCTGCGCGGCGCGCTCACCTCGCTTCTCGCGCTGGCCGCCTTCGGCTGGCTCGCCAAGCAGCCCTGGCTGCTGCCGGGTTTCGGCGTCGATGCCGGGGCCAGCGGCGAGGCGGTGGCGCTCTTCATCTGCCTGCTGCTCGCCTCGATGATCGGGCCGCTGGGCGGGCTCGCCGGCAACTGGATCTCGCGGCGCAACGAGTATCAGGCCGATGCCTATGCCGGGCGCACCGTCGGCGTCGCCCCGATGGTGTCGGCGCTGACCAACCTCGCCCGCGACAACGCCTCCACCCTGACGCCCGACCCGCTTTATTCGCTGCTGCACCATTCCCACCCCACGGTGCCGCTGCGGGTGCAGCACCTGCGCGGGTTGGGGAACGCCGGCCCGTCGCTCGATGGCGCGGGCGCACCGGCGTGAGGGCGGCCGTTCTTTGCCGCGCGTTCACGATACGACCGAGCGGCGTTTGCCGGCCGGTGCCGGCGCGGCTATCTTCGGGTGCTGCCGCGCGCCAAGGCGCGGCGGTGCGTGCCGGTCGCCTCGCGGCCGATGGAGTTCGAGATGGGTGAGGAGCGTCAGGTGGCTTGCGACCAGAACAGCGCCGGCGCGGCTCCCTCCGACAGGATCGCGTCCGGCAAGACTCCCCTCGAACTGGCGCAGCGGCTCGCCGAGAAGAACCGCAGCCGGGAGGCCCAGTGCGGGACGTGGCGGCGGGACACGTTCACGCTGCCGCGCCACGAGGCCCGCGCCAAGGCACACGAATGGCTCGACGCCTTTCCCAAGGCCGCCTACATGACCGAGATCGAGTTCTGGCGCGAATTGTCGGACGGGCAGATCGAGTTCACCATCCGGCGCCTGCCGACGGCGGACTGAGCGCGATCCCGAAAAGTCGCGGACGTTTGCGCATCGGCTGACGGGTCAAAGCTTTCGTGTCGCCTCGGCCAGCCAGCGTCTGGCGTCGGCCGGCAGCAGCGGACCGATCTCGCGGCGCACGCGGGCGTGGTAGCCGTCCACCCAGGCCCGCTCGCCGACATCGAGCAGCCTGGTGTCGATCAGCGTCCGGTCGTAGGGCGCCAGCGTGATCGTGGCGAAGCCGAGCATCGGGCGCTCGGCCCCGGCGATGTCGCGCGGCTCCACCACCAGCAGGTTCTCGATGCGGATCCCGTAGTGTCCGTCCTTGTAGTAGCCGGGCTCGTTGGACAGGATCATGCCGGGTTCCAGCGCCACGGTGCCGATCTTGGAGATGCGCTGCGGTCCTTCGTGCACGCTCAGGTAGACGCCGACGCCGTGACCGGTGCCGTGATCGAAGTCGAGCCCGGCCCGCCACAGCGGCTCGCGCGCCAGCGCATCGATCTGCGCCCCCGACGTGGCCTTGGGGAACACCGCCCGCGAGATGGCGATGTGGCCCTTCAGCACCCGGGTGAAGCGGTCGCGCTGCTCGGCGCCGGGGCGTCCGATCGCCAGCGTGCGGGTGATGTCGGTCGTGCCGTCCTCGTACTGCGCCCCGGAGTCGACGAGGAAGATGCCGCGCTCGAGCTTCCGGTTGGAACCGGCGGTGACGCGGTAATGCGGGATCGCGGAGTTCGGCCCGGCCGCCGAGATGGTCGGGAACGAAAGGTCCTTGAGCAGGCCGGTCTCGTGGCGGAACCCTTCCAGCGCTTCGGCGGCGTCGATCTCGAACAGTTGGCCGGGGCGGCCGTGCACCGCCATCCAGTGCAGGAAGCGGGTCACGGCCGCGCCGTCGCGCCGGTGCGCCTCGCGCGTGCCCTCCAGTTCGGCCGCATTCTTGCGCGCCTTCATCAGCGCGATCGGGTCGCGGCCGACCCGCGCCGTGCCGCCGGCGGCGTCCAGCGCCTGAACCAGCCGCGCCGGCGCGGTGGTGGCGTCGAACAGCACCGTCCGGCCGGCTGCGCCCAGCGCGCCCAGCGCGGCCTCGACGGCGGAGGGTTCGGCGAGCGTCGCCAGCGTCGCCAGTGCCTTGCGCCCGCGCGCGCCGAGCTTGGCCGTCGCCAGGAACAGGGTCGGCCGGTCGGCCTCCGCCCGGGCCCGCACCACGGCGCAGCCGAGCGGCAGCGGGGTGTGGTTGACGTCGCCGCCGCGCAGGTTGAAGGCCCATGCCATCGCGTGCGGGTCGGACACGAGCAGCGCGTCGACGCCCCTGTACTCGTTCTGCGCGAGCGCATCCCGGATTCGGGCGAGCTTTCCCGCCGCCGGTTCGCCGGCGAGCCGGGCGCTCCGCAGGGTGACGGCGGCGCACGGCGGCTTCGGGCGTGCCGCGCCCCAAACCGCGTCGACCGGGTTGTTCTCGACGGCGACGAGTTCGCCGCCGGTCGCCTCGACAGCCCTGCGCAGCCGCGCGACCTGATCGGGCGTCGCCAGCCACGGATCGTAGCCGAGCCGGCCGGCGGCGAAATGGACGCGCAGCCAGGCTTCGGGCGTCGTCTCCGCGATGGCGACCGGCGTCACCACCGTCGTGTCGACCTGTTCGCGCACGGCAAGGGTGTAGCGCCCGTCGACGAAGATCGCCGCCTCGGCCGCCAGCACGATCGCCAGCCCGGCCGAGCCGGAAAAGCCCGTGAGCCAAGCCAAGCGCTCTTCCGAGGGCGGCACGTATTCGCCCTGATGCCGGTCGGCGCGCGGCACCACGAAGCCGTCGAGCTTCCGCCGCGCCAGTTCGGCACGCAACGCCGCGATGCGCCCGGCGCTTTCGTCCCGGTCGGCCGGCTCGTTGAAGGATTGGAACTGGCTTTCGAACATCGGGGACGATTAAAGCACCGGATCGAAACGTGCGCAGCGGTTTTCGGATGAAGCCGATGCGGGACAGCAGGTGGAGCATCCCAGCGCATTTGGAGCGCGCGCTTGACGTTCGATCCGACGCGCCAGCGTGCGACCGCGTCGGGTGCAGCCACTTTCTGCCGCCGCGCTCCCGCCCGCAAGGCTTTTGCCGTCCACCGCTCGCTGCGATGTCAACATCGGCCTTGCGAAGCCGGACGGAAACAACACCTTCCAGGTCACCACTTGTCAGGTCACCACTTGTCAGGTCAGCACTTCGAGGTTGCCGCTTCGAAGTCACCCCAGCGGAGGAGCGCTATGATGAGATCGACGGTCAGGCTGGCCCAAGTCGCGGCGGCAGCCCTTGTGACCACCATTTCGCCGATGCCGGCCTCGTCCCAGGATGCGCAGCTGTTCCAGCGCCTCGGCGGCAGCTGGGCTGGCGCCGGCAGCGTGCGCCTACCGACCGGCGTCGAGCGGATCCGCTGCCGCGGCAGCTATTCCCCGGCCGGCGCCGCCCAGCTTCGCATCAACCTGGCCTGCGCCAGCGACAGCTTCAAAGTGCAGATCGTCAGCAACATCGTCCGGCAGGGCGAGCGGCTTGGCGGTTCGTGGAGCGAGGCGGACTCCGGCGTCGGGGGCAACCTCAACGGCACCGTGCGCGGCGACCGCCTCGACGCCGGCTTTTCCGGGGCGGGCGTGAACGGGCGGCTGTCGATCGCGCTGCACGGCAACACCCAGGCCGTGACCCTTGTGTCGCAGAGCGTGGTATCCGGCTCGGCTTCGGTGACGCTGCACCGGGATTAAGCCAACGCTCAGGGGTGAACCGGCGCCCTCTCGCAAGGCCAGCGTTCGCCGAGGTCGCGCATCTGCGCTTCCAGGCACTCAACCGTGAGCCTCAGGGCGGCGCCGCCCGAGAAGGTGAGCGTCACCGTACCGGTGGGCGAGGCGTCCGACGCTCCCTCGGCGGCGTCCTGGCCGGCGAACTCGATGGCGAGGAGGTTGAGCTGGCGCTCGCCGTCGCCCTGCGCGAAGCCGTGGCGCGCCACGGCGTGCACCCAATCGAAGTGCAGGCCCGTGGCGCAGCGCTCGCAGCCGCCAACCGCCGCCTTGACCCAGTCGAAGCGCTTGCCGACGAGGGCGAAGCGTCGCTGCGTGGGGAGATAGGCGAGGTCGCCGACGGCGACACGCATGTCCTGCAGGTGCGCCGACAGGATCGCGAGGTCGTCGGCGTCCATCGCCGCCAGCTGGAGCAGGGGCGGCGGGACCGTCGTCTGGTTGGCTGAAACGCTGGCCGTGGGGATCTTGCCTGCGGGCGTGTTGCCCGCCGGGGCTGGCGGGCTGGCGGTCTGGTCGGGGATCATGGGCGGGATCACGGCTGCCTGGAATGCCGGTCAACGCGTCGGAGGCCGCTCGCGTTCAGCCGGGATTGGACAGCCGCTGCACCACGGCGCCGCAGCGGCCGAGCTTTTCCTCAAGATGCTCGAAGCCGCGGTCGAGGTGGTACACGCGGTTCACCGTGGTTTCACCTTCCGCCGCCAGCGCCGCAATGACCAGCGACACGGAGGCGCGCAGGTCGGTGGCCATCACCGGGGCGCCCTGCAGCGCCCTGACCCCGTCCACCGTGGCGATGTCGCCGTCGAGCCGGATGCGAGCACCCAGGCGCGCCAATTCCTGCACGTGCATGAAGCGGTTCTCGAAGATGGTCTCGGTGATGCGCGAGGCGCCCTTGGCCTTGGTCATCAGCGCCATGAACTGCGCTTGCAGATCGGTCGGGAAGCCGGGAAAGGGCGCGGTGGAGACGTCCACCGGACTGATGCCGGCGCCGTTGCGCTTGATGCGGATGCCCTCGTTGGTTTCGCTGACGCTGGCGCCGGCCTGCGAAAGGATGTCGAGGGCGGCGCGCAGGTCGTCGGATCGGGCGCCTTCCAGCAGCACGTCGCCGCCGGTCATCGCCGCCGCCATCGCATAGGTGCCGGCCTCGATGCGGTCGGGCAGCACGTTGTGGTAGGCGCCGTGCAGCGAGCCAACCCCCTCGATGTCGATCGTGGCCGTTCCCGCGCCCTTGATCCGCGCGCCCATGCTGCCCAGGCACAGCGCGAGGTCGGCGACCTCCGGCTCGCGGGCGGCGTTGGTCAGGCGGGTGTGCCCGTCGGCCAGCACGGCCGCCATCAGCGCCGTGTGAGTGCCCCCCACCGTTACCTTGGGGAAGTGGATCTCCGCACCCTTCAGGCCGCGCGGGGCGCGGGCGTGGGCGTAGCCGGCCTCGATGGTGATGTCGGCGCCGAGCTTTTCCAGCGCCATCAGCAGCAGGTCGACCGGCCGGGTGCCGATGGCGCAGCCACCCGGCAGCGACACCCGCGCCTCGCCCAGGCGGGCGAGAAGGGGAGCGATCACCCAGAACGAGGCGCGCATCCGCGACACCAGTTCATAGGGCGCGGTGATGTCGACGATGTCGCGGGCGCACAGGTGGATGGGGCGGGGCGCACGGGGGTTGTCGCCGGCGCGACGGCCGTTCTGCGAATAATCGACCCCGTGATGGCTGAGGATGCGCACCAGCATGCGCACGTCGGCGAGGTTGGGGACGTTGTTGAGAGTCAGCGTTTCGCGGGTGAGCAGCGAAGCGATCATCAGGGGCAGGGCGGCGTTCTTGGCGCCCGAGATCGGGATGGTGCCGCGAAGCTCCTGGCCTCCGACGATACGAATGCGATCCATGGCCGCTCCCTTCAGGTCCTGTCGGCTGCCCCATCGGCAGCCTGGCCGGCCCTCAACCGTTGCGGTCGGGGCCGTCCGTTTCACCAGCGGCGGTCCGTTCCCCCTCGGGCGGTTCCCGCGTCGGCATCGTCGTCTGGGCGGCCGGAGTCTGGGCGGCCGGAGTCTGGGCGGCCGAGCCGGCGGGTTCGCCCGCGCGGTCTGCCGCCGCCTTGCGGCGCTTCAGGTTCTCCCGCAGCGCCGTCGCCAGCCGCGTCGCACGAGCCGCCCGCTCGTCAGCCAACCCGCCCTGCCTTTCCCCTTGCCCGTATCCTCAAGCCCGTGCCTCGGCGCCCCTTGACGACGCGGTTACCATGGCGAAGCTGTCACAGGGAACCTGGAGCTTTAAAAAACGGTTTATGCAGCGATGGGGATGAACGGATGATGGGTACCGACGCGCAGGCACTGGCCGGCCGCGACTACAGGGTCGGGCAGGATCGGCGGGGACGCTGGCTGGTGATGGAACGCGAGGGTCGCGGCGGCGGCATGTTCGCCTCCCGCGAAGCGGCGCTGCGCTACGCCCATTCCGAAAGCGCGCTGTACGACGGGGCAGTGGTTTTGGCCAAAGAGCCGATCGGCTTCGTTTAGGCCGGGCACGGCAGCGAGCTTGGCTGGTTGCCTGGGAAGCGTCGCAGTGTGCTTTGCGGTGATGAGGCCGCCGTCACGATTGGGTTGGTCCGGCTGCGCAGGCGCGCCTCGCGCTCCTTCCGCCTGCTCGGCAGCGTTCCGTTGATCCATTGCACACCGTCATCGTTGGCCTGCGCCGCGGCGCTCTCAGCGCACCGGACGTCGCAGGCGACGGACCGCGCCGCCTTCGACCTCAGGGCCGAAACGCAACTGGTCCAGACCCTGAGCGGACGCGGCCTGCGAGTGTGGCGCATCGGACCGGATACCGGGTCCGGTTCGACGCTTCAGATCAATGGCTCCTCCCGCCACTCCTGCAGACATCCAGCCGCGACATGCGACGCATCCTTTATGGAAGATGGCAGGTACATTGGGGCTTCTACGCCGCTTCGGTTCCAAGACCGCCGTCGCCTTTGTTCAGCTCTCCAAGGCGCCGGCCGAGAAAGCTATCGATCAATCCATTGGCGCGCTCGATAGACCCAAGCAGGTTCGGCCACCGACAGCGCCGTTGCAGATCATGCGCTTCGGCCTGAATCTTCGTGCAAACTTCGAGCACCTCTGAAAATCCCAGCATTCCCGCGACCGAGCGGAGATCATGCAATTCGGGCAGAACCTCTTCGCGAGGCGCCGATGTCAGCAGCAGTCCTCGGACGTTGGTCAGCCGGTCGAGGAGCCCGGCGAGGAAGCCGGACATCCGTTCCCCACCCAGGCGTCGGGCGAGGTGGACATAAGCGCTGCGATCCCAAACGGGGTGCGCGCCGCTCCCCGAACGCTCGGTCGCAAGCGCGCTCCTCACCGCGGCCAGGAGATCGGGCAGACCCGCCGGGTGCGTGATCGTCGCGTCCATGCCTGCGCTTGCTGCGCGACAGCGAAGCCACCGGAAGTCTGATCGCCAGAGCATCGGACCGAAAAGCGCGCAGCGATTTTCGGGCGGATCCGATCCGAGGTCCGACGCCTTGCACCATCGAACGACGATACCTGGTCTAGCAGGTCGCCGAAAAAGGGGCAGCTTCCGGCCTGGACTGTCGGTTTCGCGTGGTTTTCGCGGGCG
>CAXTMA010000076.1:0-15687 GCA_964245015.1 uncultured Beijerinckiaceae bacterium | reverse complement strand
CAGCATGAAGATTACCGGAGCGCGCACCGCACGACCTGCGCGTAGATCTCGAAGTGCAAACCCTCAATCCTTTTCCATGGTGCTTTTCGTAGACCATATCTGGAACAGCTGAGCAGGATGGTCGGATAGGAAGAGATTGGCAGTTGTCAGACTTCTGCCCTGATGCAGCGAGAGACGCTGCTGACACGGGCTTCTTTTCTTTTGCACGATCCACTCCAGATCCTGAAACGCGCATTCCGAATAATCGGCTTTCCGCCGACAGCCTTTCGGATCCGTCCGTCTTACATCAAATTCGCCTTGGACGTCGATCGTTTGGCAATTGATGTCACCCGCTATGATCCAATCCTCATTCCCGACTTTGTCCTGAACTGCTTTGATCAGCCCCTTGGCCGCGCTTGCCGCTTTACTGGACGCATTGGAATGCAATGTGAAAATCCATATCCCATTGGCCTTGTACCCCAGAACGGGGCGTTGGGCGCCCGGCGCGGTTAGAACCAAAGCATCCACAGCTTCGTGCTTCGACATTATTGCAAGAGAGCATCGAGCATTGCCTTCTTCCGATCCGGCCCAACTATGGCGCAGAATGTGAACAGCGCGCTCTAGCAGAACCGGTACTTAAAATTCTTCGTCATATGCAGTTCTTTTATAAGAACCTGACCCAAAAGCCGATTGCACTCGCCTGAGTTGCCTGATTCAGAGCCCGCGGTAAGCCCTTGGGAGCGCGCGGGATGGTGTGGACGGCACAGCATAAGGCGACCTACCGGCGCGAAGGGCCGGAGTTCCCAAGCGATCTGACGGAAGCGGAATGGGCGGTGCTGGCGCCGCTGATCCCGCAGGCAGCACCGGGCGGACGACCGCGTAAACCGACATGCGCCAAGCCATGAACGCGATCTTCTACCTGTTGCGCACCGGCTGCCCCTGGCGCTACCTGCCCCGCGACGGCTTTCCGCCGCGCTCAACGGTGTACAACATCTTCCGCAAGTTCCAGGCGGACGGAACCTGGGCGGCAATCTGGGCCGAGCTTTACATCCTGCTGCGTGAGCGCGAGGGACGCGAAGCCAGTCCCACCGCCGCCGTGATCGACAGCCAAACGATCAAGTCGGCGGAAAAAGAGGCCGCCGAGGGAGAGCCAAGGCGCAAACCTGCGCCTCCGACCCGGCCGACGCCGTGGGCTACGACGCGAGCAAGCGGGTAAAGAGCCGCAAGATCCACGCCCAGGTGGACACGCTGGGCCTGCCGCTGCGGCTGGTGGTGCACTCTGCCGCCGTACAGGACCGCGACGGGGCAGCCCTGCTGCTGGGCAAGGTGCGCCAGCGCTTTCCCTGGCTGGCGTGCGTGTTTGCCGACAGCGGCTACGACGCCTGGCAGACCTACGCGGCGGCGGCCGCCAATCACCCGCTCCGCCTGGAGGTGGTCCGGCGCAACCCGCATGCGGTCGGCTTTGAGGTGATCAAACGGCGCTGGGTGGTGGAGCGCACCTTCCCCTGGTTTGGCCGCAACCGCAGGCTTGCCAAGGATTACGAAACTCTCGCCGCCACCGTCCTGACGTTCGTCACCCTCGCTGCCGTCCAGTTCGGCATCAGGCGACTCGCGCGTAAGTAGGCTTTTGGGTCAGGTTCTAAGAACTTGGCGTATTCCCACATTCCTGCAAGCAAAAGAAATCGACCGCATGCGCTTCGTGGCTTGTGAAGCACTTCATCGCCTCTGCCCATTTTGCACCTTGGCTGTTCCAGCTCGCAAGATAGCGGCTACCTGACTTATTTTTGCTGTACTTTTCGACTCCGCCAGCCAACTTCCCTTCCCTCCATCCAGTAATTGTCTACCGAAGCGGGCTCGGACGTGAAATGACAAACTCGTCAATCGCGCAAGCGGCCTCGGTTGTGCCTGTTTCCAATCGCTCGGTAGCGTCGACCGATATCCAAACTCCACATCAGTTTTTCCGGAGCAGCCGCGATCGTCGATGCCCTGCTTCGGAACGTTCTTCTGATCGCAAAGATCAACGCGATTCATATCGTCATGCGCGATACGCAGTGCTTGAGGAACGATCAAGGACGATGATGGAAATCAGAATGAAACCGGGTCTTCGTGATCGCGGCGAGTGCTTTCAGCGTTTGTCATTCCCGCTCGCTTCAGCATATACTTGAACAGCGGACAGGTGGATCAGTCACCACCAGCGACGGTGGACAGCCGTGACGATCGATCCCACTCCTCGCGCGTCGGGCACCTCGGCCGTGGTCGGCATGGCCATCGGCAGGCGCCCCGTCCCGTGCCCACCATCGCGCGGCGCTTGCGCCCCTCCACCTTCCCGGCCGCATCACGATCGTTTCCGCCGAGCGCCTATGGCCGGTCCCGCATGACCGAGCGCTGATTCCACAGTTGCCTGAATGAACGCACCCGGCCGACGGCACCATCGCCGACGCCCGGACCACTGGCGCCGGGGCCGGCCTTCATCTAGGATTTGTCCAGGACCACCGGCGGCATCGGTCATATGATGGAAGCACTTCCCAGCAGGGCAGAAACTGGTTCGATGCGACGCAATCAGGCATCAGTCTAGACGTTTGATCATCCGAAAACGGAACCGCATCTTCACTTGGGCGAAAAATGGTCCAGCTCACCTTGAAGTTCGCCACCGACTACTTCGAACCGAACGACGAGGCTTATGGCATTCAGGCTTGGCTGACCCATGTGATGTGGCGCGACGCAAACCGCCGGCTCATCGGGACAGGGCAGGGAGTGTACATCATCGATGACGGCACGCGGCCCGTCTATGCCGGCAGCGCAGCGAACCTTCGCGGTCGCTTCGACGGGCGCAGCGACGCACTCAACGAGTTGAAGGTGACCACGGTTTCCGCCGGCCTTCAAAACTATCGCGTGTTCACGGCTTCGGTGACCTCGACGCCGCAGCGATTGCCCAACACGATCAAACTTGCAGAACGTTGGCTCGTGCGCTGCCTCTACCTGTATGATCAGGTGCAACCGGCGAAGATGCTGCAAAATATTCTACTGACGGGAGTTTGGACGATCCCGGGGGGCGGGATCAACATCCGCTTCGATCCGGGGGATGCGCCGGCGTACCTGATCGCCGGCGCCAATTACCAGGTGTTGGGGGCGAACAGCGCCGGCTACGACTATGCGGCGGGCGTGAACTACTGAGCGGGAACGCCATGACGATCGACGAGGCGGACCTGCCCGGGCCGGTTCTGGATGCGGGCGTGCTGGCGGGACTTCTGCTCGACGGCGACACCGGCGTCACGATCAATCTCGCCTGGTTCAAGGATCCTTTCGCATCCGCGTCACCCAGCCTGGCGAACCTCGGCGCGAGGCTCGGCAGCCTGGTGTCGATCATCAATGCCGTCCTGCAGCCTGCGGCGATCAATCCCGCGGCGACCGGCGGCGGCCAATGGTTCGCCCTGCCTGATCCGGGATCGGACGGCGATCTCCCACTCTACCTGGTGGTCCCCAAGGGAACAACGACGTCAGGCCAGATCGGCATCGGGGCGCAATGCACCTTCGTCGCCGGGAATGCGCAGATCACCCTGTTCGCCTACATTCCCCTGCTCGCCTATACTCCGAACGGAGCGCAGTTTCTCGTCGCCGGCTCCGCCGTCCCGAGCCAGATCGGTCTGGAGGTCACCACCGTCGACGGCAAGGGGTTCACCACGCAAGGCGTGAGCTTCACGTCGTTGGAGGTCGCGGCCAGCCTCTGCTTCGATGGCGACGCCTACGGCAGCCAAGGGCTGCCCGCATCGTTCGCCATGACGTTCGGCGACCTGACGAACACGTCAGCCCCGGCCACCTACACCAGCCTGTTGAGCCTGGGCGACAGCAACGTCGCGGACTGGATCGGCGAGGTGATCGTGCAGGCGAGCGCGTGGCTCGACACCCCGATCGGGGACACGCCGGTCAGCTTCGGCAGCGTGCTGGTCGCCGCCGGCTTCCTTTCCACGGACGACAACGGCGACCTCCAGTTCGACCTTGATCAGATCCAGGGGCTGAGCGCGGAGCAGGTCGCGCTGCAATTCCTGTTCGGAACCATGAGCGCGCTGTCCGCTTCCTCGCTTCCGTGCCCCGCGGCTGAACTGCCCGGAGGCGGCCTGTACTTCATCTCCCGCGCCAACGCGGACGCGACGACCGACTACGGGCTGCGACTGGCGCTCGACATCCCGGTCACCCAGGCGGGCGACGAGGGCGCGGGGCCGGCCTCGCCCGCCGTGACCCTGTCGCTCGGCGCATGGTTCGACAACGAGGACGAGAGCGACAACTGGCTGCTGCGCAGCACCGGCGGGCCAGCCGGCTCGGCGGAGCCCGGGCTGGAACTCACCCTGATCCGGGTCGACGAGCAGATGAACGTGACCTTCGCACCCAACATCACCCTTTCCAGCGTGGGGATGGACATCGAGGGCGGCAGCAGCACGCCGCTGGTGAGCGTGGGCGGGTTCACGCTCGACGGGGCCGAACTGCGCTTCTACCTCGATACCAACGGGGTTCTGACGCTGGGCGGCGGCGCCAAGCTGGATGGGCTGGGACTTCCGTTGGCACCCGGCTTCGGCACCGTGGTGCAAGGCACATCGACGAATCCGGTCGCGCAGGACCTGGTCGGCTCGGGATCGGTGAACGGCGGCGGCGAGCAGGGCGCCGTCAATCCGAGCTTCTCCCTGTCAGCCGGCTATGTGCAGGGCGGCAGCCTCACGGTTCAGCTGTATGATGCCGCCGGCGCGCCGGCCGAGGAGGTGACGCTTCCCATCCAGCGCGGGGTCGGCCCGGTGCTTTGCCAGAGCCTCGGCATCGGCTGGGTGGCGGACGGCTCCGCGGGAGCGGATGACCGGTTGTCCCTGCTCGTCAACGGCAGCGTCGCGCTCGGCCCGCTGGCAATCGACTTGGCGGGATTGACCGTGGACATTCCCGTCGCGACCCCGGGCGATCTTTCGAGCTACGACCTCGACCTGAGCGGGCTGGGGCTCGTGTTTTCGGCGGGCGAGGTGACGTTGAGCGCCGCGCTGGTGAAAGTGGCGGCGGATCCGAACGCCACCCCGCCGCGCGCCTACGCGCAATACGATGGGCAGGCCCTGATCCAGGCCGGCGACGTCGCGATCGATGCGGTCGGCTCATACGCCTACGCGACCTCGCCGGATGGCAGCTCCGGCTACACCTCCCTGTTCATCTTCGCGGTGGTGGACGCCATCATCGGCGGCCCGGAATTCTTCTTCGTGACGGGGCTCGCCGCGGGCTTCGGCTACAACAGGACGCTGCTGCTGCCCGATCAGGCCGGCGTTCCCGCCTTTCCACTGGTCGCGGCGGCGAGCGATCCGTCGTCGCTCGGCGCCACCAAGGGCAGCACGGGCTCCTGGCAGATGCCCGACCCGGCCACCGCGCTCGCAGCGCTCGATCGGGTCGTGCAGCCCCAGCGCGGGGAGTACTGGCTCGCCGCGGGCGTGCGGTTCACGTCGTTCGACCTCATCAACTCCACGGCGCTGCTGATCGTGGAGTTCGGCAACGAACTGGAGATCACCCTTCTCGGAACGTCGTCGATCAGCCTGCCTCCCCCGCCTGCGCCGGGGTCCGAGGCGCCTGCGGTCCGCTACGCCTACGGAGAGCTTGGCATCGAGATCAAGCTGCTGCCCTCGCAGGGCGTGTTCAGCGCGACGGCCATCCTGACGCCGAACTCCTTCGTGATCGACCCGGCGTGCAAGCTGACCGGCGGCTTCGCGTTCTACGTCTGGTTCGGCAGCAGTCCCCAGGCGGGACAGTTCGTGCTGACCATGGGCGGCTACCATCCGGATTTCCAGCCGCCGAGCTACTTTCCGAGCGTTCCGCGGCTGGGCTTCAGCTGGCCGATGGAAGGCGGCCTGACCATCAGCGGCGACGCTTATTTCGCGCTGACGCCCTCGGCGGTGATGACGGGAGGCGGGCTGTCGATCGTTTACAGCGCCGGCAACCTCCGGGCTTGGCTGCTCGCCCAGATGGACGCGCTGATCGAGTGGGCGCCGTTCAGCTACCAGCTTCGGATCAGCGTCTGCATCGGCGCCTCCTATCGCATCCACCTGCTGTTCCTGACCACCACGCTGCGGGTGGAACTGAGCGCGCAACTCGCTCTCTGGGGGCCGCCCATGGGCGGCACGATGCGCATCAGCTTCTACGTCGTGTCGATCACCGTTGACTTCGGGGCGCCGCGCAACGCTTCACCGGTGCCTCTGAGCTGGACCGACGAGAACGGTGCGGGCTTCGCGCAAACGCTTCTGCCGCATGCCGGGGCGGCGCAGCAGGCCGCGCGGCCGGCGGCCGGCGACGGGCTGCACGCGACGGTGCGAGCCGCGGAAGCCGCTCAGCCTGCCGGAATCTGCGTGGTCACCGCTTCCGCCGGCCTGCTCACCACGATCACCGGCAACGGGCAAAGCATCTGGGTGGTGCGTCCGGACGCCTTCGTGTTCGCGCTGGCGACCGCCATTCCAGCCACCGCGATCGATCTCGCAAACAGCGACGGCACGAACACGGCGGTCACGCCCGCTTCCGCGGGAGGCGGTCCCTACACGCTCTGCATCCGTCCGATGCGGGCGACGCTCGCGTCGTCCACGCTTCAGGTCTCGCTGGAGAACAACGACGACGGGACCGCCCACGACATCGCCGCCGCGTTCGATTTCATCCCGTCGTTGCAGCAGGTCCCGGCGGCGAAATGGGGAGCGCCGGTCGCCGCCGGGTCACAACCCGAGCCCAATGCGCTGCTGCCCGGCCGGCTGATGGGTTTGACGGGCATAACCGCAAAGGCGCCCGCGCTGCTCCCCTCCGGCACAGGCCTTCTCGCGATCGACCTCGATACCAGTTTCACATTCGATGTCGTGGACGAGGAGCAGCCCTACACGTCCGACCACCTGCCGCTCAGCACCGCGGCGACGCCCTCGAACAAGCCTCCGGTCCCCGATCCGGCAATCCTGGGCGACATTCAGGTCTCGTTGATGGATGCATCGGTGGCGACCACGCGTTCGGCGGTGTTCGCGGCCTTGCAGACCATGGGGGTCGCTGCCGCCACCAACGGCTCGCTCGCGATCCTCGCGGGCTCCCCCGGCGCCTGGATGACGGGCGCCCCACTGCTTGCGAGCGCATCCTGAGGAGGGGGTCTTGGCTGCCGACACGGATGTCACGTTCTACGACAACTACATCCCATCTCTGAAACCGGCGCAGTACACGCTCTCCCTGTCGCAAAGCCTGACTGTCGACACGACGCAAACCACGAGCGACGGCGGCAACCCGGACATCCAGAACCCGCCGGGAACGACGCAAACCTTCATCGTCCGCGGGATGCGCTTCAACCTCGATCCCGCGGACGTGCACAGCGTGTTCCCGCCGGCGAACGCCGTGGGCGCGTTCGATGAGTACATTCCCATGCTGGTGTCGAGCCAGCCCTCGCTGCCGTGGGAACGCGGCTTGGCCCTGACCGGCCCCGCCGCGAACGCGTGCCCATGGCTGGCGCTGCTGGTGTTTTCCAGCGATGACCTGCTGATCCCGGGAGGAGCACCTGCTCCGCCCGCGGGCAGCCAAGCCAACCCGTCCCGGACCGCTTCCTTTCCGCTCGACCAGGTGGCGGTCTCGACCTTCAACGGCAAGTCGACGACCGGACCGCCGAAGGGAACGCTCGGGCCGAGCCTCACGCTGGAGGCCGACGAGGACCCGACACGCATCCAGTGCAACGTCATCGAGATGTCGTCGGCAACCTTCTCGCAGCTCATCCCCGGTCTCGGTGACCTGCCCTACCTGAGCCACGTGCGCGTGCTCGCGACGGCCGCCACGTCGGCCTGCAAGGCGGCGGGTGATTGCAGAAACGACGGGATGTTCTCCGTCCTGATGGCGAACCGGTTCGCCGTTCCTCCAATGGGCTCGACGGCCGCGCAATCCGCCAACGTCGTGCACCTGGTCTCTCTCGAAGGCTTCGAGTCCTGCCTCACCCAAGGGGAGCCGACCCCACCGGCCGGGATGGACCGCGTGCGGATGGTCACGCTGTACTCGTGGAGCTTCAACTGTTCGGCCGACGCGCAAGGGAATTTCCGCAACCTGATGCTGAACCTCGTTTCCGCGGAAAGCGACGGCGGCACCACCCTGCTGCTGCGCCTGCCTCCGCCCTTCCCGCAGTACGAGCCGCAAACTGCCGAAGACACCATCACGTTCGATCGCCTGCAGAGCGGTTACACCGCGATGAGCTACGAGGTGATCACCGGCGAGCAGACCTTCGCATGGTACCGCGGCCCGCTGTCACCCGTGCCGGTGACCAGCTTCCTGACGCCGGCCGATCCCGGACAAGCGGATAACCAGAGCATTGCGTTGAGCGTGTCGGATGCCATGATCTACGACAAGACCACAGGCCTCTTCGATCAATCCTATGCGGTCGCGTTCCAAACGGGGCGCTCGCTCGGGCTTGCGAACCTGCCGTTCGCGACGGACCTGATGCAGTGGCGGCGCCTGGCGAACGGCGCCATCGATCTCCTGTACGAATACATGCAATCCCCGCAGACGAGGCCGAACCTGCAAAGCGAAGGCATCCTCGATGCGAGCGGGACCTTGACCGCGACGGGCATCACCGATCTGGCGGAACTGCTGGACGCCAACGTGGTCTCCAACGCGTTCAAGGCTTGGCTGGCGACCGATTTCGCCAACTCCATCGCCGCCGCGGTCGGGCAGACCGGCGGCTTCACCGCCGCCGACGGCGTGCAAGCGCCGACCGACCCGGCCAACGCCGCCCCCTCCGTTCCCGCCGACCTGGCCGCACTGATGGGCGATCCGCTCGTGGTGAACCTGATCCAGCAGCTGAGCGGGCTGCAGGTCGGGTCCGGCGGCGACCAGGCTTTCCAGATCTCGATCCTTCCGCAGGCGATCGTGCGGTGGCTCGCCCAGACGATTATTCTTGACGGCGTCCCGTTTAACAACCTGGTTCCGGACGCGCGCATGCTGCCAACGGAAAGCATCCGCTTCTTCTACATCGACGAGAACTGGACCGCCGCCCTGCTCGACGGGGCGCTGAGCGTCGGCATGCAGAGCAGCCGGGACAGCCTGCTGCACCAGTTGACGCGCGACGCGCTGCATCGGAGCGTCGATGCGGTGCTGACGCAGGTGCGCGAGAACTTCACGGGAGAAACGGCCGCTCCGCCTGCCGCGATGGCCGGCTTCCTGCTCCGCTCGGCCGTGGTGTCCGGCTGGCCCGGTCTCGAAGTCCGCGCCTGGAGCGCATCGGAACCATTGAGTCCGATGAAACCGCTGCGGCTGGACCGGGTGTCGCCGGACGTGATGATCGCGATCTATCCCGACCTCCCGGTGAAGCTCACGTTCAGCGAACCCTCGGAGGGACTGGTGTTCGGCCGGGAAGACGAGGGGTTCGCGCCGCGCTACCTGCCCGGAGTGGCCGGGGCGAACGGCGCCAACATCGGGTCGACCATCGACCCGCAGTCGCCGAACTGGCTCACGCCGGCGATGATCGGGCAGAACAGCCGCAGCGGGCCGGCAGCGCAGCCGGTGTTGAACATCGCCGCCCTGGCGACGGCGCTGCAGGGACAGTTCCCGGCGCCGCAGCCGACGCTCACCCCCGCCTCGTTCGCGGTGCAGCTGGTGCGGGTGCCCGAGCAGATGCTCTTCACCCCGACCAACGGAGGGAACACGTGATTGCCGCCTCCGATTCGACCAGCCTGCTGGTCCCGGTGCGCGTCGATGCCTGGGTCGTCAGCGCCGAGAACCAGCAACCGCTCGCCCGATACTTCGCTGACTATACGAGGTTGCAGAGCTTCCAGAGCCCGATCCCCGATCCGTTCGACACCTCGTCGGGCGCGGCGGCGACGCCGGGCATCCACCTGCGCTGGAGCCTGCCGGACGCGCTGACGCAGGGACGGCAGTCCTCCGCGGACAGCACCGTGCGCTTTCCCCTGGTGCCGAACCGCTGGGTCGTGGTGCGCTTCGGTCCCACGGAAACGACCCGGCAGTGCGCCATCTGGGTCATCCAGAGCGACTATCTCAGTACGGGCGGCGTTGACGGCACCAGCACGTTTCTCGATCCGCTCCAGCCGACCGAGATGGCCGTCGACGTCGGCAGCGGATCGGCGCAGATCACCCTCTCGGACAGGAGGCTGGGGAGGAACTACACGATCGAGGCCTGGCAGGCGATGACGGACCCCGGCGGAGCGCTGTTCCTGCAAGCCGTCGGTCCCGGCAACATCAGCTTCGCCGCCTATGCGCCGTTCATGCAGGACGTTTTCTCATTCGTCGACACCGGCTTGCCGGCCGAGGACGCCGGCCCCAACACCTACACCTACCTCGTTCTCGGCTATTATTCCGATCCCGCCGGCGACCCGCTGCACGGCGTGAACGCCTTCGATCCCTGGTTCTGGACCGACCAGACGTTCTGGAATTCGCAGACGCCGGCCGAGCGCTTCGCCACGATCGCCGACGCGCTGAACTGGTGCATCGACGGGGCGGCGCCGGTCTCGCCGCCCTCGACCAGCCTGTACCACGGCCAAGTCGCGCAGGTGCAGTGGCCCTACACACCGCCGAACAGGGGAACAACCTCCCAGCCGACCATCGGGGTGTCTGTCGCCAACAGCAGCATCGGCGCTCTGGCGGCGCTCATCGCGTCGCAGGCCGAGGTGGCCAACGAGGGTTCGACGGGGGTCGCGCTGGCGCAGCTCATGGAAGCGGCGATGCTCAACAAGCTGGGCGACTACGGCAAGCCCGGCGGGTCCGCGCTGATCGAGGACGGGATCCGCGACGCATGGTTCGGGTCCGACCTCGGCGGGACGACCTGGACCGTCGTGCCGGCGACGCCGCAAGCCTCGGCGAGCGCCGCGGCGGCGCCGGACCTCACCCCCGCGCAAGCGACCGCGCTGAACGCGCAACTCGCCGCGCTGAACGGGCAACAGGCCGAACTCGACCGCGGCACCCGCGCGATGCAGTCGCTGCAGTCGAGGCTCTACACGGCTTGGTGGGCGCTGGCGCAGGGCACCAGCTACCAATGGGGCATGGCCCCGGTCACGACCCCTCCGCTCAACGACATCACCGCGTTTCTGCAAATGCAGCTGGCCCCGGGCACCGGCACCCTGTTCTCGCAGGCATGGCAGCAGACCTACGACGTGCAGGTCCTGCAGAGCCAGCTTCCGAACCCGACCGATGCGGCCGAAGCCGGTGCCTGGGTGGCCGAGAACTGGTCCTTTCCCGGCACCGACGCGACCCTGACGCTGGCCGAACTGGGATTGCAGCTGAAGTCCGGCGCGGTGCCGAGCTTTTCCCATCCCAACGATCCCGTCATGCTGTTCTCGGGCCTGGGCCGCTCGCCGAGCTTCGGCGAAAACGGAAGCGGCAGCACGGACGGCAGCCTGGCATGCCGACTGCCGGGCCAGCTCATCGCGGGCCTCGTGATCCCCGGCCAGAACGCGATCAACACGCAGACCGTGGCCGGACTGATCGACTCCTGCTCGGCCTACACGAGCATCCCTTCCGTCCCCGGGCTGCTGGCGGAGTCCGTTTTCACGGATCCGGGCAGCGCCGGCCTGATCGCCTCGGCGGTGAGCGGAGATGCGGACGCCATCTCGACGGCCATGGCCGCGCTGCTGGCGGGCGGTAGCACGAGTGCGACGTGGTCGGGAACGCCGCCGCTGCCCTTCGCGACGCAGGCGTGGGCGCAGGCCTGGACCCCGCTGTGGCTGGAGTGGGAGCTACAATTCTACCCCACCGGCTCGGGCGCCGCCGCGACCCGCCAGTTCTCCCTGGACGATTGGACCTTTGATGGGTCCGACTACACCTGGGCCGGCACCGGCTTCGACAGCGGCTGCTGCGTTCCCTACAAGGGGCGGACGGTGCTGACCCCGCAGGCGCCGCTGTTCTTCCAGGCCAAGATCGAGCAATGGCTCCAGAACAATCCGGCGATCGACTCCGCCGGGCTGGAGCAGCTGATCGCGACCGTCGGCAGCTGGGATGTGATGTCGCAGGCGCTCAGCGGCTTCACGCAGCAGCTGGAAACCTTGCTGACGCAGGAAGCCTTCCCGCCCACGCCGACCAGCGACATGTGCGTGCCGAGCCCGACGAGCGGGGCGGCGGCGCCACCGATCGCCGCGCTGATCGGCGACGGCTATCGCGCGGTGCCGATGCTGACGGGGACCGGGCTGCAATGCAGCTACTTCCACCCCGTCCGGGCCGGGCTGGTGGTGCTGAACACGTTGCAGATCGTGGACGCGTTCGGGCAGACGCTGCAGGCCGTGGCCGCGAACACGCCGCAGGGCTTCCAGCCGCTGCTGGGAACGGGCTTGTCGCCGTCAAGCCTTCCGGCCGGCGCGCCGTACGGCGCCTTCCAGCTGCCCCCGCGGCTGGTGCAAGGCGCGCGGCTCGACCTGGCGTTCCTGGCGAACGACGGCTCCGGCGGCGACACGGTCACGTCGGCGAACCCGAATGCGGTCTGCGGCTGGGTGCTGCCCAACCATCTCGACGGCGCGCTCGCCATCTACGACGAAGGCGGGGTCATGCTGGGTGAGCTGATCGCCATGCCTGCGCCGGGCAACTGGCGGCCGCGCCCCGGGGCTCCCGGGACCGATCCGCCGCCTGCCACGCCGGCCGACATCCCCAACGCCGCCTTGCGGGCGGTCGTGCAGAGCATCGCCTCGCAACCGCAGGCGGTGTTCGCGGACCTGCTGCAAACCGTTGACGAGACGCTGTGGATGGTTGATCCGCTCGGCGGCCGGAAGGACCAGTTCCTGTCCGTGCTGATCGGCCGGCCGCTCGCGGTGGTGCAGGCGCGCCTGCAACTCACCCTGAACGGGCTCGCCTGCGTGAACCAGATGTGGGACGCGATGGTGACGCCGCAGACGAGCGGCCCGGCATCGTCGTATTCCTGGATGAACAGCGACGGCGGCGTGGGCGAGGTGTCGTTCCCGGTGCGGCTGGGCAGCCTGACGCGGCGCGACGACGGGCTGATCGGCTACTTCCTTCCCGACGCGGCGCAGCCCTACGCCAAGTTCTACGCCGTCCACGTGCCGCAGCAGCTCTCGCCCGATGACGCCTACATCCAGGCCATCGTGAACGGCGGGAGCTACGCCGGCGACATCGCGCTCGCTCCGCAGCCCGCATCGCCGCAAGGCCCGGGGGCGGGTCAGTCCGTCACGGTGACCATGCTGCTCGACCCGCGCGGCTCGGTTCACGCCTACACCGGCATCCTGCCGGTCGCGGCGGCGGCGCTGCCAGCCGACGTCGTCGAGACCTTCATCCGCGCGCTTCAGGTGACGTTCCGCACGGGGCCGATCCTGGCCGATCCCGATACGCTGCGCACCCCCAAGCCGGCGGAAGACCAGGGCCTGTGGAACTGGATCCAGCAGACCGCACCCGGCACCTGGGAAACGACCGCGATCGTGGATGCGGACGACACTGCGCTGTTGCCCGACGCCAACCTGACCCTGCGGGAGGGTTGGCTGCAACTGACCTCCCTCAAAGGCAACACCTGACCGGACCCGCCCCAGCGATGAACACAGCCCTCAACTACGCCCTGACAACGAGTCCTTTTCCCGTCCAGGCCTCGGGAACCAACGCGACGAGCGTACAGGTGACGGTGGTGGCGACCAATCCGACGCCCGACACGCCGGTGGTGATCCATGGCGTCGAGATCACGCTGTCCGTCGGCGTGGATGCGACCGATCTCGTGGCGGATGCCTCCCTCGTCAGCCCCGTCCCGCCGGCCGGCTGGCCGAGCGCCGGCACGACGACCGGCACGGGGACGGACTTCATCTTCGTCTTCGGAGCGCCGAACAAGAGCGTGAGCGTCGGTTCCCACAGCCTGGTGTTCGTGCTGAACAACGTTTGCGCGAACGGCGAACCGGGCACCACCTGCGTGACCATCACCGAGGGATCCAACGACTGCACGCTGGGCCCGGACGGGAACTGCCCGACGCAGCAGCTGCCGGTCACGAAGTTCCCCAACGGCTGGGGAGAGGTGAACTTCTACGTCGCCCCGTCCGACATCACCGTCGGCGACAGCGTCAGCCTGAACTGGGACGGCCCGCAGGGAACCTACCAGATCCAGTACGCGGACGGCGGCACCGTGGTGACGGTGCCGGCAACGCCGAGCGCGCCCCCGCTCGCCAGCAGTGGCCAGTACCCCGGCACAAGCGCGCCGGCGCTGGTGCCGCAGGCGTCCACCACCTTCACGCTGTCGGTCTCGGACACGATCAGCAACGTGCCCTACTACGCGCAGATCCAGAAGCAGGTCACGGTGGCGGTGGGGGCGCCGCTGATCACCTCCTTCGACGCGACCCTGCAGTCGCTAAACCTGAACGCCGCTCAGATGGTGGTGGAACTGAACTGGACGACGACGAACGCCAGCGCGCTGCACATCGACAACATGGGCACCTTCGACGGCGCGCAGGCGCTGCAAGGCAGCACCACGACGACGATGGCTGCCGGCTGCTCCCTCTCTTTCTTCGTCACCGCCTACGGCCTCGTCGGCTACAGCGGGCCACCTGCCAGCCAGAACTTCAAGGCGTCGCTACCGGCTCCGACGATCAACACCTTCGTCGCCAGCACGGATGCGTTCGCGACGGCCCTGGACTTCGCGAGCGAGGCGATCAGCCCGGTGATCTTCGCGTTCGACGTCTCCAACATCATGCAGTTGCGCATCGAGCCGGGAGGCTTTTCGACCTCGAACGGCGGCACGGTGCCGACATCCATGAGCCACACCGGCACCCTGCCGGGCACGGCCCCCGCCAGCCTGACGCTGACGGCGCAGGGTTGCGACACGGTGACGGCCTCGCCGGTGATACTCGACCCCACGACGCAAACGCCGATTCTCTTGTTTAACGGCAAGAATCTCCGTTTGCCCTCGACCTTCCCGGAAGCCAATTTCTTCGGGGGCATCGCGCTGAACGGCTGGCCCGCCGTCAGCATCGTCGCTGTTGCCAAGGCGAACCAAGTGCTGGCGGTCCAGCAGGCCTTCCCATCCAAGTTCAACAACTACGTGGCGCCCGACGGCGGCGTCGCCTTCAACGGCACGGTCGGGAACTGGCAGCTGTTGACCGGCGGCGTGCCCGGCGGGGCCGTGCTCAACCTGCAGGTGTCCGTCAACGGCACGCTGGACAATCAACCGCTTCCCACCGGATTGCACGCGCTGCTGCAAGTGCAACTGGACGTCAAACCCCTCGGCATCACCGTGACTGAGGCGACGAGCGTGGCGGCGGATGGCTCGATCACGCCCAATCCGGCCCTCGACTCTCCGCTGACGCTGTTCTTCCAGCAGCACGCCTCGGCACTCGATGCGATGCTATGCCAATTGAGCCCGGTGCTGACCCTGCCAGCCGCTCCCGTATTACTTGTAGCGACCAGCCATGCCTTCCGCTACGCCGATGACATCTTGCAGAAGGGCTGGTTCTACACCTTCTGTCAACTCAGCGGTTGCCCGGGGACCGAACCTCTGATCGCCGCTCCGCTGCCCTTTCCTCCGACAATGCAGGTCGCACTCGTGCTTATTGATCGTTGATCGGCACGTCCGCCGATCAAGCCCGCGACGAGCGCCAGCTCGCGAGGCAGGCTCGGGTTGGGTGCCCCGAAAGCGAGCCGTGATGGCTCAAGCTTGAGCTTTTCCATGCGGCACAACAAAGCGGCAAGTGGACCCCGAATACATGTCACTCCTGATCTTGCTCATGCGCAGCAGGGCGCCATTCCATGGTCGTGTCGATCTCGGAT
>CAXTMA010000075.1:0-15937 GCA_964245015.1 uncultured Beijerinckiaceae bacterium | reverse complement strand
CGCTCGCCGGCGGTGAACTTGGCGAGGTTGGCGCCGATGTCGCCGATGGTGCCGACCCGCACCGTTTGCGCGATCGCCGCCGTGGAGACGCCGAGGTCGGCGGCGATGGCCGAGCGCGGGTCGACGCGGATCTCGGTGCGGTCGACGGGAGCGGTGGAGATCACGTTGACGAGGTGCGGCACCCCCGCCATCTCGCGCCGGAGCGCGGCGGCCGTTTCGATCACGAGCCGCTGGTCGCGTCCCCCGAGCACGAGGGCAAGGTCGCGCTGGCCGTTGTCGCGGATCGACCAGAACCGGATGTCGGGCTGGCCGCGCAGGATCGCGCCGAGGTCGGCCTCGATCTGCGCCTGGGTGCGCGGGCGCCGGTCCTTGGGGGTCAGGGTGACGGTCAGGCTGGCGACGCGGATCTCCCTCTTGGAGGGGATCTGCCGGCCGCCGTCGACGAAGACGGACACCACCTCGGGCAGCGCCTTCATCCGCCGCACGACGGCGTCGGTGGTGGCCTCGGTGTCGGCGAGCCGCGCGCCGGGCGGCAGTTCCACGGAGAACTGCGTGCGGGCGCGGTCCTCCTTGGGCAGGAAGCCCGACGGAAGCACGCCGGTGGAAAGGATCGAGGCGGCGAACAGCACAAGGCCGACGACGAGCGTGACGTATTTGTGCCGCACGGACGCCGACACCACGCGAAGATAGAGGCGCAGGACGAAGCCTTCGCGTTCCTCCCCATGGGCGTGCGGGCGCATGAAGTAGGCGGCGAGCACCGGCGTCAGCAGGCGGGCGACGAGCAGCGAGAAGCCGACCGCGACGGCGATCGTCAGCCCGAACTGCTTGAAGTACTGGCCGGCGATGCCGCCCATGAAGGAGACGGGGGCGAAGATCGCGATGATGGTGGCGGTGATCGCGATCACGGCGAGGCCGATCTCGTCGGCCGCTTCCAGCGCCGCCGCATAGGGCGTCTTGCCCATCGCGACGTGGCGGGCGATGTTCTCGATCTCCACGATGGCGTCGTCGACGAGGATGCCGGTGACGAGCGTGATGGCGAGCAGGCTCACCGCGTTGAGCGAGAAGCCCATCAGCTGCATCGCCCAGAAGGTCGGCAGCACCGACAGCGGCAGGGCGATGGCGGCGATCAGGGTGGCGCGCCAGTCGCGCAGGAAGAGAAAGACGACGAGCACCGCCAGCGCCGCGCCCTCCACCAGCCCGTGCATCGCGGAGGTGTAGTTGCCGATCGTGTTGGTGACGGATGTATCGATCAGGGAGAAGCGGACGTCGGGATGCGCCCGCCCGATCGCCGCGATCCTCGCGGCCACGGCCTGCGCGGCGGCGGCGTCGCTGGCGCCCTTGGCGCGGGTGATCGCCATGCCGACCACCGGCTTGCCGTCGAGGCGGGCGAAGGTGCGGGGCTCGGCCGCCGTGTCGACGATGCGGGCGAGGTCGCCGAGGCGGACGTGGCGGCCGCCGGCGAGCACGATGGAGGTCGCCGCCAGACTCGCCGTGCTGCGGGCGCCGGCAAGGGTACGGATCGACTGCTCCTGGCCGCCGAGCGTGCCGCGCCCGCCGGCCAGGTCGGCGGAGGTGAGCAGCAGTTGCGCGTTGACGTCGGCGGCGGTGATGCCGAGGGCGTTGAGGCGGTCGGGCAGCAGCTCGACGCGGATCTCCCGGTCGACGCCGCCCAGGCGCTCGACGCCGCCGACCCCGCGAACGCTCTCGATCTGCCGGGCGACGGTGTCGTCGACGAACCACGACAGCTCCTCAGGCGTCATCGCCGGAGCGGACAGGCCGTAGATCAGGATCGGCAGGCCGACCACGTCGACCCGGTTGACGATGGGTTCGTCGATGGTGCGGGGAAGGTCGGTGCGGATGCGCGAAATGGCGTCCTTGACGTCGTTGAGGGCGCGATCCTCGTTGGTTTCCAGGCGGAATTCGACCGTCGTGCTCGACGTGCCCTCGGTGATCACGGAGGTGATGTGCTTGACGCCGCTGACCCCGGCGATGGCGTCCTCGACGCGCTTGGTCACCTGGGTCTGCAGCTCGGCCGGGGCGGCGCCCTGCTCGGTGACGGTCACGGCGACGATGGGCACGTCGACGTTGGGCATCTGCGTGATCGGCAGGGCGGAAAAGCCGAACAGCCCCAGCGCCAGCACCACGGCGAAGAAGACGATGGGCGGGATCGGCTTGCGGATCGCCCAGGCGGAAACGTTCAAGCGCATGGGTGTCGCCTCAAAAGCATCGCCTCAGAACTTGGCGGACGGATCGGGCGCGGCCGCATCCTGCGGGGCTGCGACCCTGACGGCATCGCCCGGCCGCAAAAAGGTCCCGGCGCGCGAAACCACGGTCTCGCCGGCCCTGAGCCCGTCCTGGATCTCGATCAGCTCGCCGGTGGACAGGCCGGTCCGCACGACCCGCTCGACTACGTGGCCGTTCTCCACGACCAGGACGCTGGCGCTGCCGTTCTCGCCGTAGAGCAGCGCCGCCAATGGCACGGCCAGACCGCGCCGGCGGGCGGTTTCCAGCGTGCCGCGGGCAAAGGCGCCGATGCGCAGGGCCGGATCGGGATCAAGGGCGACGCGCACCTTGCCGAGCCGCGTCGCACGATCGATCTCGGGGTACACGACGCGCACCCTGCCGTGCACCGGCTCGGCGCCGCCGACGTCCACGAGGGCCGGTGCGCCGGGGCCGACATCGCCGAGGCCGCTCTCGGTGACGTCGCCTTCCAGTTCGATGAGGCCGTGGGCGATCAGGCGGAACAGCGGCTCGCCGGCGAGCGAGGCCGTCGCCCCGACCCGCGCCGAACGGCGGCTGACGATGCCCTGCACCGGCGCCCGAACCTCCGTGCGGGCCGATCGGAGGTCGAGTTCGCGGCGCTGCGCCCGCGTCAGGGCGAGATCGGCCTGCGCCATGGTCAGGCCGTTGCGCGCGGCGGCGAGCCGACCGTCGGCCGAGCGCGACGCGGAGCCGCGCTGCTCGATCGTCGCCTCGGTTGCGTTGCCCGACAGGCGCAGCGCCTGCGCGCGCGCGAGCGACAGGCGGTTCTCCTCGGCCGAGGCGGCCGCCTGATCGATCTGGCTGCGGCCCTGGTCGATGGCCGCCTGCGCGTGCGCCAGCGAGGCCTCGTTCTGCGCGATCTGCACGTCGAGCATCTCGTGGCTCAGGCGGGCAAGCACCTGACCGGCGGCAACGCGGTCACCCTCCTCGGCCAGCACCTGCGTGATGCGGACGTTGTCGATCTCCGGGGCGACCAGCACCTCGTCGCGCGGCACCAGCGTGCCGGTGATGGTTGCGCGCTCGACGAGGTCGCGCAGCCCCGGCACAATGACGCTGACGACCGGCGCCGCCATGTTGTCGCCAAGAGCCGCGGGGGCAGCTTCGGCGGCCCAGGCCGGTCCACTCGCGAAGGCCGACGCGTCGAGCGCGACGGCCACCACGACGGCGCCGGCGAGACGGACGAACGGGTGCACGGAAACCTCCTCAAATCGCAGGCGTCGGCGGTTTATCGGCCAAAGACGCAGGTATTGCGGCAGACAGGAATTGATCAGGCCGGCACTTCGACGCGCACCTTTGCCGGCACAACCGGCGCAGCCTTCAACGGCAGGCGACACCCGCCGGGATCGTCGACCAGCGCGTAGCTGCGCTCGAACAGATCGGTCGGTTCCGGGCGACCGATGTTGATCACCGCCGAGGCCTTGAGGCTCGACTGGAACATCGCGATCACCTGCGCGTGAGTCTCGCCATCGAGCGTTTCCAGCGCCTGATCGATCACGATCCAGGCCGGCCTTTGCAGGGACAAGCGGGCGAAGGCCAAACGCTGCAGGTCCTGGTCGCCGAGGGTCTGGTCCCAGCGCCCATCCTCGTCGAGGCGCGAAGCGAAGCCGCCGAGGCCGACCGCATCAAGTGCCGCCGCGAAGCGTCCGGGATCGAAGCCGGCGGGGTCGTCGGGGTAAGCCAGCACGTCGCGCAGCCGCCCGGACCGGATGTAGGGGTGGCGGGCGACGTGCAGGAAGCTTTCCTCGCCCGGCAGGCGGATGCGCCCCTCGCCCCACGGCCAAAGGCCGGCCATGGCGCGGAAGAAGATCGTCTGCGCGTCGCCGGACTCGCCGGTGATCTGCACCCGCTCGCCGGCGGCGATGACGACCCGGCGCTCGTCCAACCGGATGCAGTCGCCGTGCGAGGCGACGGCGAGATTGTCGAGCACGAAGCGGCCCGGCTCGCCCACCTCGACGGCGATGCGGCCGGCGACCCCGTGCAGATCCTCGCAGCCGACGACGGCGCGGCGGAAGTCGGCGACGCGCAGCAGCGTCGCCCGCCAGTCGGCGATGGTGCCGAAATTGTCCACGAACCAGCGCAGCGAGCTTTGCACCTGGTTGAAGGCGCCCACCGCCATCATCAGCTCGCCGAAGCTGATCTGGCCGCTGAAATAGATCGGCGCCGCGACGAGGATGGGCACGATCTGGGTCAGCCAGCCATAGCCGGCCGTCACCCAGGTCAGCTTGGTGGTCGCGACGACGATGGCGCGCATGGCGGCGAGCACGGTGCGCAGGTCGCGCTCCAACGAGCGCCGCTCGCTCGCCTCGCCGCGGTGCAGGGCGATGGTGCCGATATGATCGCTGACGCGCACCAGCGTCGAGCGCAGCTCCGCTTCGCGGCCGTATCGCTCGGCGTTGAAGCGGATCAGCGAATAGCCGACGCGGAAGCTGGCGAGCGAGCCGACCAGCGCGTAGACGAGCGCGGCCCACACCATGTAGCCGGGCACCGCGATCGCATGGCCGCCAAGCTTGAAGGCGAAGCCGGCCGACAGGCGCCACAGCACGACGATGAAGACGACGAGCAGCACGGACGCCTGAAGCAGGCCGATGGCGAGGCTGGTCGTCAGCTCGGTGAGGTGGCGCGTGTCCTCGTGGAGGCGCTGATCCGGGTTCACGCCCAGGATGCCGGCGTGCGCCAGCTTGAAGGCGCGCAGCGGCTGCAGCCACAGGTCGAGCAGGTCATGCATGAGGCCGGCGCGCAGCTTGAGCTGCAGGGTCAGGTTCAACCACATCTGCGCGACGTTGAGGACCAGGAGCGCGCCGGCGATGGCGAAGAAGACGAGGAGCTCGTGCTCGAACGTCTCGACGTCGCGCACGGAGACGGCGTTGTAGAAGGGCGTGTTCCAGGCGTTCAGGGCGACCTGCGCCGCGGCGGTCATCAGAAGAACGATGACCACGGCGAGCGACAGTCCCGCCACGCTCCAGCGCTCGGGCGAGCCGGCGAGGCCGCGCGACGAGGTTGCGAGCTGGGCGCGGAAGCCGAGCGGCTGGTCGGCGTTCACCTCGGGCTGCCCCTCGAGCTGCATCGCCGTCATGCCATGACGGCGGCGTCAAACGGACAAGCGCTGCCAACCGCGGCCGATGCCGGCCGGACGAGCAGCAGGCCCGGCGTCGCCACCCCGGATCGCGGAGGCGGCTTCAGGCCGCTCCCGCCACGGGGCTGGTCCGCCCGGAGGTGTCGGCAGGCTCGAACGGACCATTCCCGTCGCGCGGCGTGAAGCGCATCACGCCGTCGTCGATCCGGCCGAAGCGCAGCGCCAGCAGGTCGGAAACGTAGTTCTGGTGAAGGCGCCACGGCTTGCGGTTGCCCTGCCGCGGCAGAAGGGCCTCCGCGCGACGGATGTAGCCGGAGGTGAAGTCGATCAGCGGCCGGCCCTCGACGCCTCCGCCGTCGTCCGGGACGCAGGCCGACAGGCCGCGCCGGTCCATGTAGCGGATCAGCCGGCAGACGTAGGCGCAGGTGAGATCGCATTTCAGCGTCCACGAGGCGTTGGTATAGCCGAGCGCGGCGGCGAGGTTGGGCACGCCGCTGAACATCAGCCCCTTGTAGCTCACCGTTCGCGCGAGGTCGACGCGGCGACCATCGACCGAGAGCGCGACGCCGCCGAGCATCTTCATCTTCAGGCCGGTCGCCGCCACCACGATGTCGGCGGCGAGCTGCGCGCCGGAGCGCAGGCGCAGCCCGGTCGGGGTGAAGGCGTCGACCTCGTCCGTCATCATCGTGGCGCGGCCCGCCTTCAGCTCGACGAACAGGTCCGAGTCCGGCACGAGGCAGACCCGCTGGTCCCAAGGGTCGTAGCGCGGGCTGAAGTGCCGCTCCACGTCGAAGTCCGGGCCGAGGATGTCGCGGATGGCCGTCTTCAGTCGCTTCTTGACCGTGGCCGGCCGGCTCCGCGCCAGCTTGTACAGGAGGATGCCGAGCAGGATGTTGCGCCACCTCACGGCGGCATAGGCGAGCTTGGCCGGCAGCAGCTTTTTCAGGCGTACGGCCAGCGCATCGATCGAGGGCATGGAAACGACGTAGCTCGGCGATCGCTGCAGCATGGTGACCACCGCGCCGCCGCGCGCCAGGGCCGGTACGAGAGTCACCGCCGTCGCCCCGCTGCCGATCACCACGACCCGCTTGCCGGCCGTGTCCAGCCCGTCCGGCCAGGTTTGCGGATGCACCAGGCGCCCGGCGAACGAGTCCACGCCGGGGAAGGCCGGAAGATAGCCGGCGTCGTAATCGTAGTAGCCGCTGCACGCGAACAGGAACGAGCAGGTCAGGCTGATCCGCTCCCCGCCGCGCTCGACCTCGACCGTCCATCGCGACTCCCGCGACGACCACGCGGCGGCCACCACGCGATGATTGAAGCGAACCTTGCGGTCGATGCCGTAGGCTGCGGCCGTGTCGCGGACATAGGCGAGGATCGACGGCCCGTCGGCGATGGCCGCCGCCGCCGGCCACGGCCGGAAGGCATAGCCCAGCGTGTACATGTCGCTGTCCGAGCGGATGCCGGGATAGCGGAACAGGTCCCAGGTGCCGCCGATCGCGTCGCGGCCTTCCAGCAGGGCGAAGGACTTGCCGGGCAGCTCGGTCTGCACGTGGTAGGCCGCGCCGACGCCGGACAGGCCGGCTCCGATGATGAGGACGTCGAGGTGCTCCGTGGGGAGGTGCTCCATGGGTCTGCCTTTCCGCTGTCAGCCGTTGGCGGCACGGCTCGCCCCGTGCCGCTCGAATGGTCCGCGCGTCATGCCGTCCCGCTCAACTTGGCGAGCAGCCTCCAGTACGAGACCGGCAGGACCCGCTCGATCGCGGAGGCCAGTTTGGCGTCGCGACCGATCACGACCCTGGGCTGCCGCCGTTCGAGCGCACGCGCGATGGCCTCGCCGGCAACGGTCGGCGACAGAACCAGCGCATTCTCGAACATCCGCTTGCGCCGTTCGGCCTCGGCGGCATCGACGCCGGCCGGTACCCGGGCGTGGCGGGCGATGCTCGTGGCGACGCCGCCGGGATGCACCACCGTGACGCCGACCGTGCTGCCGGCCAGCTCGTGGCGCAGCGACTCGGAGAAGCCGCGCACGGCGAACTTGCTCGCGCAATAGGCCGTCTGGCCCGGCGGCGCGATCAGGCCGAAAACGCTGGACACGTTGACGAGGCGCGCCTCGTCGCTGCGCCGCAGCAGGGGCAGGAAGGCGCGCGTCATCGCGACCACGCCGCCGAAGTTGATCGCCAGGAGCCAGTCGAAGTCGGCGGCGGAAATCTCCTCAAAGGTGCCGCCGAGGGCGACGCCGGCATTGTTGACGAGAACATCCAGGCCGCCGTGGCTCGCCTGGATCTCGGGAACCAGCGCCGCGATGGCGGCCCGGTCGGCAACGTCGAGCCGGTGCGTGCTCAGCGTGACGCCCGGTGCCGCGAGGCTCCGCGCCGCGTCCGCCAGCCCGGCCTCGTCGAGGTCGGCGAGGGCGAGGTGGCAGCCGCGCCCGACGAGCGCAACGGCGAGCGCGCGTCCGATCCCGCTCGCCGCCCCCGTCACGAGCGCCACGCGACCCTTCAGCCTCACCGTGGACGCCATCGTCGTATCTCCGCCGTCCTCTCCCCGCAAAGCCGCCCGATACGGGACCTAGCTTACATCGATGTCAACTGTTGCATCCGACAGGGTCGGCCGCCGCAAGGCCGGCGACGTCCGCCGGCAGGCCCTCGCCGTCGGTCGCCGCCTGCTCGTCGGAGGTGGGCCGGGCGCCCTCACCCTCAAGGCGGTCGGCGCCGAGCTGAAGATGTCGCATGCCAACCTCATCCATCACTTCGGCTCGGCGGAGGCTTTCCAGCACGACCTGAAGACCTTCATGGCGGAGGAATTGACGCGAACGGTCACCGCCCTGATCGAGGCGGGACACCGCGACGACGTCGGCGAGCTCGTCGACCTCGTGTTCAACGCCTATGCCGGCGGCGGGATCGGCATCCTGATGGCATGGTCGGCCCTGACGCATACGCCCGAACGGACGCGCGAGCCCCTCGAAGCCGTCGGTGAACTCGTGGCGGTGCTCGAATCGCAGATGGAGGGTCCGGACAAGGCGCGGCGCGCCCGCGCCATGATCTGTTTCGTGACGGGCCTGGCGCTTGCCGACAGCCTGATCGGGACGGGTCTCGCGCAGATCGCCGGCGGCGACCGACGCACCATGCGCGACCTGACGGTGACGCTGGTCAACCAGCTTCGCCGCGCCGAGCCGGACCGGGAACCGGACTGAACGAGCGGCAGCGGCTCAGCCCTCGGCCGGCACCGCGGCCCGATAGACCGACACGATGCCCATGAAGTCGGCGGCCTTCAGGCTCGCCCCCCCGACCAGCGCGCCGTTGACGTCTTGCACCGCCATCAGCTCGGCCGCATTGCCGGCCTTCACCGAGCCGCCGTAGAGGAGCCGCAGCGTCGCGCCGCCGGCCGGCAGGAGGCTGGTGATCTCGTGGCGCATGAACCCGTGCATGTCCGCCACATCGGCGGCGGTGGGGGTGACACCGGTGCCGATCGCCCAGATCGGCTCGTAGGCGAGCAGCAGGTCGGCGGCGTCGCAATCCTGCGGCACGGAGCCGGCGAGTTGGCGCCCCACCACGCGCAGGGCGCGCCCCGCGTCGCGGTCGGCCTTGGTTTCGCCGACGCACAGGATGACCTTCAACCCGGCCGCCATCGCCGCCATCGCCTTCTGGCGCACGGCCACGTTGGTTTCGTTGTGATCGGCGCGTCGCTCGGAATGCCCGAGAATGACGTAGCTCGCGCCGGCATCGACCAGCATCAGGGGGGACACGTCCCCGGTATGGGCGCCGCTGTTGGACTTGTGGCAGTTCTGGCCGCCGATCTTCAGCCCGCTGCCGCGCGCCAGGGCGGCCGCTTCGCGGATCAGGGTCGCCGGCGGGCAGATCAGCACCTCCGCCTCGCCCGCGGCGCCGTCGCGTACCGCATCGCGGACCTTTCCGATCTCGGCGAGGTCGGCGTGGAGGCCGTTCATCTTCCAGTTGCCGGCCACGAGCGGTTGCGGCTGTCGCGCCATTCTCGGCTTACACTCCGGATCCCTGCGCTCGGCGGCCTCGGCCGGCGCCCTTCGACCCGTTAGCATCGCGGCGCCGATCCGCAAAGCCGAGTGGGCGGCAACGAATCGGCGGTCACGACCGGATCCATCTTACTTCGCGGCGCGCGCATTGCCTCGCGCAGGTCGGCTTCCTATAAGTCGCGGCCACGCAATCTTCATTCCGAGCGACCGACCGGCCATGCTGAACGAGATGCGCAGCCTTTCGCAGAGCCTGTTCGGGCGAGCCATCCTGGCGGTGGTGCTGGGCTTGATCATCCTCAGCTTCGCCGCCTGGGGCGCCAGCGACCGCTTCACCAGCTTCAGCGGCAACGAACTGGCCAAGGTCGGCTCGACCACGATCTCCGTCGACCAGTACCGCACAGCCTACCAGTCGCAGTTGCAACAGCTGCAGCAGAAGCAAAGGCGCGCCATCACCAACGAGGAAGCGCGGCGCAGCGGCCTCGACCGCCAGGTGCTGTCGCGGCTGCTGACCGACACCATCCTGGACCAGCAGGCGGTGAAGTTCGGCCTCGCCGTCGGCGACGAGGAGATCGTGCGCGGCATCATGAAGGACGCGACCTTCAAGGGCGCGAACGACAAGTTCGACAGTCAGCTCTTCGCCAGGCTGCTGCGCGAGAACGGCTACACGGAGGCAAGCTACAGCAAGGCGCAGCGCGCCCTGATCCTGCGCCAGGACGTGTCGGATGCGGTGATCGGCGGCCTTGAACTGCCCGGCTCGGTCAAGGACGCGGTGCACCGCTTCCAGTCGGAAGTGCGCGACCTCGACTTCTTCATCCTGCCGCCCGGCGCCGCCGGCACGATCGCGCCACCAACCGATGCCGAGCTGAAGACATACTACGACGACCATGCCCGCAGCTATGTGGCGCCGGAATACCGCAAGCTCGCGGTGCTCTCGGTGGTGCCGGCCAATCTGGTGAAGCCCGACGCGGTGTCGGAGGCCGACGTCGCCAAGCGCTACGACGAGGTCAAGTCGATCCGCTTCACCCAGCCGGAAAAGCGCGGGGTGCAGCAGCTGCTCTTCCCCGACATCAAGGCGGCAGAGGCGGCCGAAAGCCGGCTCAAGGGGGGCGAAAGCTTCGACAAGCTCGCGGCCGCCCAGAACAAGAGCTCCGGCGACATCGACCTCGGCACGGTGGGCAAGGGCGACCTCGCCGACCCGGCCGTCGCCGCAGCCGCCTTCGCGCTGCCGGAGAACGGAACCAGCGCGCCGGTCAAGGGCCAGTTCGGCACCGTGCTCGTCCACGTCACCAAGATCGTGCCCGAACGCGTGCAGCCGCTGACCGAGGTGAGCGCGCAACTCAAGGACGAGATCGCGATCATCCGCGCGCGGCAGCAGGCCAACAAGCTGCGCGACACGGTGGAGGACGCACGCGCGGCCGGCAAGACTCTGGCCGAGGCGGGAGCGAGCGTCGGCCTGCAGCCGCGCACGGTCGAGGCCGTCGACGCGCAAGGCCGCGACCGCGCGCGCAAGCCCGTGGAGGGTTTGGTCGGCGGCCCGCAGCTCCTCAAGGCGGCCTTCGGCACGGATGTCGGCGCCGACAGCGAGATGATCCCGACCGGCGACGGCGGCGACGTCTGGTACGAGGTCGCCGGCATCGACCCGGCCCGCCAGCTCACGCTGGCCGACGTCAAGGATCGCGTCACCGCCGGCTGGCGCGAGGACGAGGTGACCCGCCGGCTGGCCGGTGCCGCCGACAAGATCGTCGCAGCGATCGACGGTGGCAAGCCGCTGGCGACGGAAGCGGCCGAGAACGGCAAGCTTGCGGTGATGAAGGCCACCAACATCGGCCGAGGCGGCGGTCCGCAGCTGCCCCAGCTCGTGACCGCGTCCTTCTTCGCCCACCCGGTCGGCAAGGCCGGGTCGGTGACCGACGGAACGCAGGGCCGCATCATCTTCAAGATCGAGGCGGCCCACGTGCCGCCGATCAACCCCGGGGACGAGGAGTTCACCAAGCTGATCGCCCAGGTCCAGACCGGCTTCGAGGACGACGTGCTGGCGCAATACCTCGCCAGGGTGCAGGGCGAGATCGGCGTCACCATCAACCAGCAGGCGCTGCAGACGGCATTGGGCGACGGCGGCAGCTGATGAGCGACGCCCTAGCCGTCGCGCGGCGCTACGAGGCGGGCGAGGCCAGCCTCGTGGTGGAGCGGCTGAGCGGCGATCTGCTGACGCCGGTCGCCGCGTTCCTCAAGCTGTCGACCACGCGCGGGGGTCGCTGCTTTCTGCTGGAGTCGGTGGAAGGCGGCGCCGCGCGCGGGCGCTATTCGATGATCGGGGTCGATCCCGACGTGCTGTTCAAGGTCGCGGACGGGCGCGCGACGATCAATCGACGGGCGCTTGCCGAGCCCGACGCCTTCGAGCCCTGCCCCGAGGCGCCGCTGCAGGCTTTGCGCGCTTTGCTCGCGGAGTCGCGCATCGCGGTGTCGGATGCGGAGCTGCCGCCGATGGCGGCGGGCGTGTTCGGCTATCTCGGCTATGACATCGTGCGCGAGATGGAGCGGCTGCCGCCGGCCAAGCCCGATCCGATCGGCGTGCCCGACGCGTTGCTGATGCGACCGACCGTGATGATCGTGTTCGACAGCGTGCGCGACGAGATCGCGGTGGTGACGCCGGTGCGCCCGGCACCGGGCGTCGGCGTTCACGACGCCCTCGCGGCGGCGGCCGCGCGCCTTGCCGGTGTCGTCGGCGCCCTGGACGAGGCCCTGCCCCGCCGCGCGGCGCGGGAGATGAACGACGCCGGCCCGGTGACGCCCGTTTCGAACACGCGGCCCGAGCGCTTCCTCGCCATGGTCGAGGCGGCCAAGGCCTTTATCCGCGCCGGCGACATCTTTCAGGCGGTGCTGTCGCAACGCTTTTCCGCGCCGTTCGCCCTGCCGGCCTTCGCGCTCTACCGATCGCTGCGCCGGGTCAATCCCGCGCCGTTCCTGTGCTTCCTCGATTTCGGCGCCTTTCAGATCGTGTGTTCCTCGCCCGAAATCCTGGTGCGGGTGCGCGAGGGAACCGTCACCATTCGGCCGATCGCCGGCACCCGCCCGCGCGGCGCCACGCCGCTCGCCGACGAGGCGCTGGCGAGGGATCTCCTCGCCGACGAGAAGGAATGCGCCGAACACCTGATGCTGCTCGACCTCGGCCGCAACGACGTCGGCCGCGTGTCGGCCATAGGCACAGTTGCCGTCACCGAGCGTTTCGCCGTCGAGCGATACAGCCACGTCATGCACATCGTCAGCAACGTCGAGGGCCGGCTCGACCCGTCCCACGACACCATCGATGCGCTCGCCGCCGGCTTCCCGGCCGGAACGGTCTCGGGCGCGCCCAAGGTGCGGGCGATGGAGATCATCGACGAGCTGGAGGTCGACAAGCGCGGCATCTATGCCGGCTGCATCGGCTATTTCGGCGCAGGGGGCGAGATGGACACCTGCATCGTGCTGCGCACGGCGGTGGTGAAGGACGGCACGATGCACGTCCAGGCCGGCGCCGGCATCGTCTACGACTCCGATCCCGAAAGCGAGCTGCAGGAGTGCCGCAACAAGGCGCGCGCCCTGTTCCGCGCGGCGGAGGATGCCGGACGGTTCCAGGTCTGAGCGGACCTGCGCGATCCTGCCTGGGCGCTCAAGCGCGCGGCTGGTCGAACTCCCCGGCGCGGAACGAGCGGGCGAGGCCGTCGAGGACGGCATTGATCATGCCGCTTTCTTCCCGTCCGAAGAAGGCGCCGCCTACGTCGACGTATTCCTTGATGACCACGCGGGCGGGAATGTCGCGCCGCTTCTTCAGCTCGTAGGCACCGCCGCGCAGCGTCGCCCGCATCACGGTGTCGATGCGGGCCAGCGGCCAGCCGGCGACGAGGCTGTCGTTGATCGCCCGGTCGAGCGGCGCCTGATCGGCCAGCACGCCCTTGAGGATGTCGCGGAAGAAAGCCAGCTCGGCCGGCTTGTATTGGTCACCCTCGATCTCGCCGCCGATCCAATACGCCTCGAACTCGGCGAGGATGTCAGCCAATCCCTTGCCGGTGAGGTCCATCTGATAGAGCGCCTGCACGGCCGCGAGGCGGGCGGCGGAGCGCTCGTTGCCGCCTGCCATCAGCGGGCACTCCCGGACATGAGCGATCCGTGCTTGAGACTCCACAGGGCGAGGGCGGCACGGGCGGCATCGCCCCCCTTGTCGCCCCGCCGGGGATCGGCGCGGTCGACCGCCTGCGCCTCGTTCTCGACGGTGAGGACGCCGTTGCCGAACGGCAGCCGCGCCGCCACGGCCAGTTGCATCAGCGCCCGCGCGCTCTCGTTGCACACGAGATCGAAATGATACGTTTCGCCGCGGATGACGCAGCCGAGCGCCACGGCCCCGGCAAACCGTCCGCCATCCAGCGCCATCGCCATCGCGATCGGGAGTTCCAGGGCGCCGGGCACGCTGACCACCTCGCAGGTCGCGCCCGCCTGCGCGAAGGCGGCCTGAGCGCCTTCACGCAGCATGGTGCCGATCTCCTCGTAGAACAGGGCCTCGATGACGAGAAAGCGGGCGTCGCGTGCCTGCACGGGCAAGAAGAGCGGGCGGCGCGGTTCGGCCATGGTCGCGCGAGCCTTGAATGGAGATGGGAGGGATTGCTTGGCTAGCAAGCGCACGAGGGCGGGGCAAGCCGCGGCTGCGATATCCGCCCGGCAGCCTCGTCGCAGGCATCAGCCGCCGCATAGAAAAAGCCCGACGTCCAGCGCCGGGCTCTGCTTGCTTGGGTTAAAAGGGCGTTAGGCGGCGTGAGCGACCTTGCTCTGGTTGGCGTAGTGGCCGCACCAGTCCTCCTTGCCGACCACCGGCCAGAGACCGTGGGCGTCAGGGCCTGGCTGTGATACCGGCGGATTGAACCGGCACAGGCCCTCATCGGTCGCCTGCTTGCCGGAATTGGTGTGGTGCTGGTCGTAGTAGACGCAGTCCTGGCAATGAGCCGACATCTTGCTCTCCCTCTTCAGCGCCATTCCCGGCGTCTCGGAACTGGAATACTTCTAAACTGATTCCGTTCCCCGCGCAACAGATTAGAGCGACTCTAAATTCGATGACCTGCCATCCGCAGCCGATGGGAAACTCTGCATCACCCATCGTGTTGGCGCGACGGAGCCCGCCGCTGGCTCGGGCGATCGAAGGAGACGCAGGATGAAGCTCGGTGATTTTCGTAAACAGACCAAGGACCTCGGCGACAACGTCATTCTCTCGATCGCGGAAGTGGACGAGGCGGCGGCGATGAACGTCAAGGAGATCGAGGTCGTCGAGGACGCCTCCGTTCACGACCGCAAGGCCGAAGGCAAGGAGGCCATCGACCTCGACGGCGGCAAGCAGACGACTCTGGTTCTGCGCTACTGAGCCGTCGGACTGCCGAGCCCGCGCGTTTCGCCGAGCCGGGCGGCGTAGCGGGCCATCAGGTCGACTTCCAGGTTGAGACCGTCACCGGCCCTGCGGTCGCCCCAATTGGTGACGGCCAGCGTGTGGGGGATAAGAAGGACGGAGAAGACGTCGTCGGCGACGGTGTTGACGGTCAGGGACGTGCCGTCGAGCGAGACCGATCCCTTGGCGGCGATGAAACGCGACATGTCGGCCGGCGCCCGCAAGGTGAACCGGCTCATGCCATGCCGCGCCTCAACCTCCAGGATCATGGCGACGCCATCGATGTGACCGGTAACGAGATGGCCGCCGAGTTCGTCGCCGATCTTCAAGGAGCGTTCGAGGTTGAGTCGCAGGCCCTGCGTCCAGCCGGCCGCGGTGGTTCGGGCCAGGGTCTCGGCCCCGACCTCCACCTCGAAGGCGCACCCCTCCGGCGTGGTTTCGAGCGCGACCACGGTGAGGCAAGGCCCGTTGCAGGCGATGGAGGCACCGATGGCGATGCTGTCGGCCGGATACCGGCAGCCGATGCGCAGGCGATGGAGCTGTTCGCGCTTCTCGATGCGCTTCACCGTTCCCACGTCGCTGATCAAACCCGTGAACATCCGTTCGCTCGTTCCCAATGGCGGAGGCAGTCCGGCCCATAGAACCGGGTGAGCGCGGGACGATAAGCTGCCGCGAGCAAGGCACGCGACGCCTCGCAGAGGGTTGCAACCCCGTCCGCTCCCAGGGGCCTCGGTGCGGTGAAGATCAGCACGTCGTCGGCCAAGCCGTCGGCGATCAGAGAGGCGGCAAGCGTCGGTCCGCCTTCGCAGAAGATGCGGGTCAGGTCGCGCTCCGCCAGCAGCCGCAACGCCGCAGGCAGGTCGATACGGCCGCGCGCGTCGAGCGCTACCGCTGCGATGGCGAGGCCGGGAATGCCTGCGAGGGCGCCCCCGCGTCGCGCGACCGCGTCGGCGCTGGCGAGAAGGAGAATTGGCGCTTGCGCGGCCGTTTGCACGAGGCGCGAGCGCGGCGAGATTGCGAGGGCGGCGTCGAGAACGATGCGAAGCGGGCGCGCGCTCACGCCCGGCAACCGCACGGTCAGCAGCGGATCGTCGTTGCGCAGGGTGCCGCTGCCGACCATGACGGCGTCGTGCATCGCGCGCATCACGTGGACGGCGCCGCTGGCGGCGATGCCGGTGATGGCAAGGCGGGGATCGTGCGGGCCGCC
>CAXTMA010000074.1:10880-15982 GCA_964245015.1 uncultured Beijerinckiaceae bacterium | reverse complement strand
CCCCATGGATGAGACGATGACGGCCTTCTCGCTCGACCCCCTCGACCTCGCCGCCCTGCTCTGCTCGCGCGTGTGCCACGACGTCATCTCGCCGGTCGGCGCCATCGCCAACGGCCTGGAAGTGCTGGAATCGGAAAAGGACCCGGACATGCGGGGCTTCGCGATGGACCTCATCAAGAAGTCAACGGGCGTGGCCTCGGCGCGCCTGCAGTTCTGCCGCCTCGCCTTCGGCGCAGCCGGCTCGGCCGGAGCCTCCATCGACACGGGCGACGCGGAGAGCGTCGCCCGTGGTCTCGTCGCCGGCGAACGGACCAAGCTGGAGTGGAACGCGACCCGCGCACTCCTGCCCAAGAACAAGGTCAAGCTGATTCTCAACCTCGTGCTGATCGCGTCGCAGGCGGTGCCGCGCGGCGGCGTGATCACCGTGACGCTGGAAGGCTCCGATGCCGACCTCAGCATCACCGTGACGGCGACCGGCCCCAATTGCAAACTGCAAAGCCATACCCCGCACCTGCTGGCCGGCGAGCCGGAGAACGGCGTCGATGCCCACGGCATCCAGGCCTTCTACGCCGGTCTCGTGGCGCGCGAAGCGCACCTCGCCGTCACAGCGACCATGGAGGACGGGACGGTGACGCTCCGGGCTGTGCCCGACGGCACCGCCGTGCCGGCGTTCGAGTCCGGCATGATCGGCGTCGCCGCGCCGCAGCAGAAGGTGGCCTGAGGCGGGGTGGCGCCCGGCATCATCCTGGGAGCGGGCGACGGCCGGACCTTGGCGGCTTGTGCGCCCGTCGGCGATCGACCATATCGGGGTCGAGGCTTTCCAGCCATCCGATCGCACCGGCCGCAGGCGCAACCATGTTCATCCAGACCGAAGCCACACCCAACCCGGCGACGCTGAAGTTCCTGCCCGGGCGCACGGTGCTGCCCGAAGGCACGCTCGACATCCGCGATCCCTATGCCGCCGAACAGCGTTCGCCGCTGGCCGGCGCCCTGTTCGCCATCGACGGCGTCGGCGGCGTCTTCTACGGCTCGGATTTCATCTCCGTCACCAAGACCGACGAGTTCGACTGGCAGGTGCTGAAGCCGGCCGTGCTCGGCATCATCATGGAACATTTCACCTCCGGCCTGCCGCTTCTCGCCGCTGGCGAGGAGGCCGACGGGGCCGAGCAGGAAGAGTTCTTCAGCCCCGATGACAGCGAGATCGTGGACACGATCAAGGACCTGCTGGAAACCCGCGTGCGCCCGGCGGTGGCCGGCGACGGCGGCGACATCAAGTTCCGCGGCTACCGCGACGGTACGGTGTATCTCGCGATGAAGGGATCCTGCCAGGGGTGCCCGTCTTCGACCGCGACGCTGAAGCACGGCATCCAGAACCTGCTCTCGCACTTCCTGCCGGAAGTTCACAACGTCGAGCAGGTTTGAGTCGAGCCGCCGTTATTCGGGCACCGGTCCGCGCCAAGCCCGTTCGAAGGGCAGCCGCCAAGCGTGCGGGGCCACCAGCTGGTGCACCGATTTCGGCCCCCAGGAGTTCGGCTCGTAAAGGCGCACCGGCGGCGGCGCTTCCAGAAGCGGGGTCGACACTTCCCACAGCCGCTCGATGCCCCGCGCCATGGTGAACAAGGTGCGGTCGCCCCGCATCGCGTCGAGGATCAGCCGCTCGTAGGCTTCCAGCACGTCGCTCACGAGCCCGGTCTCGTTCATCGCGAACTGCATCGACTGCTTGTCCAGGCGCATGCCCGGCCCCGGTCGCTTGCCGTAGAAGGACAGCGACACCTTGGATGCGTCGGCAAGGTCGAAGGTCAAGTGGTCGGGACCCTGCGCGCCGACGCCCGAGCCGGTGGGGAACATGCTCTTGGGCGGTTCGCGGAAGGCGATGGAGATGATGCGCTGACCGGCCGCCAGCCGCTTGCCGGTACGCAGGAAGAACGGCACGCCGGCCCAGCGCCAATTGTCGATGGCGACCTTGAGGGCGATGAATGTCTCGGTGTCGGACTCGGGATCGACGCCCTCCTCTTCCCGGTAGCCGATGTATTGGCCGCGCACCACGTGCCGGGGATCGAGCGGCAGCATGGAGCGGAACACCTTGTTCTTTTCCTCGGTGATCGGCATCGGCTCCAGCGCGGTCGGCGCTTCCATCGCCATGAAGGCGAGGATCTGGAACAGGTGGGTCACCACCATGTCCTTGTAGGCGCCGGTTGCCTCATAGAAACCGGCGCGCTTGCCCAGGCCGAGCGTTTCCGGCACGTCGATTTGCACGTGATCGATGAAGTTGCGGTTCCAGATCGGTTCGAACAGCCCGTTGGCGAAGCGGAAGGCGAGGATGTTCTGCGCCGGCTCCTTGCCGAGAAAATGGTCGATGCGGAAGATCTGTTCCTCGGCGAAGACCTCGTGCAACTTGGCGTTCAACGACACCGCGCTCGGCAGATCGACGCCGAAGGGCTTCTCCATGATGATTCGCGAATTCTCGACGAGTTCGGCCTCGTGAAGCAGGCGCACCACCGATAGGGCGGCGTTGGGCGGCACGCTGAGGTAGTGCACGAGCCGGGCATCGCCGCCCAGCTCGTGCTGCGCTTCGGCGACCGCCTGCTTCAGCGCTCCCGCGCCGGCCGCCAGCGGCACGTAGTTCAGGGACGAGGCGAAGGCGTTCCAGTCGGCATCGGCCAGCTTGCGATGGGAAAAGGTGTCGAGCGCCCCGCGCGCCAGTTGCCGGAATTCTTCGCGATCCAGAGGATCGAGCGATACGCCGATGATTCGGCAGCCGGGGATGAAACCCGTGCTGGCGAGGTGGCAAAGACCGGGCAGCAGCTTACGCTGCGCCAGATCGCCGGTCGCGCCGACAAGGATCACGACCTGCGGTTGCTTTGGGCCGACACCCGGCGGAATGCGCTTCACGAAATCCCTCGTTGCGGCGTCCGCGGAACAGCCACGGTGGCCTTCTAGCCAATGTCATGCCGATGCGACGGTGGAGCGACGAGATGGCGGATTAGGCGAAGCCTTCACTCATCCGTGCGCCTGACGTTGGCAGGCAGCTTCGAGCCGAGCGCAGGCGGCTGGCAAGCCGAAACCTAAGATAGGCACCGATGAGATCGCGTCTTTTCGGGCGTCCGGCTCACGACGTCCGACCCGCCAAACAGAGACGCCTCACCAGCCTTGCGTCGCCTGCTCCAAGTTTCATCTCGCTCTTTCAAAGCGAGAGACCGCTTCAGCCCCGGGGTGCAATCAGCCTTTCGGTGGCCTGCTTACCCCCGATTATCATCCCGCGAGTGCGCGGCCGGGCAGATCTGGGCCTGGCCGCCGGCATCGATGATGTATCGTTCGACAACGGTCGCTTCGACGACCGTGCGCCATGATGCGGGCCTCGTTAGTGACAACCACCATAAGGTACGGACGAGCGACTTCCCACAGCAGGTCGCTCGACATAATAAACGCCGAGTATTGCCTTGCCATCCCTTGCGACCGCACGCTCGGCCGGAGCCTACGCCTAGTTGAGCGCGGTCAGGTCCGTGGTCGTGCGTGGTAGCTCGCGAACAGCGAGAGCACGAAGGGCGGTATCGTCACCGGTCTTGCTGTAGGCTTGGTAGAATGCCGCCATGTCGGAGATGACGCCGCGCGCGACGCTCGCATACAGCGCATCGAACGCTTCGCCTTTCAGCGACGACAGCCGATCCAAGCCGATGGTGGCCGCTGGCATCAAGGCGCCGACACCGGCTGGAGCCTCGATGGTATCAAGGTCGATCACCGGGTCCCTGGCGACCGAACGACCGGTCGCGGGCTGCGAGAGTTCGGCAATGAAGGTCTGCGCGACCGGGGCGGGCAGACCATCGAGGTCGTCGAGAACGCCAACCTGCTCGACCTTCTGCCCCGCCGCGAATTGGCGAATCTTGTCGCTGCCGGCACGATCCTTCGCCAAATCGCTGGCTTGAACCAAGAAGGACGCCTTGAGACGGATATTGGCCGCAAACGCATCGGACGTGTCCGAAGCGTAGCTTGGCGACGCCATCGCTACGAGAAGGCCGGCGCAGCCAAGAGTGCGCAGCAAGGCATTGAACGACATGAAACGAAACCCCCGTTTGTTCCCGAAATCAATTCGGATATCGAGGCGAAGGTTCCGCCCATGAAAGTTCGAACCTGCTGTATGGTTTAGAGCGAAGTTGGGCGCGACGCCGCCGATGCCGGACGAGGATCAAGCGGCGGCGGACGAAGACGCCGTTATGCGGATCGCCGGCGCCCAAAACTCGCGGGAAAACCGAATCTTTTGGGAAAATGGGGCGTCACACGCCGATGAGCCGGGATGAGGACGTTGCGATCAATTGATTGGAACGCGTAAAGCCGTCAAGGTCGCGACGATGAGAATTCTGGCGATTGACACCGCCCTCCCCGCCGTTTCCGCCTGCGTTCTGAGCGAGGGCGCGACGGCGGCCGAGTCGTCGGAAACCCTGGGCATGGAGCGCGGCCATGCGGAAGCGCTGATCCCGCTCATCGATCGGGTCGTGGGCCGGATCGATGGCGGCTTCGCCGCGCTCGACCGCATCGCCGTGACGGTCGGGCCGGGCTCGTTCACCGGACTGCGCGTCGGTATCAGCGCCGCCCGCGCCATCGCGCTCGCCTGCGGCATACCGGCGGTCGGCGTGTCCACGCTGGCCGCATTGGCCGCTCCACTCATCCTGGATGAAGCGTCGGGCACGGTGGTGGTCGCGGTCGATGCCCGGCACGGCCACGTCTTCTTCGCGGCCTTCCACGCCGATGGCGGCATCTTCCGGATGCCGCGCTTCGCGTCCAAGGAGGATGCGGTGAGGGATCTGGGCGACGGGCCCCTGCGCCTCGCCGGCTCGGGCGCGCCGCTGATCGCGCTGGAAGCCTGGAGCCGCGGCCTTGCTGCTGAGATCGTGGGCGATCGCATCGCGCCCGACATCACCTATGTGGCCCGTCTCGGTCTGCTGGCCGATCCGGCCAACGCGCCGCCGCGTCCGCTCTACCTCAAGGCGCCGGACGCCAAGGTGCCGGGAGCGAAACCACCCGCGAGCAGGCTCTCGGCTGACGCCGGCGTTGCCGCGCCTGCCAAGGCTGCCGCGCGCGACGCACCGGCTCCGGCCGATGCGCCG
>CAXTMA010000074.1:0-10780 GCA_964245015.1 uncultured Beijerinckiaceae bacterium | reverse complement strand
TGCCGCGCCTGCCAAGGCTGCCGCGCGCGACGCACCGGCTCCGGCCGATGCGCCGGAACCGGCCTGAGGCGGCGCATGGCGTTCGGCTTTTGGAGCAAAGAACCGCAGCCCGGCATTTCGCGCCTCGGGGCGGAGCACGGCGAGCAGGCCGCCGCCGTGCATGCCGGCAGCTTCACCTATGCCTGGCCGCCCGACGATCTCGAAGCGCTGCTCGCCGCCCGCTCGACCTATGCTGATGGCGCCTTCGGCAGGGTCCGATCAGATGGCGGGGGCGGCGATCTTTGCGGCTTCATCTTGTCGCGGGTTGCCGCCGACGAGGCGGAGATCCTGACGATCGCCGTGGCACCCAGACGGCGCGGCCAGGGCATCGCCGGTCATTTGATGCGGGCCAACATGGCGCAACTGCAGCAGGCCGGCGCGAAGAGCTGGTTCCTGGAGGTCGAGGCGCAGAACGTCTCCGCCCTTGCCCTGTACCGCCGCTTCGGCTTCACCAAGGTCGGCGAGCGCCGCTCTTATTATCGCAAGCCTGACGGCGATCCGGCCACGGCGCTGATCCTGAGCCGCAGCCTGCTGTGAGGACCACCGCGCTGTTTCCCCGATCACCGGCCGATCACATCGTCATCGAGTGGACGGTTCTCTTGCGACGCGAAACGCCGTAGGATGACGAAGTGACCACCGGGCGCCATGCGCCGCAGCAGGATCGATGACGCAGCCAAGCCGGATCATGCAGCCCAAAGCCGCCGTGCCTCAAGCCAACCAGCCTCAAGCCAACCAGCCTCAAGCCATGCGGCTTCCTCCGGGGCAGGCACCCGCGGCTGCCGGGCGCAAGGTGTTCGTCAAGTCCTACGGCTGCCAGATGAACGCTTACGATGCGCAGCGGATGACGGACCTTCTTGCCGGCGAGGGCTATGACGCGACCGCGGCCGTCGACCAGGCGGACGTGGTGGTCCTCAACACCTGCCACATTCGCGAGCGCGCCAGCGAGAAAATCTTCTCCGAACTCGGCAAGATCCGGCTGCTCAAGGCCGAGCGCCGGCAGCAGGGGCTTGAGACGACGGTGGTGGTGGCCGGCTGCGTCGCCCAGGCCGAGGGAGCCGAGATCCTCGCCCGCGAGAAGGCGGTCGACGTGGTGGTCGGCCCACAGGCCAGCCACCGGCTGCCGCAGTTGCTCGCGCAGGCGCGCGCCTCCGCCGCGCGGCCCGTCAATACGGAGTTCGCCGGCGAGGAGAAGTTCGCCGTGCTGCCGACGCTCGCGCAGGTGCGAGGCCACGTCGCCGCGCGCGGACCTTCCGCCTTCCTCACCGTGCAGGAAGGATGCGACAAGTTCTGCACGTTCTGCGTCGTGCCCTACACGCGCGGCGCCGAGATGTCGCGCCCGGCCGAGGCGGTGCTGGCGGAAGCGCGTCGCCTCGTGGCGGCGGGGGTGCGCGAGATCACCCTGCTCGGACAGAACGTCAACGCCTACCACGGCGCCGACGCCGACGGCCGGCCGCTCGGCCTTGCCGCCCTGTGCCGCAAGCTGGCGTCGCTGCCGGGCCTCGCCCGCCTGCGCTATACGACCAGCCATCCCAACGACCTCGATGACGACCTCATCCAGGCCCATCGCGACCTGCCCGCGCTGATGCCCTATCTGCACCTGCCCGTGCAATCGGGGTCGGATCGCATCCTCAAGGCGATGAACCGCCGCCATACCGCGTCCGCCTACCTCGCGCAGGTGGACAGGCTGCGGCACGCCTGCCCCGACCTCGCCCTGTCCTCCGACTTCATCGTCGGCTTTCCCGGCGAGAGCGAGGCGGATTTCGAAGCCACGCTCGACCTCATCCGCGCGGTCGGCTTCGCGTCCTCGTTCTCCTTCAAGTATTCGCCGAGGCCGGGCACGCCCGGTGCCAGTCTGGCCGATCAGGTCGCCGAGCCGGTCAGGGCCGAGCGGCTCGCCCGCCTGCAGGGCCTGCTGGAGGAGCAGCGCCGGCGCTTCAACGCCGATACGCTGGGCCGGACCCTTCCCGTACTGCTGGAACGACGGGGCCGTCACCCCGGCCAGTTGCTGGGCAAGACGCCCTATCTCCAACAGGTCCAGGTCCAGGGCGACGCGGCCGCCATCGGTGAGGTGGTGCCGGTGATGATGACGAGGCTCGGAACGAACTCCCTGTTCGGGTGCCGAGTGGGGGATGGGCAAGTCGACCAAGGTCGAAACGGCGACGGGCAAACCGGCCGAGGCCGGGTCGCCCAAGAACAAGTCGGCGGCGAGCGGACTGGCGAAGAGGATGGAATGCGCGAAAGGCTGATCGCTTGAGGGCACCGCCTCGGACGACCGTCCTGCCCTCGTTGACGCCGGCGCCGCAAGCGCCGGTCGGCGAGGTGTCCATCACCTTTCCCGACAACCGCCATGCGTCGGCGCTGTTTGGCCAATACGACCAGAACCTCGCCCGCATCGAGCGGGGCCTGGGCGTCGTCGCCCACGCGCTCGGCAATCAGGTCACGGTAAAGGGCCCGCCCGACGGCTGCGAACGGTCCCGCCACGTCCTGCAGATCCTGTACGACCGCATCAAGGGCGGCCAGGTGATCACGCTGGGCGACGTCGATGGTGCGATCAAGGAGGGCATGCTGCAGGGCGTGCTGTTTCCGGCCGGGGCCGTCGAATCGGCGGTCGCCGACAAGGCGCCCTTCGACCAGATCGCGACCCGCCGGCGTGGCCCGGTGCGCGCCCGCAACGCGGCGCAAAGCGCCTACCTGCGCGCGCTCAAGCGATACGAGCTTGTCCTCGCCGAGGGGCCGGCGGGTACCGGCAAGACTTGGCTCGCGGTGGGCTACGCCGTGTCGCTGCTGGAGCAGGGCCTGGTGGAGCGCCTGATCCTGTCGCGCCCGGCGGTGGAAGCGGGCGAGCGCCTCGGCTTCCTGCCCGGCGACATGCGCGACAAGGTCGATCCCTACCTCCGCCCGATCTTTGACGCCCTCAACGACTTCATGGATCCGCGTCTCGTCGAGCGCGGCCTGCAGACCGGCATGATCGAGGTGGCGCCGCTGGCCTTCATGCGCGGGCGCACGCTGTCGAACGCCTGCGTCCTCCTCGACGAGGCGCAGAACGCCGCCTCGATGCAGATGAAGATGTTCCTCACCCGGCTAGGCGAGAACTCGCGGATGATCGTCACCGGCGATCCGACCCAGGTCGACCTGCCGCCCGGGCAGCGTTCGGGCCTCGCGGAGGCGATCTCGCTGCTGTCGGGGCTGGAAGGCATCGGCCACGTCATGTTCAAGGAGGGCGACGTGGTGCGCCACGATCTGGTGCGGCGCATCGTTGGCGCCTACGAGGGCGCGCAGCGGCGGGTGCAGGATGCGGCGGCCGGCGGGTCACCGGCCGCAGGCTCAAGCAGAAGCTGACATGCCACTCACCATCGATCTGACGGTCGAGCACGGGGCCTGGGCCGAAACCGCCGGCGACCTCGAAGCGCTGGCCGGGCGCGCGGTGCAGGCGGCGCTGCACACCGCCCGGCTCGATCAAGCACATGAGGATGACCAAGCAAGAGGGGATGGCGAAGTCAGCCTCGTGCTGTGCGACGACGCCTTCATCCGCACGCTGAACCGGCAGTGGCGGGGCTTGGACAAGCCAACCAACGTGCTGTCCTTTCCCGCAGTGCCGGCGGTCCGGCACGTCAGCCTCGGCGATATCGTCGTCGCCTATGAAACCAGCGCGGGCGAGGCTCGCGAGCGCGGCGTTTCCCTCGCCGACCACCTCGCCCACCTGCTGATCCACGGGGTCTTTCATCTCCTCGGGCACGACCACGGCGACGACCGCGAGGCCGAGCGGATGGAAGGGCTGGAAGCACGCGCCCTGGCGAGCCTCGGCCTCGCCTCGCCCTTCGAGGTGATGGGCGAGGACACACCAAGCGACGAACGCGCCCCCGGTGACGAGAGGGGGCGGCACGCCACACCATGAGCGACCCGCAGGCCAACTCCGGCTCCGGTCCCACGCTCATCGAGCGGTTGCGCGCCCTGTTCGGGCTCGGCGGCGCGTCCGTGCGCGACGACATCCAGGATGCGCTGGAGGACACGGCCGCCCAGACCGACTTTTCCGCGCAGGAACGCACCATGATGAAGAACGTGCTGGCGCTCCACGAGGTGGGCGTGCAGGACGTGATGGTGCCCCGCGCCGACATCTTCGCGGTGGCGCTGACGATGACGATCGCCGAAGTGCTCGCCATGTTCCGCACGGCCGGCCACTCGCGGCTGCCGGTCTACGCCGCGACGCTGGACGATCCGCGCGGCATGATCCACGTGCGCGACCTCATCGACCACATCGCCGCCGCCGAGGAGCCCGTGCCGCACGATGCCATTGCCGCCGACCCCGCCGCGGGGGAATCGCAGCCCCGCGACGGCGGCCGCGAGCCGGCCCCCGACAAGATGGTGCGGTCGCTCGGCTCCCTCGACCTGACCCAGCCGCTGTCGGCCGCCCGCATCCTGCGCCCGGTGCTGTTCGTGCCGCCCTCGATGCCGGCGCTGGACCTGCTGGTGAAGATGCAGACGACGCGCACCCACATGGCGCTGGTGATCGACGAATACGGCGGCACGGAAGGGCTCGCCTCCATCGAGGACATCGTGGAGATGATCGTCGGCGACATCGAGGACGAGCACGACCTGACCGAAGACCCCAAGATCGAGGCCGACGGCGCGGGATCCTTCCTGGTCGACGCCCGCGCCGGGCTGGAGGACCTGAGCCAGGCGCTGGGCACCGACCTCGAAGCGCTGCACGACGCCGAGGACGTGGAAACGGCCGGCGGACTGGTGACCGCGCTCGCCGGCCACGTGCCGGTGCGCGGCGAGATCGTGGTGGACGGCGGCTTCGAATTCGAGGTGCTGGACGCCGATCCCCGACGGATCAAGCGGCTGAAGATCTATCGGCAGGTTGCGCTGCCGGAGCGGGGCGCGGCGACGGCGGCGTGAAGAGCGAGGGTTCCCATGGCCCGCGGTGCCGGTTCAGCCTGAAGCGATTGCTGATCGTTCCGGACGAACGGGCTTGCGGCCGGCCGATGGCAGTACGCTTCGTCATTGCCGAGGCACCGATGCGGGGCTCAATCGACGGGGTCTTTACCGTCCCATTCGGCAAGCATCGAAGCGCCCTCTAGTCGCTCCGGCTCCGCGCCCTTCCGTTTTGTTGAAGGTGTCTTCGGCCTTATTTTCGAGGGCGTCGTCGCCACTGGCGGCGCGGGGTCTTGGCGGCATTCCAGCAAAGCGATGAGATGATCAAGCCCGCTCTTCGGATCGAGGCTGCGGGCTGCCGCGTCGAACTTGCGTAGAAAGGTCTTGACCTGATTTGCCGTCAATCTGGCGACAATCTCGGATCGATCCTCGGCGTCAAACCCGGCCCACACGGCACGAGCAGCATCCACATCGGCGCTTCGCGCGAGTTCCCCCGCTCTTTCTGTGATGAACTTTGCGCGCACCCTCGGATCCACGATCGGCGGCCTCGCGTCCGTCGCCAATTCCAGGAGATTTCGCGCGACGTCGCGCGAGCTCATCTTTGCAAGCTGCGGCAGGTAACGATCAAGACGCCTGAGTAGTGACTTGGCTTTGGCGGGATCGAGGCCTTCAATAAGAACCGGGAAGACTTGTTCTTGCGCGAAAGAAGCACCGAGCTGCTGCAACGCATCGACGTCTTTGCAAACGCTCAAACTTTTATAGAAAAGCGATCTAACGTCCGTGACGAATTTCGGACCGATCTCGTACCGCTCCGAAAAGCTTGCGATCGATTGGCAGATGGCGATTGCTTGCTCGGAAGCGTTCAAAGATACTCCTCCAAACCTTCATCTTTCACCAGCGCCTTGAACTGCTGTATCGCCATGCCACCGTATCTCTGGTTGAGCGTCGGGATGAAAGGGGCTGCACCAGCGGGGCGGAGTTCGGGGTAGATGCCGTCCGCAAGGTCGGCGCTCTGATTGATCTCGGATTGCAAGATCAATTGACCGTAGCGCGCTCTCAAATGCTTCATCACCGCTTTATGCTGTGATGTGTTCTGAACGCGCGTGAACAACACTCGCGCGTGAGCGACAGCACTGGGCGATACGGATTTGTGAAGCACGCTTTCGAGGAAAGCGAGCAGGCCGAACGCCGACATGCGGTCGGGGATGGTGGGGATGATGACAAGGTCGCTCGCGTTGATCGCCGTCTCGGTCAGCGCCGATATGCCCGGAGCGCAGTCGAACAGGACGTAATCGAAGTCGGCGCGCAGTCTGGAAAAGTCGCCCTCGAACAGATTGCGCAGGTAGGACAGGACACCGTTGAAATCCTGCCGGCGCCTGGTGAGCGCGATCAGGAGTTCGCGCTCGATGATGCGAAGGCGTTGGCTTGCCGGTATCAGGTTGAGGAAAACCGGCTTGCCACCGTGAGTGACGTTGCATGTACCCCGACGGATGCGGGTCCCGAGCTGTGTCTGCGCCTCATCGATGACGCGCAGCTTGAGGTAGGCATCGATCGTCCGCCCCTGCTGGATCAATTGCGCCAGCAGCGCATCGCCCACGATGCACAGCGACGCGCTCGCCTGCTGGTCGAGGTCGACGACGAGCACCGACGCCTTCTTCTCGATCGCGAGGAATTCGGCGAGACCGACCACCGTCGTCGTCTTGCCGACCCCGCCCTTCATGTTGGCGACGGCGATGAACTTCGCCCTTGGCTTCGTCCCGGGCGCGGCGGGCGGCGTCGGGGCTCGCGCGTTGGCCGGCTTTCCGTTCGTCACACAGCCTCCGAGATCGCCCGCCGCAGCGTTGCTTTCTGCTCCGCCGAGAGTTTCGTCTCAAGGAAATCGTCGACGATCGAGTTGAGGGTCGGCTTGCGGCGGGGATCGACCAGCACCTCGCAACCGCCGGGCTCGGTCGGACGCGACGGGTCCCTGATCCGGATCAGGCCGATCCCGTGCTCCCCGCAGTGCTTGATGATGTCGTTGAGCATCGCTTCGCGGTTCGAGCCGGCCGGCAGGTGCCAGACGAAATGGCCGAAATGGGTGAAGCGGGTCTGCGCCAAGGCTTCGTGGATGGCAAGGACGCTGCCGCCCGCTTCCGTTTTCAACTCGAAGGAATGCAGGTCGACCTGCGCGCCGGGCATCAGGCGGAAGCGCATGGCGCTGACCAGGATGAAGTCCGGTCGCGCCCACTTGCCCTTCTGGCCCGTCATCACGGAGGTGTCCTGGATGATGCAGGCGCCATCGGGCGGCAGGTCCAGCGACGTGCGGAACGGCCCCGAAAGGAAGTCGCGCAGGGGCTGCATCAGGGCGCTCTCCGACCAGACCACCGCCGCCTCGGCGGGCGTCGCCCCGCCGGTGACTGCCGGCGGGCCGGGCTGGGTGAGAAAGGTCTGGCCGCCCTGGCCGCGCAGGCGGCCGACCTTGCCTTGCGCCAGCAGGGCGCCGCGGGCTTGGAGGAACAGGTCGTCGTCGACGACGCATTCGAGCCGTTGCGCCAGCAGCGCCCGCATCACGCGGTTGAGAACAGGCGTGCCGTCCTCCGGCAGCGTCCGGAGCATTTCCGCCCCGATCTCGTTGAGCAGCATGTCGCCGGTTGCGGGCACGCGCATCCGCCAGGGATCGCCAGGGTTGCAATCATCTAGAGCAATCCAAAGATCGCGCGCAAGCTGCTCGCGGCAAACACTCGCATCTTTCGCGGATGCGCCCAACGGCGCCGCCTCACGCCGCCTGCGCCATTCGGATCCGCGCGATGGCGTCCGAAACCTGTTCGCCCAGCTGTTTGCTGACGTCGGTCAGCGTCGCGATCTCTTCCAGCATGGCCGCCGCCGCCCGGCCGGTCTCGCCGGTGCAGCGGTCGACATCCTCGATCGCCCGGTCGACGTGGCGCGTCGCCGCCACCGCCGAGCACACGTAGCCGGCGATGCTGCCCGTCGCCTCGCCCTGTACCGCGACCGCTCCCGAGATCGCCGCCGCCATCTGGTCGATGCGCTCGATGGTTGTCCCGATGGAGGCGAGAACCGCGGCGGCATTGCCGGCGGTGGTGCGCATGGCGTCGATCTGCTGGGCGATCTCGCCGGTGGCGATCCCGGTCTGCGTCGCCAGCGCCTTGACTTCCTGGGCGACGATCGCGAAGGCGCGGCCGGCCTCGCCCGATCGCGCCGCCTCGATGGTGGCGTTCAGGGCGAGCAGGTTGGTCTGCTGCGCGATCTTGGAGATGGTGTCCACCACCACGCCGATCCTGGACGCCTGGATCGACAGTTCGGAGGTGACGATCGTGGAGCTCCTCGCCTGCTTCGCCGCCGCCGAAGCGATGGCGCGCGCGTCCATCGCCTCGCTGGTGATCTGGTCGATCGATCTTTGCAGGAAGCCGGCGGCAGCGTCGACGGCGTTGACGCTGGTGCCCGCCGCCGCCGCCGCATCGGCGATCACCTTCGCCTTTTGCGTCGACTCGACCGCGATCGCCGACATGCCTTCGGCGCGATGCATGATCGCGTCGGAGGAGCGGGTGACGACGCCGGCGACGACCTGCACGGAATGGGCGAGTTCGTCGGCGAGCTGTTTCAGTTCCCGCCGGCGCGCCTCCGCATGGTGCAGGTCCACCTCCGTTTGCGAGGCTTTCAGCCTGTCGATCTCGCTCTCGGATTGCCGGAAGTTCACCAGAGCCCTCGCGATCGAGCCGATCTCGTCCGAGCGAGTGAGGTCCAACGCCATCGCGGGGGCCGGGTCGTCCCGCAGTCGGCGAATGTAGGTTTCAATGCCGCGCAGCGGGCGCGTGACGATGATCCGCATGGCGATCAGGATCAAGCCGAGCAGGCACAGCAGCACCACCACGGCCGGCGCCAGCATCGGCATCCTGGCCATGGTGACCTGCGCGGTGAAGGCGGCGAGAGGGACGTCCATGACCACATACCAGGGTGATTTGGCCGAGGAGAAGGTGATCGGCCGGATGCCGCGCACGACCGGTCGCCCGCCTTCGAGGCGGTTCGCGTCGTAGCGCCCGCGCAACCGGGCGAGCGCGAAATCGGTGTTCAACCCGGTCTGCTTCTCGTGAAGCGACATCGACGCAAGACTCGCCCGCGACGTGGCGACCACCGTTCCATCGGTCGAGGCAAGGGTCAGCATGGCGCTGGTCGGGCGTTCGATGGCGCAGATCGAGGCCTGCAGCGGCTCGATGGCGACGTCGATGCCGACCGCGCCGACGACCTTGCCGCCGACCAGGACCGGCTCGGCATAGGAGATCACCGCGAGATGGTCGCCATCCCCGTCGACGAGGTAGTAGGGCTCGCTCACGAAAGCCTGCCCGTCGACCAGGGGCGACCGGAACAAAGGTTCCCCGAGCAGCGAAGGGCTGAGCTGGTTCGACGCCGGATCCGCCGAGAAGGACGCGCCCGTGCGCTCCCAGCGCAGGAGCCGATGGCCCGTGGCGGCGCCAAGGTCGGGCGCCCAGATCAGCCAGGCTGCCCGCAGCGCCGTGCTGCCGGCCATCAGGTGCGAAACGATGGCCGCGCTGGCCGCCGGATCGTGGATCGCGGCGCCGCGCAAGGCGGACAGGCCGCTCGCCGCGACGAACACCTTGCGGAACTCCGCCGCAAGCCTCTGGCTGACCCGCTCGGCGGTCACGCCGACGGTTTCCGCCGCCAAGCGCCGCGCCTGATCGTCGGCAAGGGTCTGCGCCTGGCGAACGAACAGTTCCGTGGCAAGCGCGATTACAAGCGCCACGCAGGAGGCCACGATGATGCCGAGTTTGAAGCCGAGCGTCAGTCTGCCAAAGAACGCTCGCGGCACCGGACGATCCTTGGTTGGATAAGGGAGGTGCAACCGCAGGGGTGAGGCTGTCTGTCGCAGTGGATCTTGCTATTTGATCGTTTCGAATCCCTTACGTCATCGGAGCCGTTTTGCAGACGGGTGCCGCTTCAGGCCGGCTCCATCACCTCCGCGCCCGCCAGCGCCGGCATCAGATCCTTGACATTGGCGATCGCGAACTCCCAGAAGGCTTCGCCGATCGGCGTCGGGGTCCAGTTCTCCCGGCGCACAAGGAACCATTGCCGCATCAAGGGCAGGCCGACCACGTCGAGCACGGCAAGACGCCGGGAGGCGACCTCGACTTCAACGGTATGGGCCGAGATCAGGCTGAGGCCCAGTCCGGCGATCACCGCCTGCTTGATCGTCTCGTTGGAGCCGATCTCCAGCTTCACCCGGGGGCGCCCTGAGGCGAGGTCGCCGAAGAACGCGTCGAACAGGCCGCGAGTCCCCGAGCCTTCCTCGCGCAGGATGAAATCCTCGCCGGCGAGATCGGCCTTGGCGAGGCCGCGGCGCCCGACGAGCGGATGGCCGAGCGGCGCGATCACCACCTGGGGGTGGACGCCCACCGCCTGCGCCACGACGGCGAAATCGGAGGGCGGCTGCCCCATCAGCACCACGTCGATGGCGTAGTCGCGCAGTTGCCGGATCGTTTCCTGCCGGTTGCCGATGGTGAGCGAGAACTCGATGCGCGGGTTTGCGGCGGAAAAGGCGGCGATCAGGCGCGGCGCGATGTATTTGGCCGTCGACACCGCGCCGAACGAGACGTGGCCGGCGTGCCGTCCCCGGAGCGCGGCCAGCGTGTTGCCGAGTTCAACCAGCAGCATGTCCATGCGCACCGTGGTGTTGACCACCTCCTGGCCGGCGTCGGTGAGGCGCAGCCGCCCACCCGCCCTGTCGAAGAAGGCCAGTCCCACGTCGCTTTCCAGAAGCTTGATGCGCGCGGTCAGCGCGGCGGGGGTGACGCGCAGGATATCGGCGGCGGTGGCGATGGTGCCGCTCTCGGCGACCGCGCGCACGGTCTGCAAC
>CAXTMA010000073.1:0-16139 GCA_964245015.1 uncultured Beijerinckiaceae bacterium | reverse complement strand
GTCTTGCCGACGCCGGGCTCGCCGATCAGCACGGGATTGTTCTTGGTGCGCCGCGACAGCACCTGCACGGTGCGCCGGATCTCCTCGTCGCGCCCGATCACGGGGTCGAGCTTGCCCTTGCGCGCGGCGTCGGTGAGGTCGCGGGCATATTTCTTCAGCGCGTCATAGGCGTTCTCGGCCGAGGCGTTGTCGGCGGTGCGGCCCTTGCGCAGGTCCTCGATGGCGGCATTCAACGTCTGCGGGGTGACGCCGGCCTTGCCCAGGATCTTGCCGGCCTCGACCTGCTTGTCCATGGCGAGCGCCAGCAGCAGGCGTTCCACGGTGACGTAGCTGTCGCCGGACTTCTGCGCGATCTGCTCGGACTGGTCGAGCACGCGCGCGGTCGCCGGCGCCAGGTAGACGTTGCCGGCGCCCGGACCGTTGACCTTGGGCAGCTTGGCGAGTGCGATCTCGACCGCCTGCAGCGCGTCGCGCGAACGTCCTCCCGCTTTATCGATCAGGCCGGCGGCGAGACCCTCCGGATCGTCGAGCAGCACCTTGAGCAGGTGTTCCGGCGTGAACTGCTGGTTGTTCTCCCGCATCGCGAGCGTTTGCGCGCTCTGGATGAAACCCCGGGCGCGCTCGGTGTACTTCTCGATGTTCATGCATCCTCCCGGACGCGGCCTCGTCCCGAAGCGGCGGGCGCGTCAAAAGATCGGCCCCTCTGCGAGGCGGCCACGGCAGGGATGTATGGTGCGCCCGGGCAAACAGGAAGAGGTTGCGGCCCGCCGTCAAACCATGGCGAGGGTGGTTCGGCGACGAGCATCAGCCGCCACATCGTCGGGGGATCGCCGCGCGCCCGGGCGGGGCTGCCACACGCAAATCTGCGTCCAACCTGATGGGCGCTCCAGAACGCCGGGCGGCTTCACCTTCGCTCCCAAGGAGAATGCGCTTGGCAGGGAGAGTTCGAGCGCGACGCCAGCCGCGCAGGCTTTCGCGAGCCTGCCGACATTGCAAGGCGAAAGCAGCTTTGTTTTCGCTTGGAAGAAGCCGCATCAAACGTGGTGCAAGCCTTCTCGGGCGGCTTGCAACGTCGGATCAGAAAGCGCAGCGGCGTTCGGCGGCGTCAAAATTTGGTTTCACTCGCCGATCGGATCCGGACCATGCGGCGCCTCCGCCCGCTCGGCGTCGGCGGCGAACTCGGCCTTCGTGCGACGCCGGCGCCGAGGGCGCAGGTGAAGCCCAGCCTCCTCGCCGATTTCGCTCGGCACAGCCGGTTGTGCGGCGGCGGCCGTTTCAGGTGCGACCGGCTCCGGAAGCGCGCGCGTCGGAGCGGTGATGAAGGCCGGCAGATCGTTGACCGGCTCCTCGACGACCGGCGGACGGGGCTCGGCGAACGGGCGGGGACCGCGGGGACCGCGCGAGCGATTGTCGTAGTCGCGGGGCTGGCGATCGTCGCGATCGACCCGTTGGGGCTGCGCAGCCCTGTCCGGCTGGACGACGCGATCAGGCAGATTTCGCTCGGGCGCGCCGCGCTCTCCGCCCGCGCGGTCCGACTCGCCGCGATAGGGGGTGCCCCGATCATGCCCGTTGCGATCATTGCCGTGACCCTGGCCGTGACCCTGGCCGTGACCCTGGCCGTGACCCTGGCCGTGACCCTGGCCGTTCCGGTCCTGGTTGCCATGACCTTGGTTGCCGTAACCTTGGCTTCCGCGATCCTGGCCGCTGCGATCCTGGTTGCCGCGATCCTGGTTGCCGCGATCTTGACCGTTGCGATTGTCGTAAGCCCGGCCGTTGCGATTGTCGTAGGCGCGATCCTGCCGCTCATGGGGCCGCTCCGATCCCCCGCGCTCGCCGTAGGCGTAGGGCTGGCCGTTGCTGCGCTCCGCCGCGGGTGGCTGGCGCTCGCCATAGGGCTGGCGCTCCGGCATGGAATGAACCGGGCTGGGCGGCGGTGGCGAATGGGTGACGCGTTCGCTGGGCGAAGCGAAGCGGTCGGGAAGGCTGCCGAACTCGTCGTCGTCGCCGTCGTCGTCAACATCCGCCTGATCGCCGGGCTGACGTCCGTAGCCGAACTGGGTCTGCTGGGCCGTGGCGATGACGCGGAAATAATGCTCGGCGTGCTGAAGATAGCTTTCCGCCCGGACGGGATCGCCGGACGAATGGGCGTCGCGCGCGAGCTGGAGGTATTTCTCACCGATGTGATGAGCCGTTCCCCTGATTTTCACATCCGGCCCGTTCGACTCGTAGGATCGGGTCAGGGGATTGGGGCCTTTGCGGTTATTATTGTTGTTGCGTCCACGCATACGCTTGTTTTGACCAGGTCTCATCGATGATCCTTGCCTGTCATCGCGTTCGTATCCACCGGTGGTCCGTCACCGCGAACAGAATCGAGAAGTGCAAAAGCCAATGGCTGCAGTCGTGCCGCGACCACGCAGAGTGCGCGAACCGTTCAGCACGGAATGGAAGACCACGATCTCGAAGAGGTGCAGAACACACGCGACGTTGCGCGCAAACCCGTTCCCAAGAGTGGCGGTCCCGGCTCGCAGTCCGCTTCGACGCGGTGACGCAAGCCCGTTACGAAATCACCGCGGCGTTCGGATCCCACGGATCGGACAAGGCGTCCGGCCTTGAACAGGACCTACAGCCTTGAACAGATCGTAAAGTCTTGAACGGCAGAACTTATCCCCGCGACTGTGTACGCGTTTTCCGCACCAATGCCAAGCGCTTTCGGATAAAAGGTGCTTCCGCGCCTCACCGCCATACGGCAGGCCGCGCCGCGAGATCGCAGTCCCCGACGAACCGTTATGCTCCTCATCGGAGGCCGGTCACGATGCGGTCGCGTCCTGCCAAGTCGTTCAACACGGCGACGCTCCCCAGGCCGGCCCCGCGCATCATGCCGGCGACGGTCGCACCCTGCCGCCATCCGCATTCCAGGGCGGCCGTGCCGCCGGGGGCGAGAAGCGACCCGAGACGAGGAACGATGGCGCGAAAGGCGTCGAGCCCGTCGACGCCGCCATCAAGAGCGCCCGGCGGATCATGGAGCCTCACCTCGGCGTCAAGTCGGGGGATCTCGGCGCTGGGGATGTAGGGCGGATTCGAGACCACGAGATCGAAGGGCCCGTCGATGGCGTCGCTCCAGTCGCCGCACACGACGTGGGCGCGGTGGCCGTGCCCCGCGAAATGCCGGGCAAGGTTGCGGGCGGCCGTACGGCAGGCGGCTGGGGATCGATCCACGCCGACCCCCTCGGCGCGAGGGAACTCCCTGAGCAACGCACACAGCACCGCCCCCGAGCCGAGCCCGAGTTCGAGGATGCGCAACGCGGCATCCGTTCGCCCGCCCACCGCGTCGAGGGCTGCCGCGACGAGCCCTTCCGTTTCCGGTCGCGGATCGAGCACGGCCTCGTCCACGAGCAACGTCAAGCCCCAGAATTCGCGCCGGCCCAGGATGCGCGACACCGGCTCGCCGCCGAGCCTGCGCGCCGCGTACCGCTCCAGCACGGCCGCCGCGGCTCCCAGGGGGTGGTCGGGATCGCGGACCAGCGCGGCATGGTCAAAGCCGCAGGCGGCGCATACCAGCAGGCGGGCGTCGAGGTCGGCGCTGCTGCAACCCCGGTCTCGCAGCGCGCCCGCCAGGGTGCGCCGCGCCGCCGCCGCCGTCACGGTCGGCGCGAAGACGGCCGATGCGAGGGCGGCCGGCACGCGGCGGCGTCAGCGCTGAGGCTCAAGCAGCGGGCTTGATCGCTTCGGTCTGGGCGGCCCTGGTCAGGATGCGGGTGAGCCGAGCCGAAAAGCCGGGAGCATCGGCCGGCTTCTCGCCTTCCATCAAGCGCGCCTCCTCCAGAAGCACCCAGACGATGTCGGCGAACGCCGCCTTGTCGGGCTGGTCGACGTGGACCTGCAGCGCCGCGATGAGGGGATGCGAGGGGTTCACCTCAAGCACCGGCTTGCTGGCCTTGCCGCCGAGCTGGCCGTGCTCGGCCAGCATGCGCTCCAGCCGCAGGTCGAGGCCGCGGTCCTGGGCGACGAGGCAGGCCGGGCTTTCCGACAGCCGGTCGGAGGCGCGCACGTCCTCGACCACGTCGCCGAGCGTCTGCTTCATCAGCGCGTAGAGCGAGGCCTGCTGCGGGGTCGCCTCCGTTGAGGGCTTGGTCACGCCATCGGCGAGCGGGATGTCCTTGATGTCGGACGCGCCCTGCGAGATCGACTTGAAGGGCTTCCCGTCGAAGCCGACCGCGCTGCCGACCCAGAAGGCGTCGATGGGATCGGGCAGCAGCAGCACCTCGATGCCGCGGGCGCGGAAGCCTTCCAGCTGCGGACTGGCCTGCAGGCGCTTCAGATCTTCGCCGACCACGTAGTAGATCGACGTCTGGTTCTCCTTGAGCCCGGCGACGTACTGGGTGAGCGAGCGCTTGCCGTCGGGATGGGTCGAGGTGGCGAAACGGGCGAGCTTGTAGATGGTGTCGCGGCGCTCCGGATCCTCGTAGAGCCCTTCCTTGATGACGCTGCCGAAGGTTTCCCACACCTTCTCGTAGGCGTCCCCTTCGCTGTCGGCGAACTTCGCGAGTTCGCCCACGATGCGGTTGGTGACGCCCTTCTTGATCGCGGCGAAGAGAGCGGATTCCTGGATCAGCTCGCGCGACACGTTGAGGGGCAGATCGGCGGAGTCGACCACGAGGCGAACGAAACGCAGCCAGTTCGGCAGGATCTCGGCATCGGCGGAGATCAGCACCCGGCGCACGTAAAGCTTGGCCTTGCCCTTGCGCACGGGATCGAAGAGGTCGAAGGGCCGCGAGCCGGGAACGAAGGCGAGCACGGTGTATTCCGTGCGCCCCTCCGCGCGCCAATGCACGGTAAGCGCGGGGTCGTCGAACTGGCCCAGCGTCTGGTAGAATTCCTTGTACTCCTCCGGCGTGATCGACGACTTCGGCCGGGTCCACAGCGCCGTGCCCTCGCTGAGCGAGCGTGGCTCGTCGCCGGGTTTCTCCAGGAGGCTGATCGGCACGGCGATGGCGCCGGAGTGCTCGCGAACGATGCGCTCGACGCTGTAGGCTTCGAGGTAGCTTTGCGACTCGGCGTTGAGGTGCAGCACCACGCGGGTGCCACGCACGGGAGCCGCGTCGAGATCGAGCGGGGCGATGGCGTAGGCACCCTTGCCGTCCGAGGTCCAGCGGTGGGCCGTGCCGGCGCCGGCGCGGCGGGTGTCCACCTCGACGTGATCGGCGACCATGAACGCGGAATAGAAGCCGATGCCGAACTGCCCGATGAGGTCGTTGGAAGCCTGCGGTTTCTCGGCTTCGGTCGACGCCATCATGCGGTCGAGGAAGGCGCGCGTTCCCGAGGACGCAATGGTGCCCAGAGCGCCGACGAGGTCGCCCTCCGACATGCCGATGCCGTTATCGACGACAGACAGCGTCTTGGCCTCCTTGTCGAGAGCGATCGTGATGCCGAAGGGCTGGCAGTCCTGGGTGAGCGCGGGGTCGGCGATGGCCTCGTAGCGCAGCTTCTCGCAGGCGTCGGCGGCGTTCGAGATCAGTTCGCGAAGGAAGATGTCGCGCTCGGAATAAACGGAATGAACCATCAGGTAGAGCAGGCGCGACACGTCGGCCTGGAAGGCGTGAGTCGTCGCCTGCGCCGGTGCCGCGGCGGGTTCGGGCTGCTGCACGGGCGGGTGGGCGGCGTCGCCTTCGCCAATGGTCATCGTGCGAAACTCCTGATGCAGGCTCGGGCTGGTTGCAGCGCGGGAGCGGTTGCGCGGGAATCCCGGCAGACGCCCGGCAAGACGTGGATCCCCCCGGAGCCGGTCCCGAAAGGCGCGGCTCATATCGCTCGACGGTCCGATGATTTCAAGTCTGGACTGGTGGAGGCGCGCTGGCGAAGGAGGAGCCGGCCGAAACAACCGCTCCGGGCCGGCTCCTTGTCGCACGCATCTCGCTCGGTTGTCTTCGGCGGCATCCCTGTGGGCTGGGGGGCTGGCGGACCGTTCAGCAGCCGAAGGAAACGGCGACGGCGATCACATCGCCCTGCCGTGAGGCGATGTCACGGCCCCTTGCCGGCGAAATCTTGACGTCCGGCACGGCTGGCGGCGCCGATGGTCGATGCGGCTGTCGCCGGCGCAGAAGCTGAAAGGAGGAGCAGCGGGGGGCCTATGTAACCCGCTGACTCCAGGCCGGTTTACCTGAATTGCGCCGGCGCGCCGGCGTTTCCACGCCCGCCAACGACGGCGCCCGTCACCCCTTGCGAGCGGGAGCGAGTGGGCGCACTCTTCGCCGCCATCAAGACAACGAGCCGGGAGACGCGACCAGGTGATGGAGGACACGGAAGCCGAGGCGAAGCGGGGCGAGAAGGCCGACCTGCACGCTCCCCTGCATCCCGAGGTCAACGCCAAGGTGCAGGCGCTGCGGCCGCCGCAGCGCGGAGAAGCCGAAGTCGTCACCTTTGACCGTCGCGAGTTCCGCGACATCCTCGATCTGTACGGCCGCAAGGTCGCCGAGGGCGAGTGGCGGGATTATGCCGTCGACTTCACCCGCGAGAAGGCGATCTTCTCCATCTTCCGGCGCGCGGCGGAATATCCGCTGTTTCGCGTGGTCAAGGATCCCAGGCTCGCCGGCAAGCAGGGTGCGTTCAGCGTGGTCACCACCACGGGTCTGGTGCTCAAGCGCGGCTCCGACCTGAAGCGGGTGCTGGCCGTGCTCGATCGCAAGCTGAAGCTCGTATCGGGTTGACGCAACCCAACATCAGGTCGCCTCACGCACATGAAAAGACCCGGCTCGATCGAGCCGGGTCAAAGAACTGGAGGTAAGGACCTGCTTGAAAGGCTCGATCAGTCGCGGGACGAACCCGTCAGGCGCAGGATCGCCAGGAAAATGTTGATGAAGTCGAGGTAGAGTTCGAGGGCTCCGATCACCGACATCCGACCGGCTTCCTCGACGTTGCCGGCAACCTGGTAGTAGGTCTGGCGGATCTTCTGCGTGTCGTAGGCGGTCAAACCGGCGAACACGAGAACCACCAGGGCCGACAGGCCGAAGCTCAAGCCGGCGCTGTGCACGAGGAAGCTGTTGACCAAGCTGATCAGGACGATGCCGACGACGCCCATCATCAGGAACGCGCCGATCGGCCCAAGGTCGCGCTTGGTGGTGTAGCCGTAGAGGCTCAGCGCGCCAAAGGAAGCGGCGGTGATGAAGAAGGCGTTGGCGATCGAGGTCTGCGTGTAGACCAGCAGGATGGACGAGATCGACAATCCCATCACGGCCGAGAACACGAAGAACAGCAGGCGCGCGGTGGAAGCGGCGATGCGCTGCACCGAGAACGAGAAGATGAACACGAAGGCCAGCGGGGCCAGCATCACGACCCAGCGGATCGGGCTGAGGTAGATCGCCTGCCCGAAGGGCGTCAGCATCAGACCGCGAACCTGGCCGGCTGCCCGATCGGGATCGGCGGCGACGGCGAAGTGGGCGACGGCGTAGGCGACGATGCCCGTGACCACGAGGCCGATCATCATGTTGTTGTAGACGCCGAGCATAAAGGCGCGCAGGCCCTGATCAACGGCTGCCCCACGCGCCTGCGAGGGCGCCTGCCCCCAGCGTGCGGCGTTGCGATCGTAGTCGGACATGAAACCCTCGAAGGTATGGGAAGCGCGGATGCTTCCGGGCGGCCCGACAAGCCGGTCCGCGCCGGGCAAATATGGAACGAAGGCGAAGCCGGCACAAGCATGCACCGCGGGCCGCAACCTTAAACTCCTGTAATGACTCCGCTCTTGCGGCTTTGCTTCCTGCGGCACGCCCGGCGGGCGGTTCAAAGGTTGCGCAGGTAGGGCGCGGGCTTGCGGCCGAGGACGCGCCACGTTCCGAGCAGGCCGAGGCCAACGGTCATCGCCAGCGCGCCCAGAGCCGCGACGAGGGCTTGGCGCCAGAGGAAGGTGAAGTCGAGCGACATCACCTCCGCCACGATGCCATAGGCGGCGGCGCTGCCGGCGAGCACGCCGAAGATCGCGGTGGCCGAGCCGAGGATGCCATATTCCAGCAGAAAGGCGGCGAGCAGGCGCCCGCGCGTGGCGCCCAGCGTCTTCAGAACCACCGCGTCGTAGACCCGCGCCTCCTGTCCGGCCGCCAGCGCGCCGGCGAGCACCAGCACGGACGACACGAGCGCGATGCCGGCCGCCCCGCGGATCGCGGTGGCGAGCTGCGCCACCACGCCGGCGACGGCATCGAGCGCATCCTTGACGCGGATGGAGGTGACGCTGGGGTAGGCCTGCGCCACCTCGCGCAGAAGGGTCAGCTCGCGCCCGCCGTCGCTCGCGTGCGCGTCCAGGCCGCGGTCGGCGGTCGGGTAGGTCACGGTGGCGAGATCGCTGTAGGGGGCGCCGGCGAAGCTGTTGGGCGAGAACACCAGCACGAAGTTGATGCCGAACTTGCGCCAGTCGACCTTGCGGGTGTTGGCGATGGTGGCGGTGATCTCGCGGCCGAGCACGTTCACGGTGACGGTATCGCCGATCTTGAGGCCGAGGCCGGCGGCGATGTCGCTTTCCATCGAGACGAGCGGCGCTCCGGCATAGTCGACCGGCCACCACGGACCCTGAACCAGCGTCGAGCCGGACGGCACCGCGTCGGAAAAGGTGATGCCGCGATCGCCCTGCAGCACCCAGGCCGCCTTCTCGCTCGGCTTGACGTCGCCCGCCGGCGTGGCGCCGACGCGGGTGATGCGCCCGCGCATCATCGGCACGAACTCCAGCTTGCCGCCGGTGGCGTGACTCTGGAGAAAGGTGCGGAAGGCGGGGGCGTCGGCGCTCTGCACGTCGAGGAAGAAGAAGGAAGGGGTTTGTCCCGGCGTGGAACGGCTGAGCTGGGCGCGGATGTTGCCGTCGATCAGGGTCAACGCCACGAGCAGGGCGAGGCCGAGGCCGAGCGACAGCACCACGGAGGGCGTCAAGGCTCCCGGGCGGTGGATATTGGCCAGCGCCAGCCGCAGCGCCACGCGCCGGGAGTGCGGCACCCGTTTGGCGCCCAACATCAGCAGCCACGCCACCAGCCGCAGCACCACGAAGCCGCCGGCGGTGGCGGCGAGATAGATGATCGTCAAGGTGCGCTGGTGCGACAGCCCCAGCACGGTCGCCGCCAGCCCCAGGCCGGCGAGGGCGATCATCACGACATATTGCGGGCGCAGGCGGCGGTTGTCGGGCTCGACCTGATCGCGGAACAGGGCGGACACGGGGATGTCGTGGGCGCGCCCGAGCGGCCCGAGCGAGAAGGCCAGCGCCGTCCAGGCGCCGTAAAGGAAGCCGGCGGCGATCTGTGCGGGGTAGATCGAAGGGGCGAGGGGGAAGGGCAGCGACGCTGCAAAGGCGGCCGACACGGCAAAAGGCATCGCCGCCCCCACGAGGAGCCCTGCGGCGATGCCCACCGCCGCGATGCTCATCACCTCGATCAGCATCAGGGCGAACACGAAGGTGCCGGTCGCTCCCAGCGACTTCATGGTGGCGATCGCCGGCCGCTTGCGCCCGACGAAGCCGCGGATCGCGTTGGCCACGCCGGCGCCGCCGATCACCAGCGCGGTCAGGCCGACGAGCGTGAGGAACTGGGTGAAGCGTTCGAGATCGCGTGTGAACTGCGGCGACACGTTCTCGCGGGTGCGCGCTTCCCAGCCGGCTTCGGGGAAGCGCTTGGCCGCCTCGTCGACGAAGGCGTGAAGGCTGGCCGCGCTTGCCGGCTGGCCGGGCGCGGCATCGGGCAGCGACACGCGGTAGAGATGGCGGACCAGCGAACCCGGCTGCACCAGGCCGGAGGCGGCCAGGGCGCCGTCGGACAGCAGCACGCGCGGGCCGAAGCCGATGCCGGCGGCGAGCTTGTCCGGCTCGGCCCTGAGCAGGGCGCGCAGCTGAAACGTCGCTTCGCCGATGTGCAGGACGTCGCCGGTCTTCAGGCCGAGGCGTGCCCCCAGGGCCGGGTCGGCGACGATGCCGAAGGTGCCGTCCGTCTTCGCCAGCGCTTCGCCGAGCGGGACCGGCGGATCGAGCGTGACCGCGCCCGTGGCGGGATAAGCGTCGCCGACCGCCTTCAGCTCGACAAGCGCCGTATCACCGAAGTCGGACAGCCCGTTGGCGTCCGTGCGGGCGTCGCGTCGTGCCATCGCGCGCAGCACGGACACCTCCGCCAGCCTGCCGTGGCCCTGGAAGAAGGCGAGTTCGTCGGGGCTCGCTTCGCGCTGGATCAGGCCGAAGGACACGTCGCCGCCGAGGATCGTGCGCCCCTGGGCGGCAAGGCCGTCCGACAGGGAGCGGGACACCGAGCCGACGCCCGTGATCGCCGCGACGCCCAGCGCGATGCAGGCGAGAAAGATCCCGAAGCCCCCGAAGCCGCCCCGCAGGTCTCGCAAAGCCAAGCGCAGAACGAGCGGCGGGGTCGGCGGCATGGGTCCGGGCATGCGCCGGAAGTGGGGTCTACTGGGTGGTTTGGGCAGAGTCGCCGAGCTGGAAATCCGTCGCCTCGACGTCGAGCTGGCCGGCCATGGTCGGCATGATCACCCGCAGGGGCACGACCATGTGGGCGTGCTCGACCGGCACGAGCCATACTTCGATGCCGTCGTTCTGGGCCATGAAGGCGGTGGCGCGGGAGTTGACGAGGTGGCCCGAGATCGGCCGGTAGCGCGCCGAGCAGACGGACACGGGGCCGTTGTAGCCGGCCACGCTCACGTCGCGTTCGCCCACGTAGCGCAGGGCGATGTCGAAACGGGCGTAACCGTCGTAGATCGGCAGCGTGCGGGCGCAGGCGGCCGGTCCCACCAGCGACTCCTTGGCCGGCACCGGCATGATCAGGGCGCTCGTGGGATCGAGGATGTTGCGCTTGTTGGCTTCCGTCACCGGAACCCGCTCGCCGCGGAACTCGGGCGGCGGGGTGATCTCGACGGCCTTGACGTTGCCGGCGTTGAGCGCCATCCGCAGCGTCCGCGTTTCTTCCGAGTTCACGGCGGATGTCGCATAGGTCGAGGGCGCCATCGTGCCGCGCTTGCTCACCGCGCCGGTCGAAGCCAGCGCCATCCTGACGTTCGACATCATCGCCGCGATGCCGGTCAGGTGGGCGCTGAGGTCCATGCGGTAGGTCTGCGGCTGAAGCGAGCCGCTGGCGTGGAGATCGCCGATCTTCAGCCCGAGCATGTTGATGTTGTAATGGGCGTCGAGCTGTTCGGCCCCCGCCGGCAGGACGCCGCCCGCCAGGATGGTCGTCGCCAAACTGGCCGTCAGCAAGCAGGCCGTCAGCAAGCCGGCAGCCGCCCGGCTGACCGCCCAAGCGTGGGCGGCCCGGTTCATGCCGGGCGGGAACAGGGACGGCGGAACAGGGATTGCCGGACGACCCGAGCGGCGCAGGGTCGGCGGGCGCCCGCCTCGGGCCGTGCCGCCATCGCTGCGTTCATGACCCATTGCGCTGACACCATACCGAAGCTCGCATTCTCCGCACCTGCGGCGGCGAATCGGTCATTAACAAGGCTCTCACGCATTAGACCCGCTCCGTTAAGCATTTGCCAATCAAAGGGAAACATTTGGTTAACGGTCGTGGCGCGGGGGTCACAGGCTTTGCGCGGCCGAGGCCGGGCCGGCGGCAAGCCCGCGCGAGCGGGTCGTGGCGAAAGCGACGGCCGCGGTCAGGGCCCGCGCCATCACGGCGCTCGCCTTTTGCCTTGGCGCGGCACCTCCTGTAACGAACCCGCAGACGCGGCGGCGAGCGCGGGCCGTCGGTGCCCGTCCGGGATGGGGAAGTCTGTCATGTCGAGGGTGGAGGTGTCCGCCAGCAAGAACGAGAAGGGCGAGAACTTCCCCGTCGCTTCGCGCCTCATCGCGCCGCGGCACCGCCCGGCGATCCTCGCCTTCTACCGTTTCGCGCGGGCGGCCGACGACGTCGCCGACAGTCCGGCCTTGCCGGCCGAGGAGAAGATCCGGCGGCTCGACCTGTTCGAGGACACGCTGCTCGGGCGCGGCGAGGCGGTGGCGGTCGCGGTGCCTCTGCGCGACGCGCTGCGGCGCAGCGGCGTCACGCCGCGCCACGCGCAGGATCTCCTCGTCGCCTTCCGCATGGACGCCACCAAGCAGCGCACGGCCGACTGGGCGGAACTGATGACCTACTGCCGCTACTCCGCCGCCCCCGTCGGGCGCTTCGTACTCGATGTCCACGGCGAAGGGGAGCGGACGTGGGGCGCCAACGATGCGCTTTGCGCGGCGCTGCAGGTGATCAACCACCTGCAGGACTGCGGGAAGGATTTCCGCGGCATCGATCGCGTCTACGTGCCGGCCGACGCGCTCGCTCGGCACGGCGCCGACGTGGCGATGCTGGGCGAGCCGGTGGCGCTGCCGCCGCTGCTCGCCGCCCTGCGCGAAACGGCGCGGCGCAACGCCGATCTGGTCGCGCAGGGCCGCCTGCTGTCGCCCCAGGTGCGGGACCGGCGGCTGCGGCTGGAAACGGCGGTGATCGGCCGACTCGCCGCCACGCTGAACCGCCGGCTCGAAACCCGCGATCCCCTGAGCCAGCGCGTTCACCTGTCGAAGGCCGGCGCCCTGTGGCAGGCCCTGCTCGGAGCCGCCGGGTCGCTGCTGACGCCGGGCGAAGCCGGGCGCCGGCGCGCGGGCGAGGCGGCATGAAGCCGGGATTGGGCGAGGCCGGCTTGCCGGGGAACGAGAGCGCGGCGCCGAGCGCCGACCATGCCCGCAAAAGCTCGTTCTATCTCGCCATGCGCATCCTGCCCAAGCCGCAGCGGCAGGCGATGTACGAAATCTACGCCTTCTGTCGCCACGTCGACGACATCGCCGACGAGGGCGGGCCGCGCCCGCTGCGCCATGCCGCGCTGAACCGCTGGCGGGCGGACATCGATGCGATCTATGCTGGGGCCGCCGCGAACGGAGCGCCGCCCGGCCACCTGCACGATCTCGCCGTGGCGATCCGCGCCTTCGATCTCCGCCGCGAGGACTTTCACGCCGTGATCGACGGCATGGACATGGACGTCGAAGCCGACATCCGCGCGCCCGATTGGGCGACGCTGGACCTTTACTGCGACCGCGTGGCCAGCGCGGTCGGACGGCTGTCCGTGCGCATCTTCGGGACGCCGGATGCGCAAGGGCCGGCGCTCGCCCATCACCTCGGCCGGGCGCTGCAACTCACCAACATCCTGCGCGACATCGACGAGGATGCGGCGATCGGCCGGCTCTACTTGCCGCGCGAAGCGCTGGACGCCGCCGGCATCGCGGCAAGCGTCCGCGACCTCGCGCCCCTGGAGGTCGCCGCCGATCCCCGCCTGCCGCAGGCTTGCACCCCCGTCGCCGAGCGGGCCGGCGCCCACTTCGCCGAAGCCCGCGCGATCATGGCGCGCTGTTCCCGCGCCAGCGTCAAGGCGCCGCGCATCATGTTCGAGGCCTACGGCGAGATCTTCGCCAAAACGGTTGCGCGCGGCTTCGCCCAGCCCCGCCGGCGCGTGCGCGTGTCCAAGGCGCGCTTCGCCCTCTCGATGCTGCGGCACGGGCTGCTGTGAGCGGACGCGATCCGATCGGAGCGCCGGGCCGGGGCGTCGCCGCGCGAAGGGCCGGGCAGGGCACCGTTCACGTGGTGGGCGGCGGGCTGGCCGGCCTGGCCGCCGCCGTGGCGCTTGCAGACGGGCGGCGGGCGGTGATCCTTCACGAAGGCTCGCGGCTCGCCGGCGGGCGCTGCCGGTCGTATCACGACGCCTCGCTCGACATGATGATCGACAACGGCAACCACCTCGTGCTGTCGGGCAATGCGGCGGCGCGCGCTTTCCTGCGCAAGGTCGGGGGCGAAGACAAGCTCAAGGGACCGCCGGGGGCCGAGTTTCCCTTCGTCGATCTCGCCAGCGGCGAGCGCTGGACGGTACGCCCCAACGCCGGGCGCCTGCCGTGGTGGATCTTCTCGCGCAAGCGCCGCGTGCCAGGCACCCGCGCGCGCGACTACCTCGCCCTGGCCAAGCTCCTGCGCGCCGATCGGGCAACGACGATCGGCGCCACCATGCGCTGTGACGGCCTGCTCTACGAGCGCCTGTGGCAGCCGCTGCTGCTGGCCGCGCTCAACACCGACCCGCCGGAAAGCTCGGCCGCGCTGGCGGGGGCGATCATCCGCGACACGCTGGCTAAGGGCGGCTCGGCCTGCCAGCCTTTGGTCGCCGCCCACGGGCTTGCCGCCGCCTTCGTGGATCCGGCGCTGCGCCATCTCGCCGCCAAGGGCGCAACCGTGCGCTTCGAATCCGCGCTGCGCGCCATGAGCTTCGCCCAGGAGCGGAACGGAGCGCGCGTCGACCGGCTGCGCTTCGCCGACGAAGAGGTCGCGCTCGGGCCGGACGACCGCGTCGTCCTGGCCGTGCCGGCCACGGCGGCGGCCGCGCTCGTGCCCGACCTCGACGCGCCGCGCGCCTTCCGCTCGATCGTGAACGCTCATTTCAAGATCGCGCCCGGGACGACCAGCCCAGGGCTGCCGCCGATCCTTGGCCTGATCAACGCCACGGCCGAATGGATCTTCGCCTTCGAGGACAGGATCTCGATCACGATCAGCGGTGCCGACCGGCTGCTCGACGTGCCGCGCGACGAACTCGCCCGCACCCTGTGGTCGGACGTGCGTCGCGCCACCGGGATCGCCGATCCGCTGCCGCCGTGGCAGGTCATCCGGGAAAAGCGCGCGACCTTTGCCGCGACGCCGGCGGAGGACGCGAGGCGCCCGGGCCCGATAACCGCGTTCTCTAACCTCGTATTGGCTGGCGACTGGACGGCGACGGGACTTCCCGCCACCATTGAGGGGTCGATCCGATCGGGCAACACGGCGGCTGCGCTGCTGGCGTGACGCGTTGGGTTCGAGGGCCTTGGCGTGATTCCAGCGCCGCAGCCATCGAAACGGGCTTGCCGGATGAATTTTTTAGTAGGTGTGTGTCGCGGAAATCTGCGAGCCTTTCGTGGCTTTTCCCGGACACCATCCGCGAGGACACAAGAGTGCTGTTGACTGCAACCCGCGAGGAAGCTCCGCCGCCGTTGGCGCAGGACGGGCTGGACCGCGCGATCGACCGCGCCACGGAGGCGCTGCTGCAAACGCAGCGGCCGGACGGTCACTTCGTGTTCGAGCTCGAAGCCGATGTATCGATTCCCAGTGAATATATCCTTTTCAAGGCGTTCCGCGGCGAAGCGCTGGAGCGTCGGCTCGAACTGAAGTTCGCCCGCTACATCCGCGACCGGCAGAAGGCGCGCGGCGGCTGGCCGCTGTTCGAGAACGGCGGCTTCAACATGTCGTCGAGCGTGAAGGCTTACTTCGCCCTGAAAATGATCGGCGACCCCGCCGACGCGCCGCACATGCTGCGGGCGCGCGAAGCCATCCTGAAGCACGGTGGCGCGGCGCGGGCCAACGTCTTCACCCGCGCCCTGCTCGCCCTGTTCGGCGAGGTGCCGTGGTCGGCCGTTCCGGTCATGCCGGTCGAGATCATGCATCTGCCGCGCTGGTTCCCCTTCCACCTCGACAAGGTGAGCTACTGGGCGCGCACGGTGCTGGCGCCGATGATGGTCGTGCACGCCCTCAAGCCGCGCGCCAAGAACCCGCGCGACGTGCACATTCCCGAACTGTTCACCGTCGCGCCCGACAAGGTGCGGCGCTGGGCGAGCGGCGTCGGGCAATCGCCGCTTTGGACGGTGGTGTTCAACTGCGTCGATGCGGTGCTGCGCGTCAGCGAGCCTTACTTCCCCGGAAGCTCGCGGCGCAGCGCTATCGCCAAGGCCGAGGCCTACACCTCCGAGCGGCTCAACGGGAGCGACGGTCTGGGCGCGATCTATCCCGCCATGGCCTATTCGGCGATGATGTACGCCGCGCTGAGCCCGGAGACCGACGATCCGCGCCTGCGTCAGGCGATGGAAGCGATCGAGGGTCTCGTCGTCGAGTACGACGACTACGCCTACCTCCAGCCTTGCGTGTCGCCGGTGTGGGACACTTCGCTCGCCGCCCACGCGCTGATGGAAGCTGGCCACGAGCGCCATTCCGACGCGGTCAAGGCCTGCCTCGACTGGCTGAAGCCGCGCCAGGAGCTGGACGTCGTGGGCGACTGGGCCTCGCAGCGACCGGACGTACGCCCCGGCGGCTGGGCGTTCCAGTACAACAACGCGCACTTCCCCGACCTCGACGACACCGCCGTGGTGGTGA
>CAXTMA010000072.1:9386-16149 GCA_964245015.1 uncultured Beijerinckiaceae bacterium | reverse complement strand
CGCGGAAGCGGGGGAAGTCCCAGATGCGGGGATAGGCCGAGCCGCCGGCGATGATGAGCTTTGGGCGGCACTCCAGCGCGATCTTCTCGACCTCGTCCATGTTGATGCGGTAGGTATCCTTGGTGACGCCGTAGGGCACCGGCTTGAACCATTTGCCCGAAACGTTGACCGGCGAGCCGTGGGTCAGGTGGCCGCCGGCGGCCAGGTCGAGGCCCATGAAGGTGTCACCCGGTTGCAGCAGAGCCAGGAAGACGCCCTGGTTGGCCTGGCTGCCCGAATTCGGCTGCACGTTGGCGAAGCCGACGCCGAACAGCTTGGTGACGCGCTCGATGGCGAGCTTCTCGGCGATATCGACGTACTGGCAGCCGCCGTAATAACGCCGGCCGGGGTAACCTTCGGCATATTTGTTGGTGAGAACCGACCCTTGCGCTTCCATCACCGCCTTGGAAACGATGTTCTCGGAGGCGATCAGCTCGATCTCGTCGCGCTGGCGTCCAAGCTCCTGATCGATGGCCTTGGCCATATCGGGATCAACCGTGTGCAGATCTGCGGCGAAAAAGGCGCTCGAAGTCCCCCAACCGGCATCGGATTTCGTCATGTTAGGCTCCTTGGAACGCGAAGCGCTGGACAATCGCGCGTTCTTGCTTATTCCCCTTCTGCCTAGCATGAGGCGCGAAGGCCGGCATAGCGTCCGAATTGCAGAATTTCTTGCGTTGGGATGAAGGTTTTTTGTCGATACCTCTTTAGAAGGAGACGGTCGGCCTTCCCCTAAGGGTCGGCTGCTGCGCCCGATCGTCACGCCGCATGCTGCGCGTCGCGCTTACGCGTGCCGGCGCAGGGCCGCCTTGCGCAGCATCCGCGACAGTTGTTCGGCGGAATAGGGCTTGTGCAACAGATCGAAACCGTGGCCGGCGTCGCGGGCAAGCACGTGGCTGTAGCCGGAGGTGAGCACCACCGGCAGCCATGGCAGGCGACGGCGCAGTTCCTCGGCGAGGGCGACGCCGCCCATGCCGGGCATCACCACATCCGAGAACACCACGTCGAAGCCGGCGCCGCTCTCGCCCAGCGTGGCCAGCGCTTCCTCGGCGTTCATTGCCCAATGCGTGCGGTAGCCGAGGTCCTGCAGCATCTGGGTGCAGAATTCACCGACCCCGATATTGTCTTCCACCACCAGCACGCGCTGACCGCTGCCCTGCGGTTCCTGCTCCTCGGCCGCCGCGCGCGCTTGCTCGACCGGCGCCTCGACCTCCGGCAGGTACAAGGTGAAGGTCGTGCCAAGGCCAAGCCGGCTTTCCACGTCCACGTCGCCGCCCGACTGCTTCACGAAGCCGAACACCTGACTGAGGCCGAGGCCTGTTCCCTTGCCGATCTCCTTGGTTGTGTAGAACGGCTCGAACACGTGCTTGATCTGGTCGGGCGCGATGCCAGCTCCGGTATCGGTCAGCGAAATCACGGCAAACAGCTGATCCGAGCCGCCATGGCCGCGGATCGAGGGCAAGGTGCGGCCGCAGGCGAGCTGCAAGGTCAGCAGCCCCTCACCGTCCATCGCGTCGCGAGCGTTGACCGCCATGTTGACGAGCGCGGTTTCGAACTGGCTGAGGTCGGCGCGCACGAAGCAGGGTCGCTCGGGCAGCGCGGTGACCACGCGGATGCGGGCCCCGGTCACGGTGTCGAGCATGTCGGCGACGCCGCCGAGCTTTTCGCCGAGATCGAAGATTTCCGGCTTCAGCGTCGAGCGGCGGGCGAAGGCGAGAAGCTGGCTGGTCAGCCGGGACGCCCGGTCGACCGTGTCGGACACCACTTCGAGGTAGCGCTCCCGCCGCGCCTCGGTCACGCTGGGGCGCCTCAGCAGGTCGACGGACGAGCGGATGATGGTGAGGAGATTGTTGAAATCGTGCGCCACGCCGCCGGTGAGCTGGCCGACCGCCTCCATCTTCTGCGACTGGCGCAGCGCTTCCTCCACCCGCTCGCGCTGCGCGCTTTCGCTTTGCAGCCGCGTGTTGGCCTCCGACAGTTCGCGCAGGTGCATCTTCTGTTCGGTCAGATCCGTGAGGACCCCGCATAAGATCGGCTGGGATTCGTCGCGGGCGAGCAGGCTCAGCGAAAGATAGGCGGGCTGCGGGGCCCGCTGCCCGGCGGCGATGGTGAGTTCACCGCGGGCGGCCCCATCCAGCGCCTCGGCGAGCAGGGAGGCCAGCACGGCCGCATCCGCCTCGCTGAAGAAGGCGTCGAGCCTACGTCCGATCAGCCGCTCCTGCCGCACGCCGAACAGCTCGGCGAGCTGGCGGTTGCAGTAAAGAAGGCGCCCGTCGGCGGCGAGAGTGAAGGCACCTTCGCGGATCTGCTCGATCAGCGCGCGATAAGGACGGTCGGCGGTGTCGAGCGTGTAGATGCGTTGCTCGTTGTCGGGTCCCTGCACGACCACGGCGTCGAAGTCGCCGCGCCGGATCGCTTCCAGCGTGTCCTCGGTTTCTTCCAACCGCATTTCCAGCTCGCGGATGCGGGCCGTGGCAGCGGTCAGGGACATTGCCGAAGAGGCCGCCTCGTCCTGGCTCATGGCGCGGGCTCGCTGACATCAAGGCCACGCAGCACGCGACCTTCGTCCGACAGGTCGCCGATGATGCGCCGCAGCGGTGCCGGCGCGATCTTCACCAGGGTCGGCGCGGCCACGACTTGGAACTCCTCGGCGAGATGCGGCTGCTGGTAGATGTCGACCACTTCAAGATCGAAGCCGTCGGGGAGATAAGTGTCGCAGATGCGACGCAGGTTCTCAATCGTGCGACGGGAGCGCGGCGTCGTACCCGCGATGAACAGGCGGAGGAGGTAGCGCGCCGGAACCGGACCCGCCGCCTCCGCGCTCAAACGCCGACGGCCTTGGCTCGGATATCCAGCCCGACGAGTACCTTGTCGGTGTCGGACAGGTCGCCGATGATGCGCTTCAAGGGCGCGGGAAGGCGGCGAACCAGCGTCGGTACGGCGAGGATCTGGTCGCCGGCGGCAAGCTTGGGATTCTGCATCAGGTCGATCAGCTCGATGTCGTAGCGTCCGGCGAGGTGCTCCTCGCAGACGCGGCGCAGGTTGGCCGTCGCCCGCAGCGACTTGGCCGTTTGTCCCGCCACGTAGAGGCGGAGGTGGTAGTGGCCGGGATCGGCGTCGGCGCGCGCCGCCTCGCCTTCAAGATCCAGCCCTTGCCCCGGAGTGCCTTCCGCCGCGCTCACTCCGCGAAGCCCCTGCGCCGGGCGATCACGTCGCGCTCCATCGCTTGCGTGCTCTGCTGGCTGTCTTCCTCGCCAACAAAGATCCGCTCCTCCTCGGCATGCGCATCGAGGCTGGCCTGCAGCTCTTCGATCTGACGCTCCACCGCCTCGCGTCGCCTCGCCAGTTCGCGGCGGCGGCGCTCGCCCTCCTGCCGGCGAACCAGCAGCGTCGCTTGCTCTTCCGCTTCCCGGACGATCCGCGCGGTTCCCGTGAGCACGCCGGCCGCGCCCACGTAGGGGACGAGCAGCTTGACGCCGTCGGCGGTGATCTGAAACTCGCGGACCTGGTTGGAATGGCTCATGCCGCGGGCTTTGATGACGTAAAGGGTTCGCGTCCGCTCGCCGTTGGCTTCAACGTCCACGAGCTTGATCCACACGTCCATCAACGAGGACAGGCCGAGGTCGTTGCCGGTCTCGAAGGATCCTTCGCGTCGCAAACTCGTGAACACCGCGGTGATCATCCGGCTTTTCAGCAGATCAACCATCCGCAGGAGCGTCGCCTGCACCTCGCGCGCCGGCCCTTCCAGCGACGACACGGGATCGACCACCACCACGCTCGGTTCAAAGCGCCCGATGTCGCGGTTCATGCCGGCAAGGTGCGTTTCCAGGCCGAACAGGGTCGGGCGGGCCGCATGGAAGCGCAGAAGGCCGGCCTCGACGTGGGGGCGCAGATCGACGCCGAAGGAAAGGGCGTTGCGGGTGATCTGGGCGCCGCTTTCCTCGAACACGAAGGCGAGGCAGCGTTCCCCGCGTTTGCAGGCGGCATCCAGGATGTGGGTCAGCACCGTCGTCTTGCCGGTGCCGGCGACCCCCGACACCAGCACGCTGGATCCCTTGTACACGCCGCCCGGCCCGAGCATGGCGTCGAGCCCGGCGATGCCGGTCGCCACCACCTCGTGCGACGCGGCATAGCTCAGATCCGCCGCGGTGATCGGCAGCACGGAGATGCCGCCGTCGTCGACCAGGAACGGGTACTCGTTGGTGCCGTGGGCCGAGCCGCGGTATTTGACGACGCGCAGGCGCCTCGTGGTGATCTGGTCGACCACGCGATTGTCGAGCAGCACCACGCAGTCGGAGACGTATTCTTCCAGCCCCTGGCGGGTCAGCTGACCGTCGCCGCGCTCGCCGGTGATGACGGCGGTGACGCCGCGATCCTTGAGGAAGCCGAACAGGCGGCGCAGTTCGGATCGCAGAAGGGCGGCGTCGTTGAAGCCGGCGAACAGCGTCTCGATGGTGTCAAGGACGACGCGCTTGGCGCCAACCGAGTCGATGGCGAAGCCGAGGCGGATGAAAAGTCCTTCAAGGTCGTATTCGCCGCTTTCCTCGATCTCGCTGCGCTCGATGCGAACGTGGTCGATGGCGAGCTTGCCTTGCGCGACGAGGCCGTCGAGGTCGTACCCCAGCGAGGCGACGTTGGCGGCGAGATCGGCGGCGCGCTCCTCGAAGGAGACGAACACGCCGGCCTCGCCGTAGAGGGTCGCGCCGTTGACGAGGAAGGTGATCGCGAACAGCGTCTTGCCGCAGCCGGCCGAACCGCACACGAGGCTCGGCCGGCCGGTCGGCAGGCCGCCGAAGGTGATGTCGTCGAAGCCCTCGATGCCGGTTCGCGTCTTGGCGATCGTTACCTTGGCCGACGCGGCAACGGAGGACACGATGTTGGCAGATGCGACATCGGCGGGTACGGCATCTGCTCCATCCCCTTGCGACACTCGATTGATCCCGTTGCAACCACATCCCAACCCGGATCTTGTCCCGGCTGGTCGGCGCCATCGCGCACGGCCCTGGCTAGGGCATTCGCGGAACGGCGGCAACCTGCCGCCGCCGGCCATCACGGCCAAGCCATCAAGGCCACGCCGCTAAGGGCAAGCGGACGAAGGAGGCGCATCCAGGGCATCAGACCGAAAAGGGCGCAGCGGTCTCGGATGAACCCGATGCGCTACAACATGTCAGAGCACCGGAGCTGACCGAGGGTTCGATGCTCGGCCCTCAATCGGAGCCCGGCGGGCGGCGACCGACCGCTCGCGAATAGCGCCGGCGCAGCTCGCTCTTGAAGATCTTGCCGGAGTCTTCCCTCGGCAGGTGCGCGACGATCTCGACGACGCTCGGCCGCTCGGCCTCGGCGAGGCGCCCAGCCAACTCCGCGCCGAGCGTGTCGGCGTCGAGGTGCGCGCCGGGAAGCGGCTCGACGCAGGCGCACACCAATTCGCCGTCCCCCTGCCCGCCCTCGTCGTCGGCGAGACCGAAGACCGCGCAGTCCTTGACGCCGTCGAGGCCGAGCAGGACCGCCTCCACGGCGGCGGGATGGACGTGCCCCCCGCGCGAACGGATCATCTCGCTCCCGCGGCCGCGCAGGAAAAGGAAACCGTCGGCATCGAGCGAGCCGATGTCGCCGGCCGTCACGGCGGCGCCGTCCGTCGCCGGCGACATGGCGAAGACGTCGCCGACCGAGCCGGCCGGCAGGTTTCGGCCCCGGCCGTCGCGGATCTCCAGCCGCACGTCGGGCAGCGCGCGGCCGACGCTGCCCGGTTTGCGCCGGGCGTCGGCCGGCCGCAAGCGCGTGAGAAGGCCGGTTTCGGTCGAACCGTAGTATTCGTGGAGGATGTCGCCCAACCAGTCCAGGCAGGCGGCCTTGACCGTCGGCGGGCATGGCGCGGCGCCGTGCACGACGTAGCGCAGCGAGGACAGGTCGCTGCCGGCCTTCACCGCCTCGGGCAGCCGCCAGAGCTGCACCATCATCGCGGGCGTGACGTGCATGTGGGTGATGCGGTGACGGGCCACGAGGGCGAGCAGTTCGGCCGGATCGAACTTCGCCTGCAGCACGATGTCGGCCCCGACCTGCAGGGCGAGCCGCCCATAGGCGTTGGCCACGGAATGGTACATCGGCCCGTTGATGAGCACGCGCATCGGTGGGGCAAAGTCGAGGCCGTAGACCGCGAGGGCACGCCCCGAGCGGTGCCCGGCCGGTGCCGCGGCGCGGCGGATCGCCTTGGGCGGCCCGGTGGTGCCGGAGGTGTAGAGGGTCGCCGGCGGCGCGCTGGCGGCCGAACCCTCGCGCGGCGGATGGGTGGCGAGCCAGCCGTCCCAGTCCGGCGCGCGATCGAGGTGGGTTGCCGCCTCCGGCAGGCCATAGGCTGCCCGGATCTCGGGCGGGGTGGCGACGCGCAGGATCGTGAGTTCACGCGGCAGCGCCGGCGCGAGGTCGTCGTGGGCGACGACGATCCTCGCCCCGCAATCAACCAGCCGATCGGCCAGTTCGTCGGCACCGGCGTGCCAGTTGAGGGGCACGGCCCGGGCTCCGATCAGCCCGGCGGCGAGCCCGGCCTCGAAGAAGGCGAAGTCGTTGCGCAGCAGCAGCGCGACGGCGTCGCCCTCGCCCACCCCCAACCGCTCGAAACCCGATGCCGCCCGCCGGGCCCGCTCGCGGATCTCCGCCTGGGCGCGCACGCGCACGCCCGACGCGATCGCGGCTCCCTCGCTCGTTGGCATCCCCGTCCTCCGGCCTTGAC